>CADAAS010000055.1 GCA_902785885.1 Pseudoselenomonas ruminantium
GGCCATTCAGCTGCATGGGAATATGGATATGGCCCAGTGCTGCATAATCAAAACGCTCCAAGATGTCTCCTTTTACGGAATCGATATTGCCGACGGTAATGATTTCGGAATCTGCCCGGGGGATGTCGGCGGCTGTTTTGCCGGTAGAAAGAAAGAATTGGTGGCTTACCAGTACATTGCGGATACTTTGGTCGATGTTTTCCCGTTCAATCAGGGCATGAAGGGCGGCATCATAGGAGAGATTATTGCCGTTTTCGTCTGTTCCGGTGATGTCCTTGATCATGGATGGCTTTACAAAAGGGAGCAGGTAAAAATTTACGGGGCCATATTCATCCTGCAGGGTAACGCAGGTGATGTGTTCGTCTTCTTTCATCGGAGGCAGGCCAACCATGTGTATATGATGGTGGGCGAGCAGGGGACGGAAGATATTGAGTCGTGGAGCACTGTCATGGTTGCCGGATATAAGCATGATTTCGCCATGCGGCAGAGTTGCACTGAGCTTCGTAATGAAGTTATCAAAAAGGGTAACTGCTTCCGCAGAAGGGATGGCCTTGTCGTAAATATCTCCCGCAATAACGACGGCATCCGGCTGACGGCGGGCAGCTGTTTCCACTATCTGCTGCAGGATGTATTCCTGGTCTTCCTTAAGGTCGTGGTTGATGAGTTTCAGGCCGATATGCAAATCGGAGAGATGAAAAAATTTCATAACTGGGGCCTCCTTCATGAGGATTTATTCTGTATTACTATTATACAGCGATTTTTAGACAGAAAAAAGCCAGCCCAAGGGGATTGAGCCGGCTTCTTCGGATGTGATGTTGTGTTATGGAAAGGAAGAGAGAATATACAATATTTATATAATCTCATGTCTTCGATATGTGATATTATGCCATAGAAAAGATGGACTGTAAAATATGGTTTTTTGATAAGCGTATAAGTTTTTCCTATAAAATTAGTCTATGTATATGCCAAAAGCCCTGCAATGATGCCAGGGCTTTTGAAGGATAACTTATTTAATTACATTCCAATTGTGGTCACAGGTTGGCGTGATGGTGCCTTTTTCCTGTACATAGCGAATCATGAGACTGCGCATCTGGCCGTCGTCACCATATTTGCGCATGGAGTCAAAGACAACCTTGGGCTTTCTGCCATTGGTATACCCCATAGCTTCAATATAGCCGCTGCCGCCATTCATGCGGTAGTCGTTGATGGCCATGGTGAACGTGTCGGTGTCCTTTACATCCTTGCCCTGATACTGCAGCTTGGTGATGCGCTGGCCGACGGGCTTGGTCAAATCGATGGTGTAATCCACGCCCTGCATCATATCGTAATTGTAGTCCGGGGACTTGCCATAGAAGCTGGCTGCGTGTTCCATGTATTTGCGCAATTCAGCCCCGTTGATTTCGATGCCGTAGAGATAGTTCTCATAGATGTAGAGACCGGACAAATCCTGCAGGGTAATCTTGCCCTTGTTGATGTTCTGGCTGGTGTTAAAGGAGGCTGCTGCGGATAATTGCGTGCCGGCATAATGGCGCTGTACTTCATTGATCAGGTCGACAATAGCGGAGTCCTGATGGTTGGACTCTGCACCCAGGTATGTGTCAGAGGCCTCGCCGATTACAGTCTGCAGATGTTTCAAGGTCTTTTCATGCCAGGGGGCGACCTGTTTTACAATCTGCGGGTCATCTGCGACACCCTTCATGGAGAGTGCCTGAGTAGATACATTATTTACTTTCCATTTGCCATTTTCCTTGTTGATGGTAAGTACGCTCTTGCCCAGGAATTTGCCGTCTTTGCCGCTTTCAATTACGGGAACGCCGTTGATGACGGAGTTCTGGTAGTTGGTGCCATCCGGTCCGATTACGCCGGACTGGTTATCAATAACGACATGGTTATGGGCGCAAATGAGCAGGGAAAGTTCCGGGCAGGCCTTGGCGATATCGACTACCTGATTTTCTTCGCCGCCGCGGTCGTCACGAGGCACACCGGAGTGCGTGATACCAATGATGATATCCGCGCCTTTGGCCTGCAGCTCTTTGATGCACTGGCGGAATACCGGTACCTGATCGACGAAATGTACCCCTGCATAGTGTGAAGGATCTTCAAACATGGGGATAGCGGGGGTATCGGTGCCGATAATGCCGACCTTTACTTTTTCGCCATCGATATTGACGGTCTTCAGGAGGTAAGGCTGTACGGCTTTCCATGTTTTGCCGGTCTTGTCGTCAATTACGTTCGCGGCAAGGACATTTTTATTTTTGCCAATGGCTTTTTTGAGGAAATCCAGGCCAAAGTTAAATTCATGGTTTCCAAGCTCAATGGCATCATAGCCAATGGTATTGAAGGCATCAAACATGGGGTGCGTCTTCCACTCGTTGGGGTGCTGCACCATATAGGTATCCAGTGGTGTACCTTGAAGAATATCGCCGCCGTCGATGACGAGAATATCGTCATTGGCACCTTTTTGGCTGCGAGCTTCCTTTATAATGGTACTGATTTTGGCCAGGCCGACATCGGCAGGCTTGGAGGTGAAGTAATTCCAGCCCACGATACTGCCGTGAATATCGGAGGTCGAAAATACCGTCAAGTTACCGGCAAATGCCGTGCCGGAGGTGATAGCAGCCGTTAGTACAGCCAAAGCAAAGGTTTTGCAAGAACGTTTTCCAAACATAATATATACCCCTATAATATTCATATTGATAATAATCACGAAAATTTCGATTAAATTATATATAAAATAAGTGAAAATAAGCAAGGACATATGTCCTGATTTGTTGGTGCGCAACGCATGAAATAGAGGAGTTTCCAAGCATAAATGTGCTATAATAGGTATAAAAATAGAAAATGGAAATAAGAGGTGAAACGCTATGACGCTTATACAGATGCGTTATTTCTATGAAGTTTGTCAATGGCAGAATATCACCAAGGCGGCAGAACATCTTCATGTTTCCCAGCCGACCATCAGCGTGGCCATGCAGACTTTGGAAGCGGAGACCGGCTTAAATCTCTTCCATCGAGAAGGGAGAAAGATTATCGTTACCAATGAAGGCGAAAAATTACTTGGCAAAGTCAAACACATTTTAGACCAAATCGACCAGCTCGATGATGCAATTCAGGATATGGCGCACAATCGCAATCATATCCGCATGGCGATGCCCTTGCAGCTAGGTACACAATTTCTGCCACGGATATTAGGCGAGTTCCGCCAGCAGCATCCGGAAATCCGTTTGGACATTATCGAATCCGGCGGCATATCGGCCTTGCATATGGTAGAGGAGGAGAAACTTGATATTGCCTTTACCAATTATGAAGATGGCTTCAGCCAGAAGCTGAACTATGAAAAGCTCTTTGCCTGTGAGTGCTGTCTGGTTACCCAGCCGGAAAATCCTTTGGCAGCAAAAACATCCATCCAAATGGAGGATATTCTGGAGGAACCGCTGGTTTTATTGGACAGCAGCTTCTTTGTTTATCGTATGGTACATGATCTGTTTGCCCAAGAGAATCAGAAACCGCAGGTGGTTCATTATTCGCCTTACCTGCATACCATCAAGAATCTTGTGCGGGCGGGGATTGGTTCGACTTTTCTTACACGACAGGCTATTCTACAACGTGATGATTTGGTGGTCATTCCTATGGAAACGCCTTTTTATATCAACTCGGGGATTGTTACCAAGAAAGGCCGTCAGCTCTATGATGATGAACGGTTGTTAATCAAATATCTCAAGGAAATCACTGGCAACAGCACGCATTAATACTGGTTTCGTCACCGATAGATTCCTGTTGGTGACGAAACAAATAAAAGAATTTACTGAAAATAGCATAAAGAATTATAACTTTTGCATGAATAAAAAACAATAAAGATATTGACAAAGCGATTTGCTGATGCTATATTATAAATGTGCTCGAACACAGAATGATTAAATCAAAACAAAGAAACGAGGTTAGTTCGCAATGACAATGGGTTCCTCTAGTGTAGCGGAGAAGAAAATCTCCAGCGCATTCATTTATTTCTTTGGTTCGTTTGGTGGTATTCTTTTCGGTTACGATATCGGCGTTATGACCGGTGCCTTGCCCTTCCTGCAGAATGACTGGGGGCTTGCCGGCAATGCCAGCATTATCGGCTGGATTACTTCTTCGGTTATGTTTGGTGCCATTTTTGGTGGGGCACTGGCTGGTCAGCTTTCCGATAAGCTCGGCCGCCGCAAGATGATTCTTTTATCCGCACTTATTTTTGTTGTTGGCTCGATTTTATCCGGCCTGGCGCCGCAGGATGGTTCGCTTTACCTGATTGCTGTGCGCGTGCTTTTGGGCTTGGCCGTTGGTGCAGCATCGGCTCTCGTACCGGCTTATATGTCGGAAATGTCTCCGGCGCGGCTGCGCGGGCGTCTCTCCGGTATCAATCAGACCATGATTGTATCCGGCATGCTGCTGTCATATGTGGTTGACTTCCTATTAAAGGACATGCCGGAAACGATTGCTTGGAGATTGATGCTTAGTCTGGCTGCCGTGCCTGCTATCATTTTGTTCTTAGGCGTACTTCGCCTGCCGGAATCTCCGCGTTTCCTGGTTCGTCATGGCAAGATTGAAGAAGCCCGTCAGGTGCTCGGCTTTATCCGTGAAAAACATGAAGTTGACGCTGAACTCCGCGACATTCAGGAAACCGCCCAGGAAGAAACGGCAGCTGCTGCCAATACTTCACTGAGCACCCTTCTTTCGGACAAATACCGCTATCTGGTTACGGCTGGTGTTGGTGTGGCTGCCTTCCAGCAGTTCCAGGGCGCTAATGCGATATTCTATTACATTCCGCTGATTGTGGAACAGGCTACGGGTCAGGCTGCCAGCTCGCAGTTGATGTGGCCCATCATTCAGGGTATCTTGCTGGTACTTGGTTCTCTGGTATTTTTGGCTATCGCAGACCGTTTCAAACGCCGTACGCTGCTCACGTTGGGCGGCACGGTTATGGGCTTGTCCTTCATCCTGCCGGCTGTAATCAACAGCATTGTGCCGGATACGGACCCCATGATGATTGTTGGTTTCCTCTGTGTGTATGTTGCTTTTTACTCCTTTACCTGGGCACCCCTTACCTGGGTTATCGTTGGTGAAATATTCCCCCTGGCAATCCGCGGCCGTGCTTCCGGTATGGCATCCTCCTTTAACTGGATTGGCTCTTTCCTGGTTGGCCTGTTGTTCCCGATTATGACCGCCAGCATTTCGCAGGCCGCCGTATTTGCCATCTTTGGCTGCATCTGCCTGTTGGGCGTAGCCTTTATCCGGACCTGTGTACCGGAAACGCGTGGTGCAACGTTGGAAGAAATTGAAGCAGCGGGGATTGCACACGGAAAAAAAGATGAAGCCTGCCCGGCGACAAATATGGGCTAATATATAACCATCATCATTTAGGAGGCTATTGGTTATGGACTTGGTAAAAAATGCGGCATGCATCGAAAGCGGTGCTACGGCACTGGGGGTGGAGCTGGGCTCCACCCGCATCAAAGCCGTGCTCGTGAACGATGCTTGCGAAACCTTGGCAAGTGCCAGCTTTGAATGGGAAAATCAGCTGGTCGATGGCATTTGGACATATGAAATGTCCGAAGCCTGGAGGGGCATTCAGACCTGCTTTAAGGAGCTGGCGGCGGATGTAAAGAGCCGCTATCATGTGTCCCTCACGCAGATTGGTTCCATCGGCATCAGTGCGATGATGCACGGCTATCTGCCCTTTGACAAGGACGGCAAGCAGCTGGCTCCTTTCCGCACCTGGCGCAACAACATCACTGGCGTTGCGGCAGACAAGCTGACGGAAGCGCTGGATTTCAACATTCCGCAGCGTTGGAGCATTGCCCATCTGTATCAGGCCATCCTAAATGGTGAGGAACATGTCAAGGATATTGACTTCCTGACGACGCTGGCAGGCTATATTCATTGGCAGCTCTGTGGCGAGAAGGTCTTGGGCGTAGGCGATGCCTCGGGCATGTTCCCCATTGATGAGGCAACGGGCGATTATGATGCAGGCATGGTCAACATTTTTGACAGCCTGCCGGAAGTCGCCAACCTGCCGTGGAAGCTGACCGCTGTCCTGCCGAAATCCCTGCGGGCTGGCGTGGAGGCTGGCCATCTGACGGAGGCGGGGGCAAAGCTTCTTGACCCAAGCGGCACTTTGCAGGCCGGGGCGCTCATGGCACCGCCAGAAGGCGATGCTGGTACTGGCATGGTATCCACCAACAGCGTGCGCAAGCGCACAGGCAATATTTCCGTCGGCACTTCGGCATTCTCCATGAATGTATTGGATGAACCGTTGAAGGCTGTGCACCGGGACATTGACATCGTAACAACCCCCGATGGTGCCAATGTGGCGATGGTGCATGTCAATAACTGCTCGTCGGATATCAATGCCTGGGTCAATATGTTCGGCGAATTTGCCAAGGCTATCGGCCATGAGCAGACACCGGCAAAACTCTACAGCACCCTCTTTAATACGACAGTCGGCGCCGATAAGGATGCCGGCGGGCTCGTGAATTACAGCTGCCTGTCCGGGGAAAATATCACCAAGGTGGAAGCTGGACGCCCGCTGTTTGTACGGACGCCGCACAGCCATATGAATCTGGGCAACTTCATGCTGGCACAGCTTTATGGTTCGTTTGCACCGCTGAAAATCGGCATGGATGTGCTCATTCAGGATGAAGGCGTCAAAACCGATGTGATGGTGGCGCAGGGTGGTCTCTTCAAGACGCCGGTCATCGCGCAGCAGGTACTCGCCGACAGCTTGGGGATTCCCATTACCGTAATGGATACGGCCAGCGAGGGCGGCCCCTGGGGCATGGCGGTGCTGGCGCTTTATGCCCAGGAAGGGGCTAAGGAAAGCCTGCCGGACTTCCTCGACAGCAAGGTGTTCAAGAATCCGCAGAGCACCACGCTGACGCCGAATGCGGCAGGTGTGGAAGGATGCAAGAAGTTCATCGCCAACTATCAGGCGGGCTTGCCGCTTGAGCAGCAGGCTGGTGGGCTTGTGGCAGATAAATAAGTGCGTGGTTATTGGTTAGTCGATATCAATAGAAGGGAAGTATTTCAGATGTTAGAAGTAAAAAATTACGAATTCTGGTTTGTGGCAGGCAGTCAGCATCTTTATGGCGAGGAACAGCTCAAGAATGTTGAGCGTGACACGCAGGACATTGTGGACAAGTTAAATGCCAGCGGCAAGCTGCCGTATAAGGTGGTTTGCAAAGGTGTTATGACTACGGCTGATGGCATCACGCAGTTTATGAAGGATGTCAATTACCATGATGAAGTAGCTGGTGTAATTACCTGGATGCACACGTTCTCGCCGGCAAAGAACTGGATTCGCGGCACGAAGCTGCTGCAGAAACCGCTGCTGCATCTGGCTACGCAGTATCTCAATGAAATTCCCTATGCAACGATTGACTTTGACTACATGAACCTCAACCAGAGTGCCCATGGCGACCGTGAATACGGCTATCTGAACTCCCGCCTGAATATCAACAACAAGATTGTCTATGGCTACTGGGGCGATGAAGAAGTACAGCAGGAAATCGCTTCCTGGCAGGATGTAGCTGTAGCTTATAACGAAAGCTTCCATATCCGTGTCTGCCGTTTTGGCGATACCATGCGTGACGTAGCCGTTACGGAAGGCGACAAGGTAGAAGCACAGATTCAGCTCGGCTGGACGGTTGACTACTGGCCGGTAGGCGAACTCGTGGATGAGGTAGATGCTGTTTCTGAAGCAGACATTGATGCGGAATACAAGAAACTTTCCGAAATGTATACTCTGAACCCGCAGGATAACCCGCAGGATAAATTTGAGGCATCTGTACGCTATCAGCTGCGTGAATATCTGGGCATCAAGAAATTCCTGGATGACAGGGGCTACAATGCGTTCTGCACGAACTTCCAGGACCTCAAGGGCCTCAAACAGTTGCCGGGGCTGGCTGCGCAGCTTCTGATGCGTGACGGCTATGGCTTTGCTGCTGAAGGTGACTGGAAGCATGCTGCCTTGGCTCGTCTTTTGAAAATTATGGCGCATAATGACCGTACGGTATTCATGGAAGACTATACGCTCGACCTGCGCAAAGGCCATGAAGCAATCCTTGGTGCGCATATGCTCGAAGTTGACCCGACCATTGCCAGCGATAAACCGAAAGTGGAAGTGCATCCGCTCGATATCGGCGGCAAGGATGACCCGGCTCGCCTGGTGTTCACCGGTGCTGATGGTGAAGCTGTCGATGTGACGGTGGCTGACTTCCGCGATGGCTTCCGCCTGATCAGCTATCCGGTTGACTGCCGCAAGGCTGAGGCGGAAACCCCGCACCTGCCGGTAGCAAAACAGCTCTGGACGCCGAAGTGCGGCCTGAAGAAGGGATCCACGGAATGGATTAAGGCTGGCGGCGGCCATCATACGGTGCTTTCCTTCCGTCTGACGGAAGAACAGATTCATGATTTGGGCGTGATGCTGGGCATGAATTTGGTGGAGATTTGCTAAGGGTTACATCGTAGTGGTAAGGCGCCCGGCGACTGATAATACTTTTCCTCTGCTTAGACAGGCTTGTCAAACGCTGCGGAAAAGCATTATCAGTCGCCGGGCTTATTGCGTAGCCGGATGTTTGGTTAACATCGCAATGGAAAGGCGCCCGCGGGTACTGGTAATATTTTCCTTCGCTTAGACAGGCTTGTCAAACGCTGCGGAAAATATCACCAATACCCGTGGGCTTACTGCGTAGCAGTGGGGTAACAGCGTCATAGTAAGGCCCCAAAGGGGGCTGGCTTACTGCGTTGCAGTGGCAGTGAAACAATAAAAAATGTGTTCGAACAAAAATAAAGAATAAAAACATATTGACAAATACGGTGCGAAAGAGTATCGTATTAGATAGAAAAAGTTGTGGCTAAGCTGAGCAATAGCGTTATTTATGTTTAATTGTCTGAGTTTTGCTAAAAGACTATATTGTGTGCATTTTGATGTGTGCACGAGAACAGATGGCGGATTGCAGCAGCAAACTGTGCAAGGCTAATCGCAAAGGGGGCAGGGCAAGAGATAGGTGCAGGAGTCACACGCGGAATCATGATGTAGCAAAGGAGACGATGAGATGAAAAAGCTCATAGCATTATTACTAGCAAGCGTTATGATGATTGTAGCTGCCGGTTGCGGCGGTGGTGATGAACAGGCCAAAGACAGCGGCAAGGCTGGTGGCGGTGACAAGAAGATTACCATGGGCTTCTCCCAGATCGGAGCGGAATCCGAATGGAGAACGGCTAACACGGAATCCATCAAGAAAGCAGCAGAAGAAGCTGGCATCAACCTGCAGTTCTCGGATGCACAGCAGAAACAGGAAAATCAGATTAAGGCTATTCGTTCCTTTATTGCACAGGGCGTAGATATTATCGCTTTCGTGCCCATCGTAGAAACGGGCTGGGATACGGTACTCAAAGAAGCAAAAGATGCCAAAATCCCGGTTGTCGTTGTTGACCGCGATGTGAAACTCGCCGATGACAGCCTCTATGTTGCCAAAATCGGCACTGACTCCGTAAAAGAAGGCAACAACGTATTCAAATGGATTGACGAATACATGGCTAAAGAAAAGAAGGCTCCGCGTGATGGTGGCAGCCAGTACAACGTAGTTGTACTGGAAGGTACGGTTGGTTCTTCCGTAGCTATCCGCCGTCAGGAAGGCTTCAAAGATGCTATGGCTAAATCCCCGAATGCTGGCAAATATAACATCCTCGCTTCCCAGACCGGTGAGTTCACCCGCCAGAAAGGCCAGGAAGTTATGGAATCTTTCCTGAAATCCTATGGCCCGAAAATCGACATCCTCTTTGCTCATAATGATGATATGGCTCTCGGTGCTATTCAGGCTATTGAAAAAGCTGGGCTCAAGCCTGGCAAGGACATCACCATTATCTCCATTGATGGCGTAAAAGGTATGTTCCAGGCTATGATTGAAGGCAAAGCAAACTGCACGGTAGAATGCAACCCGCTGCAGGGCAAGCTCCTGATGGAAACGGCCAAGAAGATTCTTGCCGGTGAAAAAGTTGACAAACTGGTTTATGTTGACGAAGGTGTCTTCCCTGCTGATGTAGCAGAAAAGACCTTGCCGGAACGCAAATACTAAGCTGAGATTCAAGTAAATGCAAGGCCGTGCCCGTACAGCGTATGTGTGCGGACACGGCTTTATTTATACCTATATTAGCGCATAAGGAGTGACATCTATGGCACAGGCACTACTGGAAATGCGGCATATCACCAAGGAATTCCCTGGCGTGCGGGCGCTGTCCAATGTGGACTTTACCTTGCATGCAGGCGAAATTCATTCCCTGATGGGCGAAAACGGCGCCGGCAAATCCACCTTGGTCAAGGTGCTGACCGGCGTATACCCCAGGGATGGTGGAACGGTGTTCTTAAATGGCAAGGCCATCAACCCGAAGACCCCGAAAGATGCACAGGATTGCGGCATTTCGACCGTTTATCAGGAAGTAAACCTCTGTTCGAACCTGACGGTGGCGGAAAACATTTTTATCGGCCGTGAGCTGCGCAAATTTGGCATGATTGACTGGAAGACCATTAACCGGCGGGCGGCAGAGCTGCTGGCTAAGTTGGATGTACATATTGATGTAACCAAGACGTTGGACAACTATTCCGTGGCGTTGCAGCAGATGATTGCCATTGCCCGCGCCGTGGATGTGGAGGCCAAGATTCTGATTTTGGACGAGCCGACATCTTCCCTGAATGAAGAAGAAACTGCCCATCTGTTCAAGATCATGCGGCAGCTGCAAAAGCAGGGCCTAGGTATTATCTTTATCTCTCATTTCCTCGACCAAATCTATGAAATTTGCGACCATATCACGGTACTGCGCAACGGTGAACTGGTAGGTGCCTATGAAACGGACAAGCTGCCCCGGCTGGAACTCATCGCCAAGATGGTCGGCAAGGACCTCAACGAAGTCAAGGATATGGATAATTTTGCCGAAAAGAGCGTACCGAGCGACGAGGTGTTCCTGGATGCCAAGGGCATTGGCGCGGTGGGCAAGCTCAACGAAGTGGATGTGCAGATTCACAAGGGCGAAGTTATCGGCTTTGCGGGACTCTTGGGCTCCGGGCGCACGGAAACAGCAGAGCTCTTGTTCGGCATCAACGAAATTAACAAGGGTTCGCTGTCCATCAATGGCAAGAAGCTGCATCTGAAGAACCCCATGAATGCCATGGAGCAGAAAATTGGGTTCTGTCCCGAAGACCGCAAGTTGTCCGGCATTATCGGCGACTTGTCGGTGCGGGAAAACATCATCTTGGCCATGCAGGCAAAGGATGGCATCCTGCGCCACATTCCCTATGAGGAACAGGTCAAGATTGCCGATGACTGCATCAAGCTGCTGCGCATCAAGGTTTCAAGCCGGGAACAGCTCGTGAAGAATCTCTCGGGCGGCAATCAGCAGAAGGTCATTATCGCCCGCTGGCTGGCTACGCAGCCGGATTTGCTCATCCTCGACGAACCGACCCGTGGCATTGATGTAGGTACCAAGACCGAGATTCAGAAGATGGCCATATCGCTGGCAAAACAGAAGGGCATGGCGGTGGTGTTCATTTCCTCGGAAATGGACGAAATGGTGCGTACCTGCACGAAACTTGTCGTTATGCGTGACCGCCGCAAGGTGGCAGAACTTACCGGTCCTGACATCAGTTCAGATGGCGTGATGAAGGCCATTGCAGGAGGTGCAGCCTGATGGAAATGCTGAAAAAATTTAGTGGCAGTTCCCTTTTCCTGCCCGTGGTGGCATTGTCGGTACTGCTCATATTCAATACCTTGTTTGTCGATGGATTTTTGACGATACAGATGACTGAGGATGGTCATCTCTATGGTCGTTTGGTCGACATTTTGAACCGTTCCTGCTCACTTATCATTTTGGCGTTGGGCATGACCTTTGTCATTGCCACCAGCGGCATTGATATTTCCGTTGGCGCAGTGGTAGCGATTTCGGCAGCTGTGGTCTGCACCTTGATTGGCGGCCGTGGTGATGGTGTAGCGGAAATGCCCATGACGGTAGCTATGTTGGCAGCTGTAGGCGTCGGCGTGCTCTGCGGCATGTGGAATGGCCTTTTGGTCGCGAAGTTCAAGATTCAGGCCGTTGTGGCAACGCTTATCCTGATGACGGCTGGCCGTGGTGTGGCACAGCTCATGACGGAAGGGCAGATTATCACGGTTTATTACAAACCCTTTGAGTATATTGCCGGCTTCCTGCCCAATATGCCCCTGCCAACCAATATCTTCATTGCCTTGGCGATGGTGCTGCTCGTAGCTATCTTGATGAAGAAAACCAGTATCGGCCTGTTTGTGCAGTCCGTAGGCATTAACCCCACGGCGGCAAGATATGCGGGGATCAATGTTACCATGGTCATCTTCCTGGTATATGCTTTTTCCGGCCTTTGCGCCGGCGTATCGGGCCTCATTGAAAGCTCCCTGATTCGGGCAGCTGATGCCAACAATGCGGGGCTCAATATGGAAATGGATGCGATTCTCGCGGTAGCTTTGGGCGGTACGCTGCTTTCGGGCGGCAAGTTCTATGTGGGCGGCTCCGTAATCGGTGCCATCACCATTCAGACCTTGACTACGACCATGTATGCGTTGGGTGTTTCGGCTGACCAGCTGCCGGTGGTCAAGGCGGCTGCGGTTATCATCATCTGCCTGATCCAGTCCAAGAAGGCACAGGAAATGTTTGATAAGTGGAAGGCTTCCCGCCATTCCCAACA
>CADAAS010000056.1 GCA_902785885.1 Pseudoselenomonas ruminantium
ATAAGAAAAACGGTATGCCTGTCATTATCGGCAAGGATGACTGGCTCTTTCATAATGGGACCGGCATCGAGTCCACGATGGCAGACTACATGAAGGTCAACCTATATAAGGAGTCCAAACTCCAGGAGATCGCGGCCGGATACCAGGCACTTAGTGATAGATATAAGGCAGAGGGAAGAGAGTTCCTCCTCTACATCCCTACCAATAAGGAACAGATCTATTCGGAATATATGCCGGATAATCTGATCCCATCATCAGGAGAGAGCAGAACCGACCAGCTGGTGGATTACCTTCATGAGAATACGGATGTACATGTAATCTATAACAAGGAGGCCTTGGATTTATCCATTTTCCCGTCATTGCTGCTCATTACCACCTTGTTCCGCCTGGCGCTGAATATTTCCTCCACGCGCCTTATCCTGCTTGATGGTTATGCAGGGGAAGTTATCACGGCATTTGGTAACTTCGTTGTCGGTGGTAATCCGGTTGTCGGCTTTATCATGTTCGTTATCCTGGTAGCCATCAACTTTATCGTTATCACCAAGGGTTCGGAACGTGTGGCTGAAGTATCGGCGCGTTTCACCTTGGATGCAATGCCCGGCAAGCAGATGTCCATCGATGCTGACCTCAACCAGGGGGCAATAACGGATGCGGAGGCAAAAATCCGCCGTGAGAAAATCCAGCATGAAGCGGATTTCTTTGGTGCTATGGACGGTGCTTCCAAGTTCGTAAAAGGTGATGCCATCGCTGCCATCATCATCATGATGATCAACATCGCCGGCGGCTTTGTCATCGGCATGATGCAGCGCAACATGGAGGCCGTGCAGGCGTTGCAGACCTATACCCTGCTTACCGTAGGTGAAGGCTTGGTAAGCCAGATTCCGGCGCTGCTCATTTCAACGGCTACCGGACTTATCGTTACCCGTGCCGGGGCGGAAGGAAATTTGGGCAGTGACATTGTCGCCCAGCTTTTCCATAATGACCGCATCTTCTTTATTTTAGGCGGTGTCCTGATCTTTTTCTCTGTAGTACCGGGGCTTCCAGGCATTCCCTTCTTTGCATTGGCCTTGTTCTGTTTCCTGATTGGCCGCCTGTTGAAGCAGCAGACAGAAGTCAAGACGGAAGTTCAGCAGGAAGAAAAAAAGGTTCAGGAGAAGAAGAAAGCCACGACGCCAGAAAATATTGTGTCCCTGCTGCAGGTTGACCCCATGGAATTGGAAATCGGCTATTCGTTGATTCCACTAGTAGATACCGGCCAGGGCGGTGACCTGTTGGACCGTATTGTAATGATTCGCCGGCAGTGTGCTTTGGAACTGGGGCTGGTAGTACCTACCATCCGCATTCGTGACAACATACAGATTAAGCCCAATGCCTATATCATCAAGTTGAAGGGCATTGAAATAGCCAAGGGCGAGCTGATGCTCGACCATTATCTGGCGATGAATTCCGGCACGGTCTTTGAAGAAGTGCCAGGCATTGAAACGACAGAACCGGCCTTTGGCCTGCCTGCTTTATGGATTCCGGAAAATGAGCGCGAGCAGGCAGAATTGAATGGCTATACTGTAGTTGATGCGGTATCTGTATTGGCTACGCATCTTACGGAAGTCATCAAGCAGCATGCGGATGAAATTCTGGGGCGCCAGGAAACGCAGAACCTTATCGACAATCTCAAGAAATCCAATCAGGCATTGGTGGACGAGGTCGTCCCGGAGTTGCTCAGTGTGGGCGAAATCCAAAAGGTACTGGCAAATCTTCTGCGGGAGCGCATTTCCATCCGCGATATGAGCACCATTTTGGAAGTGCTGGCCGATTATGGCCGAGCGACCAAGGATACGGAAATACTCACCGAGTATGTCCGCCATGCGATGGCGCGGCATATTACCCAGCAAAATGTGCAGAATGGAACCCTGCCCTGCATTACGTTGGACCCGGCTTTGGAAAATCGCATTGCCGGAGGGGTGCAGCGTACAGAGCATGGCTCGTATGTCAGTCTCGATCCGGATTCCATGCAAAGATTGGTTACGGCACTTAATGCGGAATTGCCGAAACTTACCAATATGGGCTATCAGCCAATCGTGCTGACGAGCCCGGCTGTACGCTTATATTTCCGCAAGCTGGTAGAGCGGTCTGTTCCCGGACTCATTGTTCTTTCCCATGCGGAGATTGATCAGAGCGTAGAGATTCAAATTCTTGGGGTGGTGAAGATTTAAGTTGCAAATAAAAGTAGTGAAAGCTCCTACAATGAAAGAGGCCATGGAGCAGGTAAAAGAAGAACTGGGCCGTGATGCGGTCATATTGCATACAAAAAAATACCGTGAAGGTGGTTTTATGGGCTATAATGGCAAGGAAGTAGTGGAGGTAACCGCAGCCATTGAGGAAAGTTCCCCGGATGACCAGCTGAAGGGACGGGGCAGGCGTGTCGCTGCTGAGCCAGGGCAGTCGCCCATGGGCAGCAACTTGGATATTGTGTCCAAGTCTGCCCCGATGCCGAATACCATTTTGTCCCAGTATAAGACAAATGGCACGGAGACTGGCGTACGCATGGCGGAAGCCCCCATTGCTGCACCAGCTTTCCAGCCGTTGGTGCCGGAACAGCCGTTGAATAAGCCGCAGGCAGGCAGAGTATTGACCACAGAAACCATAGAAGAAGCAACCAAAGCAAACGTAGCAAAGGAAGATGAAAAAGTGACCCCCGCAAATCCATTAAATGAAACACAGCCTGTAGTACAGCCCGTAATGATTGCTTCCAATCCTGAAGATGCCGAAAAGATCCAAAAACTCGAAGCCGAACTTGCCCAAATGAAAACGCTTTTGACGCAGGTGATGAGCAAGGATCAGCCGCAGGATGAGGTCTCCTTGCAGGAAGCCCTGCGACGTCAGGAAGTAGACGAAGAGATATTAAAGGATATGGCAGCCAAGACCGCAGCTGGGGACATGTTGATGGATTCCTTGGACAAACGTGCCCCTGAAGTGGTTGCGGGCTATCTGGAGGACAAGCTGAACTTTGCTGAGGGAATCAAGCTCAATAAGCATGGCGTGCGCATTGTAGCATTGATTGGCGCCACGGGGGTTGGCAAAACGACGACACTGGCCAAGATTGCAGCTCGTTTCGTTTTGGAGAAAAATATTCGAGCTGCCCTGATCACTGCAGATACTTATCGCATTTCTGCCGTAGAGCAGTTAAAGACGTACTCTGATATTATCGGCCTGCCGTTGGAAATTGTTTACTCGCCGGAAGAACTGAAGGTAGCCATTCATAAGCATCGGGACAAGGACTTGATCCTTATCGATACAGCTGGCCGCAGCCAGCATAATGAGTATCAGATGCGGGAGCTGCAGGACTTTTTGGCGGTGGATTCCCGCATTGAAAAGCATTTGGTTATGAGTGCCACCACCAAAAATCGTGATGTGGCCGATATATTGCAGAAGTTTTCTGTCTGTGAGCCAGGACGGGTTATCTTTACCAAAACGGATGAAACCAGTACTTTAGGCATGATTGTAAATCTTTTGGCAGATAAGGACATTTCCCTGTCCTTCCTGACTAATGGACAGAGTGTTCCTGATGACATCATACCTGCTTCTGCCGATAAGTTAGCTGCATTACTGTTGAGGGAATGACATGGGAGATCAGGCAGCAAGACTGCGTCAATTAGTCGACAAAAGTGAATATGAAGTTCAGGCGCCACAGGCATCCCAAAATCATACTCTTTCAGCATTAGGCCCGCGGGTGATTGCCGTGACCAGTGGCAAGGGCGGCGTAGGCAAGACCAATATCACGGTAAATTTAGCTATAGCCTTGAAACAGGCAGGACAGCGTGTATTGGTGATTGATGCTGACCTGGGCATGGCCAACGTGGATGTGGTACTAGGCAGCATGTCGAAAAAGCATCTGCTGAATCTTCTGGAAAAAGATACGGAATTGCGGGATGTGCTGATTGATGGTCCCTATGGGGTGCGCTACATCTCTGGTGGTTCTGGCATTGAAAAGGCTGCAGACTTCACCTATGAGGAACGTCAGCGTCTTATGCAGAAACTGACTGCCTGCGGGCAGATGGCCGATATTATCCTGATTGATACTGGCGCAGGGCTGGGCAAGAATGTGATGGATTTCATTCTTGCCGCAGATGAGGTCCTGCTGGTGACTACGCCGGAGCCGACGGCCCTGACCGATGCTTATGCAGTGCTCAAGGCTTATAGCATGTATGCATCCAATAAAAATATCAAGCTGTTGGTCAATCGTGTGTATGATGAGGCAGAAAGCCGTGAGGTAGTGGCAAAGCTCCAACAAACCTCTACCCGCTTTTTAAATATGTCCCTTGATTGTGTAGGCTACGTTTTTGAGGATACCGCCGTGATGAAATCGGTGAGGCAGCAGCAGCCGTTTTTGGCTGCCCAGCCGGGCAGCGTAGCAGCAAGATGTATTCAAGGACTGGCGAATAGTATTTTATTTGGCAGTAAAATGACGGTTAAACGTGGATGGAAAGGATTTTTGCGACAAATATTTAATTTTGCGCATTAAACATGGAGGAACTTGATTATGACAGGCGAATTAGTAAAAACAAAAGAAGTATTAAAAATTGGCCAGCGGGTCGAGTTCTATGTAGAAGGTGACGATAACCGCTATGCCAGCCGTATCGAAGACATCAATGACGACATGCTGGAAGTAGCCATGCCGATGAGCAGGTCTGGCGTTCCCATCATCCCACGGGAAGATGAAAAAATTTACGGCGTGGCTGTCGGCAACCAGTGCCGGTATCGTTTTTTCACGACTTACAAGGGGAAGGGGCGCAAAGATGACCGTATACCCATTTGGTATATCACTAAGCCGGACTCCTTGGAACGTTTCCAAAATCGGGAGTTTGTAAGAGTCAAGGTCAATCTGAAAGCTAATGTAAGTGTAGTGGATGAAGATGGTACGATTCATGATAGCGAAATTGTACCGGTAGTCGATTTAAGCGGCGGCGGCATTTGCCTGGCATTTGACCACGAAGTAGCTGAAAATACTAAGGTAGGGCTGGAACTCACCGGGATTCCGGGAGCAAGTACGATTGATGTCATGTGTCGTGTCGTCCGCTGCTCTCCGGTAGAACGGGCTGATGGGATGGTCATTTATCATGTGGGGGCTGCTTTTCAGCATTTGCCGCGGGCAACCGCCAACAAGATTGTCCGTTATCTGTTTGCTGTACAGCGGGCCAATATTGCAAAGGGTATTAAACAATAAACAACATACATTAGATGTAAGGGAAAGTTTTGCCGGATAAAAAGAGGTGAGCGGGATGTATCGAGTCTTGATCGCTGACGATTCTGCCTTTATGCGCAAGGTGCTGACGGATTTTTTCAATAAGCAGCCGGATTTTGAAGTGGCAGGGACGGCGATAAATGGCAAGGAAGCTATCAATAAAGTAATGGAATATAGCCCGGACCTGGTGACAATGGATGTAAATATGCCGGTTATGGACGGGCTCAATGCCCTGGCGGTTATCATGGAACAAAAGCCCACGCCGGTGGTCATGTTAAGCAGCTTGACCCAGCAGGGAACAGAAGCCACGGTTAGGGCCTTGAGCCTGGGGGCAATAGATTTTATCAGCAAGGCCGGAGGCAGTATTTCCAAGCTGGATACCATTGAGGATGAGATTTTGGAAAAATGCCGCAATGCGGTAAAAGCCAAGGTTCATAAAATCCCCTATGTTCCCCAGAAAAAACTGGAGAGCATCAAGCCAGCAAGCAAGAGTCCTGCGCCCCCGGTAATGAAACGGGTGGAACTTCCTGTAAGGCAGGGGCTGAAGCTAGGAGGAGCAGCGCAGGCTCCACCGTCAAAAAATTCAGGCAATGTCTTTGCGGCAAAACGTCCCAATGTGATCCTGCAGGCACGGGGGAAACCACAGCCAGAAGCGTCCAGCAAGGTTACTCCCGTAGCTATGGTCGGTATGGGCAATGGCTTGAAAAAGCTGGTGGCAATCGGTACATCTACCGGCGGCCCGCAAGCCTTGCAGCAGGTCATAACCCGCCTGCCGGGCAACCTTCCCTGTGGGGTGGTGGTCGTGCAGCATATGCCGGCAGGCTTTACCAAGGCCTTGGCTGACCGGTTGGACACCATATCACAGGTTTCCGTAAAGGAAGCAGAAGATGGCGATATCATCCAGCCCGGCCATGTATATATCGCTCCAGGCAGCCATCATTTGCGTGTCAGGGAAGAGGGCAGCAATCGCAGGATTGTTTTGGGACAGGATCCTCCGGTGGGCAACCACCGGCCTGCCGTGAATGTCATGTATGATTCTGTGGCACCCATTGGCAAAAATCTTGTGGCAGTCATCATGACAGGCATGGGATGCGATGGTTGCGAGGGCATGAAGAAAATCAAGGCGGCAGGGGGATATAGCATTGCCCAGGACGAACCTACCTGCGTGGTTTATGGCATGCCCAAAGCTGTAGTGGATGCAGGGCTGGCCGATGAAATAAAGCCCATACAAAGCATAGCCCAGGCTATCGTCGAGGCTGTAAAGAGATAAAAGGATATAGGGGGAATACAAATGGATACCAATCAGTATATGGACATGTTTTTGGATGAATCTCATGAGCATTTACAGTCCTTGAATGAAGGTCTTTTAAGCTTGGAAGAAAATTCCGAAGACGTTTCGGTGGTAAACGATATTTTCCGTAACGCACATACTTTGAAAGGCATGTCGGCAACCATGGGATATAATAAGATTGCCGAACTGACGCACGAAATGGAAGACGTGCTGGACCTTATCCGCAAGGAACAGTTGAAATTAGATGAAGACATTATTGATACCCTGTTCAAATGCCTGGATTCCCTGGAACAGATGATTGACAGCGTAGCAAATGGTGATTCGGAAGATGTGGTGGATGTCAGCGATTTGGTGGCAAAATTAAGCTCCATTTCCAAAGGCGAGCCGGCACCGGCACCGGCTGCAGCTGCACCGGCTGAGGCAGCTCCTGCCGCACCGGCTGCAGCACCGGCAATTGCGGGCATGGATCTTTCGGATACCGATAAGGACATGCTTCGTCAGGCCAAGGAAGGTGGCATGATTGGTGTTCACATTCAGGTAACCTTGTCTGAAACGTGTCTATTGAAATCGGCACGTTCTTACATGGTCATGAATGCGCTGGATGAACTGGGGGATGTAATTAAGTCCGTTCCGCCGGCAGAGGACTTGGAGCAGGAGAAATTTGAGCATAGCTTCGATATCCTAATGGTGACGGGCTCCGACAAGAAAGCAGTGGAAGATGCACTGTCAACCATATCGGAAATTGAAAAAATTGTGGTTGAGGTTGTGGATCCGGATCAGCCTGCCGCAGCGCCAGCACCTGCCGCAGCACCGGCTGCACCAGCACCAGCCGCAGCGGCACCGGCACCGGCAGCACCGGCGCCGAAGCCGGCTGCACCCAAGCCGGCGGCAAAGCCCGCCGCAAAACCTGCAGCAGCTGCTGCGAAGAAAGGACATCAGAGCCAGTCGGTCCGTGTGGATATCGACAAGCTCGATACCTTGATGAACCTCATGGGCGAGCTTGTTATCAACAAGGTTCGCCTCGAACAGATTGGACAGGCACACCGCCTTGGGGAACTCACAGAAACGCTGGAGCAGATGGACCGTGTTACTACCGACCTCCAGAACATCGTCATGAAGGTTCGCATGGTGCCGGTAAGTGCGGTATTCAATCGCTTCCCACGTATGGTGCGTGATGTATCCAAGGAACTGAATAAGGAAATCAACCTGACTATCGAGGGTGAGGAAACAGAACTTGACCGTACCGTTATCGATGAAATCGGCGATCCGATCATGCATCTTCTCCGCAACTCCCTCGACCATGGTGTTGAGCATCCGGATGAACGTGAAGCCCAAGGCAAGCCGCGTACAGGTGAAGTTGGGCTTATCGCCCGCCATGAAGGCAACAACGTCGTCATCATGGTTACGGATGATGGCAAGGGAATCGACGCCAGCAAGATTCGCAAAAAGGCTGTTGAAAAGGGCATGATTTCGCAGGAAGATGCGGATAAGCTCGATGATGCCGATGCAGTTCGCCTGATTTTCCTGCCGGGCTTCTCCACCGCCGAGCAGATTACCGATATCTCCGGACGTGGCGTAGGTATGGACGTTGTGCGCAGCAAGATTGAATCCCTGTCCGGTCATGTGGACGTTGAGACCAAGATTGACGAAGGCTCCGTATTCAAGATCAAGCTGCCGCTGACGCTGGCTATCATTCAGGCCATGCTGGTCAAGGTCCAGGAAGAAATCTATGCAATTCCCTTGGGCTCCATCGACAGCACGATTAACATTCAGCCCACGGATATCAAGACGGTCCGCAATCGTGAGGTCATCGTTCTGCGCGGTGAAATCATTCCGATTATCCGCATGGAAGAAACCCTGCAGATACCGCATGTGAAGGATTCGGATGAGATTTTCGTTGTAGTTGTGCATGCCGGCGAAGCCAAAGCTGGTATCGTAGTTGACAACCTGATTGGCCAGCAGGAAATCGTAATCAAGACCCTGGGCAACCTCTTTACGGGTCTCAAGATGTTCTCTGGCGCAACGGTTCTCGGCGATGGCCGTGTAGCCCTGATTCTCGATGTGGCTACGATGATGCAGCAGTAAGGAGGCAGTAACCATGGCAAACGAAGAAAACAAACAGAATGATGAAGTGCAGGTCGTAGCGTTTAAGCTGCGGGATGAAGAATATGGCGTCAGCATCCTGAATGTGCAGGAAATCCGCAATATGACGGATATTACCCGCGTTCCCTTTGCTGCTGACTTCATCAAAGGCGTTATCAATCTGCGCGGCTCGGTGCTCCCCGTTATTGACTTGAAAAAACGGCTGGGCCTGGCGGAAACTCCTTATACGGAAAATACCCGTATTGTTACCGTGACCATTGATGAGCTCCATGTGGGGATGCTTGTAGATGCGGTAACGGAGGTTTTGACCATTGGCAGCAAGACGGTGGATACCAAGAAGGCCACCAATGACCGCAGCGGTTCCCGTTTCCTCAATGGCATAGGCAATGTAGATGGGCGTCTTATCATTATGTTGAATTTGGAAGAAATCATTGGCGCAACTGGCGATGGGAAGTAAATAAAAATGAGGTGTCTGATATGACCGATGAATTAAATCTTTCCGCCAATCAGCTGGATGCTTTGCGTGAGATTGGTAATGTTGGTGCTGGGAATTCGGCGACAGCCCTTTCCCAGGTCATCAACCGGAGAATTGATATGAATGTGCCCAAAGTGGCACTGGTACCGCTGGAAGTGGTACCGGATTTGGTAGGTGGCCCGGATGCTGTGGTAGTCGGCATATTCCTGCGCGTTTATGGCAAGGCTCCCAGCAACATTCTGTTCCTCCTTCCGCAGAAATCCGCTTTCTATCTGGTGGATACCCTGATGGGCAAGCCACATGGTGAAACCAATAGCCTGGACTTCATGGATGAATCCGCCTTGATGGAAATCGGCAATATTTTGTCTGGTGCATACTTAAATGCATTCTTTACCTTTACGAAGATTACGATGCTGCCTTCCATTCCGGCATTGGCAATGGATATGGCAGGGGCATTGCTGAACGTAGTATTGGCACAGCTGGGACAGATGGGGGACCAGGCCTTGGTTATTGAAACCGAATTCCTGTCGGAAGATGATGGCATTAATGGCCAGTTCTTCCTGGTACCTGACCCGGGTTCGTTGGAGACGATTATAAAAGCTGTAGGAGTTGAGTGATATGGCAGATCTTATCAGAGTCGGGATGGCCGACTATAAAGTTGGTTCTGCTCCGTCAACCATCATCAGCTATGGTCTTGGATCCTGTATCGGGATTTCCCTGTATGACCCGCAGACCAAAGTCGGCGGGCTCCTGCATATTATGCTTCCCGATAGTACGCAGGCTCGTCCAACGGACAATCCGGCTAAATTTGCGGATACAGGATTACCGCTGATGCTCAGGGACGTGTTGGCACAAGGCGCAGTAAAGACGCGCCTTGTGGCCAAAATTGCCGGCGGAGCACAAATGTTTGCTTTCCAGAATGCTACCGATATCATGCGTGTCGGCAGCCGCAATGCGGAAGCAGCAAAGAAAATTTTGAGGGAACTGGGAATTAAGCTGATTGCCGAAGATACTGGCGGTACTTACGGCCGCACGGTGTCCATTGACCTCAATGATGGGGTTTACAAGGTTAAGACTATCGATAAAGGCGAGAAAACGATTTAAATTTCAGACAAATTGTGCAGGTGAAAAGATTTTGGCTAAAATATATGCAGCAACGGTTTTCGCTTTTATTGCCGCCACGGTGATAGTGATTACAGGCCTATCAAGCGATGCGCGGGCTATAACGGTTTTTTTCCGCAGTATAGTTGGTTTTATCAGTGCAGGCTTGATTGTCTACATCCTGTTGAGAATACTCGCTGCCCAGGATATCTTTGATTTTGATGCCTTTGTTGAGGCTAAAGATGAGGAAATCCTGGTTATGGGAGGAGAAGGAGAGGAGCCTTCGGCGGCGGATGAATATGCCGCCGAAGATGAATCTTCGGCAACAGGAGAAGCGGAACCAGCAGAAACGGGCGGACAGGCGCAGTTTGAGCCGCTAAGCAGCGATGAACTGACGCGCATGGAGACGCCAAAGTAACAGGTGCTCAAGTGTTGAAGGGAGGAGGGCGCTTAAGTGGATTCTTTAGAACTGGCAAATGAGGCGCCGACGATAGATGTCGCTTCCCTGTGGCAGGAATATTTGAAAAGTAAGAGTGTGGAGCTGCGCAACCAGCTGGCAGAGTATTATCTGCCACTTATAAAGCTGGTTGCGGGGCGGCTCGCAATCAGCCTTCCAGCTCATGTGGATCGGGATGATTTGCTTTCCAGTGGTTTTTTCGGTCTCTTGGATGCCATTGACCGCTATGATATTGAGCGCAAGAATAAGTTTGAGACTTACGCCGGTATCCGGATTCGCGGAGCGATGCTTGATTACCTTCGCGCAAAGGATTGGCTTCCCGTGGCCATACGGCAAAGAATCCGCCGTTATGAACAGGCCGTATACGATTTGGAGAATCGTTTGGGCAGGCCGGCGACTGATGAGGAACTGGCTGCTGAATTGGAAATATCAGTGAAGGATTTGCAGGCCCTGGAGGGACAGATCAGCGTAGCAACCGTTATTCCTCTTGATGATTACCTGCGGGCAGATTCTCCTCTGGCAGGAGAACCAGGTCCTTCGGACCGCATGGAAAAAGAGGAGCTCAGGCAGACTTTAGCAGCTGCTATTGAGCGTTTGCCGGAAAAAGAAAAGAAAGTAGTAGCATTGTACTATTATGAAGAACTGACTTTGAAAGAAATCAGCTTAATCCTTAATTTATCCGAAGCCAGGATTTCGCAGCTGCATACGAAAGCAATATTCCGTATGCGCGGGCATTTGGCCAGGATGAAGGCAAGCTTGGTATAAATTAAGCCTAAGGGGGACGCAACATGGATGACCAGGTATTACGCCCGGCAGTTGGCGGAGAGGACGCAGGTTATCTGCTCGAATTCCTTAAGGATGGTGTTTTTGTAACGGTATATCCCAGCGATGGCGCAGAGATGCTCTTTGAACTGTCTGATGTGCGGCAAACCCTGCATGATAACGGAGTTAATGATTATGATATCATTGAACTGTCAAAAATTATCCGTGAAGCAGCGGGAGAACGCCGTAAAATTGCTGATGAAGTCGAAGAAACCGTGCCAGAGGATGAAGCGGAAAACACACAGGAGGATGACGAGCCACAGGATGAAGTGGATGATGATGGCGAAAAGGCGGGCATCATTATTGACATCAGCCGTGACCAAATGATTGCTACAGTTCGTTATGATACCAGCAAAGGGAAGAAACTGCCCACAGTAGAAGAGGTCAAGGCTGCTTTAGCAGAAAAAGACGTGATTTTTGGCATAAAGGAAGAGGCTATAGAAAAAGGTGTGCAGAGCCTTACGCCTTTCGTCGTTGCCGAGGGCAAGCAGGTACAGCATGGCGAAAATGCAAAAATTGATCGTAAATTTGATTTGTCCAAGAAAAACAGGCCGAAAATCGATGAATACGACAGGGCTGATTACAAGGATATGGGGCTTTTCGTCCTGGCCAAGAAAGGTGAACTTTTAGCCGTGCGTATACCGCAGACTGAAGGCAAGCCCGGGAAGAATATATTTGGCATCGATGTGATGCCTCGGCCGGGGCGTCCGATTCCCATACCGCAGGGGAAGAATACGGAAGTCCGCAATGATAATGAACTGTATGCCTGCATTGATGGCCAGATTGTCGATTCCACCCGCAAGATAGACATTGACCCGCATCTGGATATTAATTCCAGCGTAGGTGCAGCCACAGGCAATATCAATTTTGTTGGCGGTGTATCAATTCGGGGAAATGTCGAGGCCGGTTTTGTGGTTAAAGCGACTGGTGATATTGAAATCGGCGGCATGGTCAATGGCGCCATAGTGGAAGGACGCAATGTCACGATAAAGGGCGGCATCAATGGGCAGAACAAGGGTCAAATCAAGGCGTCGGAAAATGTGCAGGCTATGTTTGCTGAAAATGCCGTAATAGAA
>CADAAS010000057.1 GCA_902785885.1 Pseudoselenomonas ruminantium
TGGAGCGTGGATTATGGCTTGTGGTCTTCTGGTCAATGGAGATTGCCGGCGACAGGCCGTCAATGTTATCCACATCCGGTTTGTCCATCTGCCCCAAAAACTGCCGGGCATAGGAAGACAGCGACTCCACATAACGCCGCTGCCCCTCGGCATAGACCGTATCAAACGCCAAAGACGACTTCCCTGACCCGGACAATCCGGTAACCACCACCAGCTTATCCCGCGGAATGTCCACATTGATGTTCTTTAAATTATGGGCTCTTGCCCCCTTGATTTTGATAAACTGTTCCATAACCTTGCCTCTTTCATACACGTCAATGGTTATCCTGCAAAAAGAAAGGGGCTTTTCAGCCCCTTTGCTTATATGCAACTGTATTGCTTACCACAAGTATATACCATTTGCCGGGCCATCGCAAGATTACTTAAACTCGACGAATTCATCAATACGCGCCCCGCCCTTAATCATGGGTTCCACAAAGCTGCGCCATACATTGAGGACAATGACCCGCGGATGGTCTTTATCCTCCAACGCCCGCTTCAGGGCTTCGGCAAATTCCTCCTGCGTGGAAACCGTTTCGGCCTTGATGCCAAAACTCCCCGCATAGGCAGCATAATCCATCGGATAGTCAAACTCGCAGGCGATATAGCGTTCCTGATACATGACCTTCTGCAGCTGGCGAATCATGCCCAGACTGGTGTTGTTGACAATCAGGGAAATCACCGGCAGCTGCAGGCGGGCGATGGTATAGAACTCGTTGCCCGTCATCTTGATGCCGCCGTCACCAGCCACATGGATAACACGGCGGCTCGCGCCATAGTACATCTGCGCCCCCATCGCCGCCGGCAGGCCAAAGCCCATCGTGCCCAAGCCGCCCGAAGTCAGCCAGGTGCGCGGTTCTTCGATGCGCAGGTGCAGAGCCGCCCACATCTGATGCTGACCTACATCAGTTGCAAAGGCATAGGGCTTGCCCTTGGTGTTTTTTGCCACCTGATGCAGCGCCCAGGGAACCGTCAGCCGGTTCACATGGTAGTCATAATCATAAGTTTCCTGCCAGCCCTGAATCTGCTGCCACCATTCGTCCAGATTCCCCGTGGCCTCCTGCTTCATCAGCAAGCTCAAAATAACCTTCATATCGCCAGCCAGCCCCAGGCTGTTGCCGATATTCTTATCAATCTCGGCAGGGTCAATGTCAATGTGAATGAACTTTGTATCCTGCGTATACTTCTTGACATTGCCCGTCTGACGGTCGCCGAAACGGCTGCCAATGGCAATGATTAAATCTGCCGCCGCCACAGCATGATTGGCTGCCTTTTCACCGTGCATGCCGGCAAAGCCCAAGGACTGCGGATGTTCCCTTGGGATAGCCCCCAGGCCCATCAAGGTATGGGCCACCGGCAGATGGTACTTTTCCACAAATGCCGTAACTTCAGCCGTGGCCCCTGCCGAAATAACGCCACCACCGACAATGACCACCGGTTTCTGCGCCTTGACGATTTCATGGGCAGCTTCCGCGGCACAAATCAGGAAATCCGCATCCGGCTTGCCCGTTTTTTTCGTTTCTTCTATGGCATCGTGCCAAGCGACTTCCTCAAAGAACAAATCCCTGGGCACATCCACAAGCACAGGACCGGGACGGCCTTTTTTCGCCAAGGCAAAGGCTTCTCTTATCGTGTCCACCAAAATCTTGGCATCCTTTACCTTGTAGTTGTGTTTGGTAATCGGCATGGTCACGTCAAGAATATCCGTTTCCTGAAAGGCATCGCGGCCCAAAAGCGCCGTGTCTACCTGTCCGGTAATGGCGACCACCGGAATGGAATCCATAAAGGCCGTGGCAAGGCCTGTCACGAGGTTCGTGGCTCCCGGGCCGGAAGTTGCGATACAGACGCCAACTTTTCCCGAAGCACGGGCATAGCCGTCAGCAGCGTGGGCGGCATTTTGCTCGTGGGTCACGAGAACCTGCTTTATCTCCTTGCTATCATATAAAGCGTCGTATAAAGGCAGTATCATCCCCCCGGGATAGCCAAACACCGTATCGACGCCCTGTTCTTGTAAACATGCTACGACTGCCTGTGCTCCGTTCATAATTACACCCTCTCGCTGATGATTTTGGTCATTTCACTGGTATTGACCTTGGTAAAACCGTCCTTCCACAAATCCGGCGTGCGATAGCCTTCGGCAAGCGCCTTGTCCACAGCCGCTTCAATGGCATCGGCTGCGGCTTCCTCATGCAGGGAATACCTGAGCAGCATGGCCGCCGACAAAATCGTGCCAATCGGATTGGCAATGCCCTGCCCCGCAATATCCGGCGCACTGCCATGAATCGGCTCATAGAGGCTCGTACATTCACCGATGGAGGCCGAGGGCAGCATACCGATGGAACCGCCGACCACAGCCGCTTCATCGGAAAGAATATCCCCAAAGAGGTTCCCCGTCACGATAACATCAAACTGCGTCGGCTTTACGGCAATCTGCATAGCGCAGTTATCCACATAGAGGTTATTGCACTCCACTTCCGGATAATCCTTGGCTACTTTTTCGACTGTTCTGCGCCAGAGGCGGGAAGTAGCCAGCACATTGGACTTATCCACGGACGTCACCTTGCCGCGACGCAATTTCGCCGTTTCAAAGGCGAGCTTGGCAATGCGTTCCACTTCGGGTACGGAATAATTTTCCAAATCCCAGGCACGCTCTACGCCATTATGCTGTTCGGATTCACACTTCTCACCGAAGTAAATGCCGCCGATAAGTTCGCGGACGATAACGAGGTCAGCCCCGCGCACGAGTTCCGGCTTTAACGGCGAATACTCAATCAGGGCATCAGCTACCTTGACCGGACGCAGATTGGCATAGAGCCCCAATTCCTTGCGCAAGCCCAAAATGGCCTTTTCCGGGCGCTTGGCCGGGTCTACCTTATCCCATTTATCGCCGCCCACGGCGCCGAACAGTACACCGTCTGACGCCTTGCAGGCATCAATGGTTTCCTGCGGCAAGGGCGTGCCAAATTTATCATAGGCCGTTCCGCCGGCATCATGGTAAGCAAAGCTAAGCCCCAAACCGAATTTCTTATCGGCAGCTTTCAGCACTTCCACAGCACCATCGGTGATTTCCTTGCCAATGCCGTCACCGGGAATAACCGTAATATTATATGCCATAAGTAACCACACTTATCCTTTCTTTTTGATGTACTCAATCAAACCGCCAGCTTCCGCAATCTCCTGCACAAAGCCCGGCAGGGGATGGGCATGGAACACATCACCCGTGGTGAGGTTCTTGATTTCGCCCGTCGTCACATCCACCTGCAGCTTGTCATCAGCGTGAATCTTTTCCACATCATCACCGATTTCGAGCAGGGGCAGGCCGATATTAATGCCATTGCGATAGAAAATCCGCGCAAAGCTGGCCGCAATAACCACGGGAATCCCCGAAGCCTTGATGGCTACCGGTGCATGTTCACGGGAGGAACCACAGCCAAAGTTGCGGCCGCCCACCATGATATCGCCCTCCTGGACATTGCCCGCAAAGCTTTCATCAATATCCACCATGCAGTGGCTGGCCAGTTCCTTGGGGTCAAAAGTATTCAAGTATCTTGCGGGGATAATGACATCCGTATCAATATTATCCCCATAACGCCAAACTTTTCCTTCTAACTTCATCTTACTGAACCTCCTCTGCCGTGGCAATTCTGCCCAGGATTGCACTTGCAGCCGCCACATGAGGGCCAGCCAAGTAAACTTCACTATCCACATGACCCATGCGGCCACGGAAATTGCGGTTGGTCGTGGAAACGCATTTCTCGCCAGCCGCCATAATGCCCATATAACCGCCCAAGCACGGCCCGCAGGTCGGCGTGGACACCGCACAATCGGCATCAATAAAGGTATCAATATAGCCACGCTTCATGGCTTCCTTGTAAACGGCCGGGCTGCCGGGAATCACAATGCAGCGCACGCCGTCCGCTACCTTATGCCCCTTGAAGACTTCAGCCGCAATCTGCAAATCTTCCAGACGGCCATTGGTGCAGGAACCGATAATCACCTGCTGAATGGCAATCGGCTCTTTGATATCCTCAACCCGCTTGGTATTGCCCGGCAGATGCGGGAACGCCACAACCGGCTTCAACTCCGAAAGATTAATCTTCACCACCTGGCAGTAAACCGCATCATCATCAGCGGCCACCGGTTCAAACGGCTTCTTTACGCGGTCTTTGACATATTCCGCCGTGATTTCATCATAGGGGAAGATGCCTGCCTTGCCGCCAGCTTCAATCGCCATATTGGAAATCGTAAGCCTGTCCGTCATGGTCAGCGACTTCACGCCTTCACCGGCAAATTCCAAGGATTTATAGAGTGCACCATCCACGCCGATTTGGCCAATCAGCGTCAGGATAACATCCTTGCCGCTGATACCGGCAGGCTTCTTGCCGGTAAGTTCCACCTTAATGGCCTGCGGCACCTTGAACCAGGCTTCGCCCGTGGCCATGGCCGCCCCCAAATCCGTGGAGCCTACACCAGTGGCAAAACCGTTGACTGCCCCATAGGTGCAGGTATGGGAATCTGCGCCAATGGTCAGCATGCCCGGTGCCACAATGCCCTGTTCCGGCAGGATAACGTGCTCAATGCCCACACGCCCCTGCTCGAAGTAATGCACAATCTTATGCTTGACCGCAAAGTCCCGCACAATTTTCGCCAGTTCTGCGGATTTGATATCCTTCGCCGGTTGGAAATGGTCGGGCACCAAAGCGATTTTTTCATTATCAAAGACCGGACGGCCAATGCTTTCAAAGATTTTGATGGACGGTGGGGCCGTAATATCGTTGGCCAGCACCATATCCAGTTTGCAGGTCACGAGCTGCCCCGCTTCCACGCGCTCCAGCCCTGCATGTTTGGCGAGAATCTTCTCGCTCATCGTCATACCCATGCTCTCACTCTCCCGTTATCTACAAGAAAAGCCTTCCCGTTAGGTGGAAGGGGAAGGCTTCTCACAACTGTTTAATTAAAACATTCGACTTAAATGGACATATTCCTTCTAAAATAGAGGAGTTTTATACTTAGTCTTTAGCCAAATCATCAGCACCCTTGAGCCACGGCATCATATTGCGGAGATCCTTGCCGACCTTCTCAATCTGATGTTCAGCATGCAGACGGCGCTGGGCCATGAAGTTTGCACGGCCAGCTGCACGGTTTTCGAGCAGCCAGTTGCGGGCGAAGGTACCATCCTGGATTTCTTTCAGGACCTTCTTCATTTCCTTCTTCGTTTCTTCCGTGATGATGCGCGGGCCTACCATGTAATCGCCATATTCAGCGGTATCGGAAATGGACTTGCGCATCTTCGTGAAGCCGCCTTCATAGCAGAGGTCAACGATGAGCTTCATCTCATGAAAGCATTCAAAGTAAGCCATTTCGGGCGGATAACCTGCTTCTACGAGAACTTCAAAGCCCGTCTGCATCAGCTGGCAAACGCCGCCGCAGAGGACAGCCTGCTCACCGAACAGGTCTTCTTCCGTTTCATCGCGGAAAGTCGTCTGCAGAACACCAGAACGCGTAGCGCCAAGGCCTTTGGCATAGGCCAGAGCGAGGTCAAAGCACTTGCCGGAAGCATCCTGATAAACAGCGAATACAGCCGGAACGCCGGAACCTTCCGTATACGTACGGCGAACGAGATGACCGGGGCCTTTCGGCGCAACCATGAACACGTCCACATTAGCGGGCGGAACAATCTGCTGGTAGTGAATATTAAAGCCATGTGCAAAAGCGAGAGCACTGCCATCCTTCAGGTTCGGCGCAATCTCATTTTTATAGACATCGGACTGCTTCTCATCCGGAATCAGAACCATCGTGATATCTGCTTCTTTTACTGCATCAGCAACATTTTTAACCGTCAGGCCATGTTCTTCAGCAACTTTCTTGGACTTGGAACCTTCATAGAGCCCGACCACAACATCAACGCCACTCTCTTTGAGGTTCAGAGCATGTGCATGGCCCTGGCTGCCATAACCAATGATTGCCACTTTCTTGCCATTAAGAACTTCCCAATTTGCATCCTGATCATAATAAGTTTTTGCCATAATACTCTCTCTCCTCACAATGTTCATAAATAGTATGCTCACCGCGTTCCAGCGCGATAAGACCGGTGCGAATGACCTCGGCGATGCCGTACGGCTTGATGAGATTCAAGAACGCCGTCACCTTGTCATCACTGCCTGTCAGCTCGAAGATAACCATGGAACTGTCCACATCCACGACATGCGCGCGGAAAAGTTCCGCCATCTTCAGAACATCCAGACGATTTGTGTCATTTGCCCTGACCTTGATCAGCGTCATCCCCCGGCAGACTGCATTTTTTTCATCCAAACGCTGTACGGCTTGCACCACCGGCATTTTCTCCAGCTGCTTGATCATCTGCTCAATGAGATTTTCATCGCCGTGTACAACAACCGTGATGCGGGAATACCCTTCTTTCTCCGTCACGCCAACTGCGAGACTGTCGATATTGAATTCGCGTCTGGAAAACATACTTACAACCCGGACCAGCACACCAGTCTGATTTTCCACAAACACAGACAAGACATGTTTCATCCTGCAATCCCCCTTGTTTTTCACACAAAAACATCATAACACGTTTGAGCTGTCCATTCAATATGTAAAGTTGTAAATATGTATACATTATTGCGCGAATAGATATTTTTGTCAACACTATTATGTAACTTTTTTAATCTTATTTGTGTATTTTTGAGATTTTCTTCCACCATAAGCATACAGATATGACTTTACATGGCAATTATATTATACGTTTGTCTTTCGTGGAGAATTAAAAAGTTTTTCTTGTTACTTTTTTTTGAAAATTATATACACATTACCAGGTTGCGTGGTTTCCAGCCCCCATGATACAATTAGCCACACTAGGAAAAAGATTGTTATTGACGCAGAAAGGACATTATCTTGCCACAGACGATTACGATTCCACACACCGAACTCATCCCGGAGATACTCCAAAAACTTCCCGGCTGGTATCGCAGTCAGGCGGACCTGCGGGAACTTCCCTGGCGAAAGTCCCCCACGCCTTATCACACCTGGCTGTCGGAAATCATGCTGCAACAGACCCGCGCCAGCGCCGTAATCCCCTATTACGAACGGTTCCTTGCCGCCCTGCCGGATATCGCCGCGCTTGCTGCCTGCGACGATGACGCGCTGATGAAACTCTGGCAAGGACTGGGCTATTACTCACGCGCACGCAATCTCAAAAAAGCCGCCACGATTATTTGCCAGGAGCATAACGGCAAAATTCCGCAGGACTTCAAAACCTTACTGGCTCTCCCTGGCATCGGCCGCTATACCGCCAGCGCCATCGGCTCCATCGCTTTTGGTCAGCCCTGGCCTGCCGTCGACGGCAATGTACTGCGGGTAATCTCCCGCGCCCTTGCCTCCACTGCGGACATCGCCCTGCCCGCGACCAAAAACAGCATGGAACAGGCCCTTCTCCCGCATTACCCGCAAGGCGAAACCGCCGGGGATATCAATCAGGCCCTTATGGATTTAGGCGCTACCATCTGCCTGCCCAAAGGCACGCCCCATTGTCCCCGCTGTCCTTTGGAAAAAATCTGCCTCGCCCATGCCGAAGGACTGGAACAGGAACTGCCTCGCAAAAGTTCTCCACAAAAACGCCGCCGCGAAAACCGCACAATCCTTCTGCTCATCCAAGGCGATACCGTGGGCCTGCATAAGCGTCCGCCACAAGGGCTTCTTGCCGGGCTTTGGGAATTTCCCAATCTTGAAGGCAAGCTGAACAAAGCTGCCATAAAAGAATGGCTGCAAACGCAGGGTCTGTCGGCTAAGCATATACAAAAACTGTCGGCAGCCAAGCATGTCTTTTCCCATATCGAATGGCACCTTTCCGGCTGGCGGATAGAACTTACACCACCTTCTGACCATATCCTGCAAGAAAATTCTCTGCCCGTTATCTGGGTTACACAAAAGGAATTAGCAGAAAAATACAGTTTGCCTTCAGCATTTCATTATTATTTATCCGAAATATGTTCTATAGAAGAAGGAATTTCGCTATAAAACACGAATAGAACAAACAAATGGATTTATGGATATGGGGTACTGATTAAATTTGAGAGGTGTTTATACATGTTCAAACTATTCGAAACGCCCAAAAGGGCTGAAGCTGCTACGCCGGTTACACCTGCTGCTGTTCCGGCAGCCACTGAACTTCCCGATATCAAGACAGCATATCTGGCAAAAAGTGAACTGACTGCCCTGCGGCTGAAAGAACTGGTTGATGTTGCCGGCGGTCCGGCCATGGTTATTGGCTTTGTTTCCCCGGATTTGGAAGTACCAGAAGTTGCCCGCCTGATTAAGGCCGAAATTCCGTCCTCTGCCAAGCTGCTGCTCATGACGACTTCCGGTGAACTTTGCCGTCCACAAGGCAGCCATACGCTCTACTGTGATGCACCTGAACATCGTGGCAGAGTATTATTGCAGTCTTTCTCCAAGCGCATGCTTGAACAAACCTTTACCATGCATATCCCGCTGCCCAATGAAGACCTGCGCAGTGGCACGGTAAGCATGACTGTCAACGACCGCGTAGACGCTATTCGCAAGGAAATCGACAAGCATCGTCCGCCCTTCCGTTTAAGTGTAAACCATACTTTTGCTATGGTTTATATCGACGGCGTATCCAGCTGTGAAACCTTCGTATCACAGGCTTTGTACGCATCCGGACAATTCCCCATTCCCTTTATCGGCGGCAGTTCCGCCGGCAATCTGGATTTTGCCCATACCTATATCTACGATGACAATACCTGCCTGGAAAATCACGCCATCATCATTATCTGCCGCCTGAGCAAAGAATACCGCTATGGCATTCTGAAATCTCAGGCTGTTGAACGGACAGATAAATCGGTGACCGTCGGCAGTGCCAACAGTGCCCTGCGCTATATCGAAACCGTTGAAGGGCCCAAAGGCGAAGTTCCGATTATCGATGCCCTGAAAGATTATTTCCATGTACAGACCGTAAGCGAAGTGCAGGATTGTATGCAGGGTTATACCTTTGCTACCGACATAAATGGTGAAGATTACATTCGTACACTTTCCGGTTTCGATGAGGCCAACAATCGCATCAATTTCTTCTGCGATGTGGTCACGGGCGAACGCCTGCACCTGATGAAGCGCGTATCCCTGTCACAGACCTTATCCCGGGATTTGCGCGAATTCAGCAAAAACAAACCACACCCCATCGGCGCTATCTTAAACGACTGCATTCTCCGCCGTTTAGGTTATCCGGACGAAATTACGCATATTGACGAGTTCAAAGATGTTCCCGTAGCTGGTTTTTCCAGCTTCGGCGAAATTTCTGGGTTGCATGTAAACGAAACCCTGACAGCCATTGTCTTCTATCATGTTCCTGAAGGAACCCCCTTCTCAGATTCTTACATCGACAACTTTGCCCATATTTACTCCAACTGTCATGCGTTCTTCTTCAACCGAATCATTGAACGGCAAAAACACACCGAAAAACTAAAAGACAACCTTATTGATATGTTCCAGGACTATCAGTCTAAAATGCCGGACATCGTCAAGACCATCATGCGTATGTCTACCGATGTCGACCAGATTCAAAATGCCATCAAGCAACTGTCCAGCGGCATTGACGAGCAGAACGGCCTCTTTAATCAGCTGACTGACCGCAACCGGGAAATCACCCCGAAACTGGATATGCTCTCTCAGAGCACCCAGAAAATCAACGACGTCATGAAGCTCATCAACGAGATTGCTGCCCAGACTAACCTCTTGTCCCTCAACGCCGCCATCGAGGCCGCACGCGCAGGCGAGGCAGGCCGCGGCTTCTCCGTTGTTGCTCAGGAAGTACGCAAGCTGGCTGAAAACACCCAGACCAACGTTCATGTTTCCGATGACGCTATCAGTTCCCTTATCCATGACGTCAACGAAATTAACAAGATTCTGGCCGATAACAAGGACTTTGAAGAACGCATCAACGATTTCGATGCCAACTTCGCGAAGCAGATGAAAGAACTGCACAAAAACCTCAACGAAGGTATCACCCATATCCAAAAATCTACCCAGTCCATCAAGGCACTGGATGCCATCAACGAACGCACCAGCGCAGAGATGGAAAAACTAACCACCATTATCCACAATATCGAGATGGGTATCTGACCACCTTGGCAGGAAATATATCCTAATAAAAAGCATGAGGCGCTAAATATTGCAGCCTCATGCTTTTTTCTATTTTATTGACGATAATGAATAGAATGATTATAATATTGATTAGAAAGAGGTGATTGATATGCTGCCAAAAGAAAATGAGCAAACGGAATACAAACGTGAACTTACCAACGGGCTAACAAAAGAAGTTCTCGCTTTTATCAATACCCAAGGCGGTTCCATTTATATTGGCGTTAATGATGACGGCTCCATCGCAGGTGTAGCCGATAGCGACAAAACCATGCTTCGTATAGCCAGTATGCTTAGAGATTCTATTCATCCTGACGCAATGATGTTCGTTTCTATTCAGGCTGAACAAAAAGAAGATAAAGACATTATACACCTTATTATCTCCAGTGGCACCAACAAGCCATATTACCTGATAAAAAACGGTCTCAAACCATCCGGTGTATATGTTCGCCAGGGCAGCGCCTCTGTACAAGCATCACCTGAGCAGATACGACAAATGATAAAAGCTGCTGACGGGGACGTTTTTGAAGACAATATTTCCCTCAATCAGGAACTAACATTTCAAAAGACTTCCGATATATTTCACGAAAAGAAGTTAAAATTTGCTTCAGAACAAATGATTTCCCTAGGCCTTATGCGAACTGATGGTGTATATACAAACCTCGGGCTCCTACTATCCGACCAATGTCCTTTCACCATTAAAGCCGCTGTATTCCAGGACACAGGACAAAAAAACTTCCAAGACCGCCGTGAGTTTTCTGGTGCCCTATTAACACAACTAGAAGACTGTTTCGCCTATTTACAGCTCAATAATCCAACATCAGCAAAATTTCATGGACTATATCGCAGCGACTGCAAAGGATATCCTGAAGAAGCTATTAGAGAGTCTCTCCTCAACAGCATCGTACATCGTGATTATGCCTTTAGTGCCAGCAGCCTTGTCAGCATTTACAATAACCGCATTGAATTCACATCTATCGGTGGACTTGTATCCGGATTGCAAAAGGAAGATATTTTGCTGGGAATCTCCCTTTGCCGTAACCCCAAATTAGCCAACATCTTTTACCGTTTGGAACTGATTGAGGCATATGGTACCGGACTCCTAAAAATCCAAAACGCCTACGAATCCTCTCCACTTCGACCAGATTTACATATATCCCCCAACGTATTTAAGGTTATACTCCCCCGCTTAGAGCAGCACCTCGATTATGTAAAAGAAACTCCCCGCTCCCCCGAAGACGAGGTACTTGCCTACATAAAGCAACATCATGCTACCACCCGCAAAGATATCGAAACTCTCCTAAACACCAGTACGTCCACAGCCACAAGAATATTGCAGACCTTACTAATAAAGAAAAGAATTACCCGCATCGGACGGGGCAAACAAACAAAATATATGTAAACAAATACAAAGAAACTGTTTCATTAGCACCACATAAAGGGCGATTACCCGTTTCCCACATAAAAACAGTGTACAAGTGTCTGCAACACTCGTACACTGTTTTCGTTTATTTATTTCACAACGATATTAACCAGTTTCTTCGGAACGCAGATGACCTTGACAATGGTCTTGCCCTCAGTGAGCTCTTTAGCTCTGGGCAGTTCCTTGACGGCGGCTTCCATAGCCGTTTTGTCAATATCAGCAGGCAGGGTGATTCTGTCCCTTACCTTGCCGTTAATCTGCAGGACGATTTCGATTTCGGCCAGTTTGGTGGCTTCTTCTTCGAATTTCGGCCACTGCTGCTGGTGGACGCTGCCTTCGCCAAAGAGGTTATGCCAGAGTTCTTCGGTGATATGCGGTGCAAAGGGTGCCAGCATCTTGATGAGGGCGCCAGCAAATTCTCTAGCCAAGCCAGCGTTGAGTTCCTTGTCCTGGAAGGCATAAGCGGCGTTCACCAGTTCCATAATGGAGGAAATCGCCGTATTGAACATGAATCTATCGCGAATGTCTTCCGTAACCTTCTTGATGGTTACATGGAGCACGCGGCGCAGTTCTTTTTCTTCCTTGGTCAGTGCGGACACATCGTAATTGTCCTTGCCTGCCTTGACCATATCTTCAAAATGGTCGAG
>CADAAS010000058.1 GCA_902785885.1 Pseudoselenomonas ruminantium
TACGCAGGAAGTCCGTGAGTATGCCAGTCATATTTCCGGGGCGGAAATCCGGGTGACAGAAAATCAGACCAATATGGCCGGTACTAGTGGTGGCCGTGGCGGCGGCGGAGCCCTGCAGGTTGAACTGCGGGGAAACAATATGCAGGACTTGGCAGTTGCGGCCGATAAAGTGGAAAAAATCCTGCGGCACGAGGTAAAAGGTGTAGGTGATGTCAATAGTTCCTATACGGAGGGCATGCCGGAGCTGCAGCTGACGGTCGATCGGGATAAACTCAAGGTCTTTGATGCCAGTCTGGCTGATATTGATACGGCTTTTTCTTCGGCAATATCGGGACTTTCTGCCGGGGAATTGAAAAATGACCCGCTGAACGGCGGGCAGGATACCAAAATCAAGGTTCGCTTTAAGGGAGCTGATGGCTATCATGCATCAGATGTGGCCAGAGTCCCGGTCTGGGCTAATGGCAAACTGGCCTATTTAGGCGATGTGGCCGATATCAAGGATGGGCGCGGCCCTGTCAGTATCCGCCGTGTGGATAAGCAGCGCTCCATTCAGCTGGGCGCTAACTTGCGTGGAAGACCGGTCGGTGATGTGGTGCGGGATGTAAAGCAGATTTTGCAGGAAACCGATTTGGGCGAAGGCGTAACCTATCGGTTCAAGGGACAGGCAAGCCGCATGAATGAAACCTTTGCTGAACTGATCAGTGCATTGTTCCTGGCCTTGGTGCTGATCTATATGCTGCTTGCGGTGCTCTACGAGTCGGTGCTCACCCCGTTCATCCGTATGTTTTCCCTGCCTTTGGGGCTTATCGGTTCAGTGCTCTTGCTGTTCCTGACACATAATACGTTGAATCTTTACTCCATGATTGGGATATTGGTTATGGATGGCATTGTGGCGAAGAACGGCACATTGCTTATTGATTACACCTTGACCTTGATGGATCGGGGGAGAACGGCCTTGGAGGCCATTGTGGAAGCCGGCTGCGTGCGTTTAAAGCCTATCTGCATGACGACGATTACCATGATGGTGGGCATGTTGCCGATGGCGCTGGCAATGACCGATGGTGCAGAAACCCGTGTTTCCATGGCTTGGGTAATCATTGGCGGCCTGTTGACTTCCACCGTATTTACGTTGTTGGTCATACCGATTATCTTTTTGTATTTCTATCAGAAAAAGGAATCGGCCGCAGCAGTTAAATGAATAGCAGAAAAATCCCTGACCGGTCGATGCCGGTCAGGGATTTTTTGTGAACGATTATGATGTTAGTCTTTGTCTACGCCCCAGGCGTGGATGCCGTGTTCGTCGGGCAGAATAGCCGGATCGAATACGGGTTCAGCATTGCCTTGGTTTTTCTGTTCCAGATAGCTGTTGAAGGTTACCCGTACATATTTGTAGAGGCGGGCAATGGCGTAGAGGTTGGTCAGGCAGAGAAGACCCATGAAGAGGTCCGCGAGGTTCCAAACCAGGGAAAGTTCAGCCATGCTGCCGAAGACGACCATGCCGATAACCAAAGCGCGGAACAGGTACAAACCCATTTTGCTGTTTCCTTCAAAGAAGGCGATATTGATTTCGCTGTAGTAGTAGTTGCCGACAATGGAGCTGAAGGCGAACAATAAAATCATAAAGGCGACGGCGGCCGGCGCGGAGGCGCCGAAGATGCTGGCAAGGGAAGCCTGTGCCAGTGCAATACCGGTAAGCTCGCCGCCTACAGTGTATTGGCCGGTCAGCAGAACGATGAACGCCGTAGCAGAACATACGAGCCAGGTATCGACATAAACACCGAAGGACTGGATAAGGCCCTGTTTTACCGGATGGCTGACATCGGCGGTAGCAGCGGCATTCGGTACTGAACCTTCACCGGCTTCATTGGAGAACAGGCCGCGTTTTACACCGGTGAGGATGACGGAACCAAGACCGCCGCCAACCGCCGCCTGCGGGGAGAACGCATCATGGATAATCAGGGCGAACATGCCGGGAACCTGTTCAATGTTCATGATGGTGATGATAATGGCTACGAGGATGTAGAGGCCAGCCATGATGGGCACGAGGAATTCGGTTACCTGAGCAATGCGCTGTACGCCGCCGCAGATTACCAAACCGGTGAAGAAGGCCAGCACACCTGCCGTTACCGACTGGGGGACATTAAAGGCCGTGGAGGCGGACAGGGCAATCGTGTTTGCCTGTACTGAATTGTAGATAAGGCCGAAGGTTACGGATAAGAGCACGGCAAAGAGCTTGGCAATGCCGGGCTGGTGCAGGGCATTTTTAATGTAATAGGCAGGCCCGCCATGGAAGGAGCCGTCCGGACGCTGAATTTTGTAAATCTGAGCCAACGTGCTTTCAACAAAACCGGTAGCACAGCCAATAAAGGCGATAACCCACATCCAGAATACTGCACCAGGGCCACCGGTGACGATGGCAATCGCTACGCCGGCGATATTGCCAACACCTACACGGGAGGCTGTGCTGACGCAGAATGCCTGAAAGGCACTGATTGAATTTCCTTCTGTCTTGGTGCCCATTCCCTCAGTGAGCAGACGAATCATTTCCGGCAGCATGCGCAACTGGACGAACTTCGTGGAGATTGTGAAGTAAATTCCACAGCCTATGAGAACAGCGATAAGGACATAAGACCATAGCAGGGTATTAATGCCATCGACAATAGAGTTTAATAATTCCATTAAATAACCTTCTTTCTTTATTCTGTGCAAAACAAAACACCTTTTGCTACTGGGCAGCCAAAATGAGACAAATATTCTGTCTGAACATTGACTGGGGAGTCGCAAAAGGCGCCATTGCCTTTAAAGTATGTTTTTATGATATAGCTATTATACTGAATTTGTTTAGTTGGTGTCAAGCTTTGGTGCTTAATAAATGTATTTAGTGGCATATGATGGTTTATGATTAGTTTTGATTAATTTACGATAATCAAAATTAATCATTAAAATAATTTATAATAAATAGTATTTACTAATACATAGATTTTGTAGTATAATTAGCAGCGTGTTAGCAGGTCTTAGGGGTTATTGATACTATTTAGAAAAGTTATGAAATTTTTTTGCCGCTTGCAGGAGATTTCTTAGCTTTGACGAATAGAAACCACAAGGGGAAATGATCTGTTAACGAGATTTTTTAAGGAAAGGGAGATTAATAATTATGGAAATGTTATTAGGTCTCGTAGTGCTTCTGGCCTGCTTGATTTTCGGTGTCCGCCATGGCGGTATCGGTCTGGCAGTTATCAGTGGCATTGGTCTCATCATTTTTACGTTTGTATTCCAGTACAAACCGGGTACTCCGCCGATTGACGTAATGCTTACGATTTTGGCAGTAGTTACCTGCGCCGGTTTCTTGCAGACTTCCGGCGGCCTTACGGTTATGCTGAAGTACGCAGAGAAATTTCTGCGCAGCAATCCGAAACAGGTTACGATTTTTGCTCCGCTTACCACTTGGTTCCTGACGGTGCTCTGCGGTACGGGGCACGTGGTTTACACCATGTTCCCGATTATCTATGATATTGCCATCAAGCAGAATATCCGCCCGGAGCGTCCGATGGCTGTAGCTTCGGTGGCATCCCAGATGGCTATCTGTGCTTCCCCTGTATCGGTAGCTGTTGTATCCATCGTTGGCTTCTTTGCCGCTCATAACTTCAATTACACGGTGCTGCAGATTTTGGCTGTATCCATTCCGGCAACGGGCTTTGGTGTGCTCTGTGGTGCGCTTTGGTCTTATCGTCGTGGCAAGGAACTGGCTGATGATGAACGCTTCCAGGAATTCATCAAGGACCCGGAAAACCGCAACTATGTATATGGTGATACGGAATCCCTGCTGGACAAGGAACTGCCGGCAACTTACTACCGTGCAATGTACATCTTCTTTGCTGGTATTCTCGTTATTGCCTGCCTGGGCAACTTCCCGGATCTGCTGCCGCATTTCCCGAATGCGAAAGGTGTTATGAAACCCATCTCCATGACAGTAGTTATCCAGATGGTTATGCTCTTCGTAGCAGCAATGATCCTCCTGACCTGTAACATCAAGGCTAAGGATGTGGGCAACAGCCAGGTATTCCGCTCTGGTATCGTAGCGCTCGTATCCGTATATGGTGTTGCCTGGATGGCCAGCACGTACTTCGGTGCACACATGACCTTCCTCAAGCAGAGCCTGGGTGCTGCTGTAACGGCTTATCCCTGGGCATATGCCATCATCGCCTTCCTGACGTCCAAGTTGGTTAACTCGCAGGCTGCAGCTATCGCTATCGTTGTGCCGCTGGCTCTGTCTGTAGGCATGGACCCGGTGATGATCATGTCCTTCATCTCTGCCTGCTATGGTTACTTCTTCCTGCCGACTTATCCCTCCGACCTGGCCTGCATTGGCTTCGACCGTTCCGGTACTACCCGCATCGGCAAGTACATTCTGAATCACAGCTTTATGATTCCAGGCCTTATCGGTGTAGCAACTGGTTGCTGCATGGGCTTTGTCATGGCACATATCGTGATGTAATTGCAAATAAGCATAAAACAAAAATCGGCGGTTCGTATGAACCGTCGATTTTGTGCCTTATGCTTATTTTTTTGTTTTTGCATTCCGTTCCTTGAGCAGATCCTTGCAGAAATCAATGAAGGATTGGGCGGCTTTGGAGATATAGCGGTCTTTTTTCCAGGCAAGGCCGACATCGACAATGAGCGGGTCGGATAGCGGAATGGCCTTGACACCGGGCGTATCTTCGACTACCATGTTTAGCAGAAAGGCAATACCGACACCACTGGCAACCAATCCTTTCAAGGTAACGACCTGATTGGACTCCAGTACGATGTTGGGCGTGATGTTTTCATCCTTCATTCGGGAAAGTATAGCCTGACGCAGGAAGGAGCCTTCCTTCAGCATGATGATGTTTTCCTCAGCAATATCGTGAAGGGAAATGCTTTTCTTGGCTGCCAACGGGCTGTCTTCGGGAACACAGCAGACAATCTGATCCTGGGTCATGGGCAGGAGCTGCAGATGATTGCTGGCACCGGAGATGATGATGATGCCAAAATCCAGTTCATCGCGTTCCAACTGTTCGCGAATGGACATGGAACCTTCTTCATGCATGAAGATTTCCAAATGGGAATAACGGCGTTGGAAACTGGAGAAGATTTTGGGGAAAAGGTAGGCACCCATCATCGGTGGAATACCGATTTTGATGGTACCTTTTTGGAGCTGTTTGTAATCGTTGACTTCCAGTACAGCATCCTGAATATTGCGCAGCGCCAGCTCTACGCGATTGAGAAAGACGGCTCCCTCCGGAGTCAGGGAAAGCTGTTTCTGGCTGCGGTCAAAGAGCTGAATGCCCAGTTCTGCCTCCAGCTTTTTAATCGCTACGGTGATGTTGGGCTGGGATACACGGAGACGCTCCGCAGCTCTGGTGATATTTCGCAGACGGCTGGCCATCTGGAAATATTCAAGTTGTCTTAGTTCCATCGTATCGCTTCTTTCTCTATATAAACTAGTTTTATTCCCATCTATTATACCATACTTTTGATGAATGTATGATATAATAATAAAAATTTATTATAAAAAGAGGAAAAATTTTTCCGCCAAGTTAGTAGGATTTTTGTTTTTGGTATGGAATTATACAAGTATGTACAAGTATATGCAAAAAATAGATGATGTTCCTTCGTTAGCAAAGGAAGGTTAGGGGGGCTTTTATCTTGGAAATTTCAACACTCATTGGTGCGGTAGGTGGTCTTATCTCCGTATTCGTAGGTATGATTATCAAGGGCGCACCGATTAGCTCACTGAACAACCCGGCAGCATTCCTGATTATTATTTGTGGTACGTTCTCTTGCTTGTTCACGGCTTTCAACATGAACCAGTTGAAAAATCTGCCTAAACTGATTAAAATGGTTTTCTTTAAACCGGCACTTCATGAAAAAGCGGATTTGCTCAATATGTTCATCGAACTTTCCCAAATTGCCCGCCGTGAAGGTATCCTGGCATTGGAAGGCAAGGTGCAGGATATTGAAGACCCGTTCTTCCGTACAGGGTTGGGGATGGTCATTGATGGTATGGACCCGGAATTCGTTGGTGATGTTTTGGATGCAGAGCTTGCTGTTATGCAGGAACGCCATGCTGAAGGGCGTTCCATGCTTGAACAGGCAGGTCTTTATGCTCCGACCCTTGGTGTGTTGGGCGCCGTTATCGGTCTTATCGCTGCCTTGGGTAACTTGAACGACGTTAACAAGTTAGGTCATGCTATTGCAGCAGCATTCGTTGCTACAATTCTGGGTATTTTTACTGCATACGTTGTGTATCTGCCCATGGCGAATAAGCTGAAACTTTTGTCCAAGGCAGAGGTCAGCGAAAAGCGTATGATTATTGAAGGGATTCTTTCCCTGCAGGCCGGTGATTCACCTACGGCCATTGAAGCAAAACTGATGGTATTCATTCCTCAGTCCGAACGTGAAGGGTTGAAGAAGGAGTGATTTGATGGCTAGAAAAAAACATCATCCGCCTCATGAAGAACATGAAGGCGAGCCTTGGCTCCTGCCATATTCTGACTTGATGACCTTGCTTTTGGCACTCTTTATCGCTTTGTTTGCTATTTCGCAGACAGACCAGAAGAAGATGTCAGAACTTGCCCAGGCTTTTACGGCAGCCTTCAATATGGGCGGCCCGTCCTTCTTTGATAAGGCCGGCCCAAATGTCGGCCGCCGGGCGGAGACTCCTTCGGATGAAGACTTAGGTAATTCTGCTTATTTTGCCGAAAACAAACAGTTAGAAGAAATTCAGAAAAAGATGCAGGAATACATCGAGGAAAATCATCTGGAAGACCAGCTGAGTACAGAAATGGCAGAAGAAGGCCTGATGATTCGCATTAAGGAACGGGCGCTGTTTCCGTCAGGCTCTGCCCAACTTGTCGGGCAGGCGCAGTCCATTGTGCCTGTAGTGGCTGGTATGCTGGCGTCTCTGCCGGAACGGGTGGTTATTTCCGGACACACGGATAACGTGCCCATCAGTACGGCGCAGTATCCTTCCAACTGGGAATTGAGTGCTTCCCGTGCGATGAATTTGATGAAAGCCGTGTTAGCTGCTGAGAAATCGTTGAATCCGGCGCGGTTCAGTGCGATTGGCTATAGTGAGTATCGGCCGATTGCCGATAATAAAACTGATGCAGGCAGGCAGCAAAACCGGCGCGTGGAAATCTTTATTGCGCGGAATTATCGGTTTAATCCCAATGAGGCTCCAGGCGGCAAGCAGGGAGCAAATACGGATACGGGAGCAGCAAATACTCCGGCTGCGAACAGCGGTCCTGCTACGCCGTCAACGAATGGTGCGGCTAGCAGCAATATGGCAACGACGTCAATGTAATAGGTAAGGCAAGATATAGCCGGCTGGTAGGCCGGCTTATTCTTTGTCAAGAAATGGCAAAACTGTAGGAGGATGGCTTGGTTACAGGAATTGGCATGGATATTGTGGAAGTGGCACGGGTGGATAAGGCCGTGGCGCGGGATAGTTTTGTAAGCCGTGTGTTTACTCCGGCAGAGATTGCTTATTGCCGCAGCCGGGGCCAGCAGGCAGGCCAGAGTTTTGCTGCCCGCTTCGCCGGCAAGGAGGCTGTATTAAAGGCTTTCGGCACGGGGCTGCGGGGCGGCAGCCTTACGGAAATTGAAATTCTGCCGGATGATTTGGGCTGTCCGCAGGTGGGGCTTACGGGATTTTTTGCTGATTTTGCGCAGAAGAAAGGCGTTAAAAAAGTTTGGATATCGCTGACGCATACGAAAGAATATGCAGCGGCACAGTGTGTGATGGAGGCAGAATGATGAAGATTGCGACAAGTGATGAGATGCGGAATATCGACCGGTTAGCAGCAGAGGACTACGGGCTTCCCGAATTATTGCTGATGGAAAGTGCTGGTCATAGGGTGGCACAGGCTATGGAGCATTTGCTGGGGACTGTGGCAGGCAAGACGATTTGTGTACTGGCAGGCAGCGGCAATAATGGCGGCGATGCTTTTGCTGCAGCTAGGTACCTTAGTAATATGGGGGCTAAAATCAAGATTTTCCTCACTTGCGAGCCTGAACATCTAAAAACGACGGCGTCCCGCATGAAAAAGACGACGGACAAAATGGGGCTGGAAGTGCATAGACTGGAGGAAGACCGGGATTGGAACCGGCTGCATTTGGCCTTAAAGTTTACCGATGCTGTTTTGGACGGTATTTTGGGAACGGGCTTTAATGGCGAACTGAAGAAAAAGGTTTTGCGTTTGATTGAAGAAGTCAATGAGGCGGGGAAGAAGGTACTGGCCATTGATATTCCCAGCGGCGTAGAAGCGGATACGGGAAGGGTTTCAACCGTTGCTGTGATGGCAGACATGACGCTAACTTTGGGGCTGCCCAAGGTGGGGCATTTGTTGAGCCCCGGTGCGGATATGACCGGGCAGTTGATTGTGGACGATATCGGTATTCCGCAGTCGTTATTGCAAAGCGATAAGATTCAGCAGTCGCTGTTGAATGATAAACTGGTCCAAACGCTTTTGCCGCTGCGGGGCAAGGCGGTGCATAAAGGGGATTGCGGCAGAATACTCGTGATTGCAGGCTCCTTAGGGATGACCGGCGCTGCAGCGTTGGCGGCAATGTCTGCCTTGCGGGCTGGCGCTGGGGTGGTTACCCTGGCTGTGCCGGCGTCTGTGCAGCCGATTTTGGCCGGGCAACTGCAGGAAGTGATGGTTCAGCCGGTGGAGGAGACTGTTGCAGGAATATTGAGCGGCGAACAAGCTTTGAGCCGCCTGCTGGAATTGTCGCAGAGCCATGATGCTGTGCTTATTGGCTCGGGCCTGGGCCGTGCCATGGAAACGCAGGAATTAATCCGCATGTTCACGGCTAAGGTAAACAAGCCGCTAATTATGGATGCGGATGCCATTTTTGCGTTTAATCACCAGCCGGATGATTTGAGCAAGCTGCCGCAGGTTCCTGTTCTTACGCCGCACTTGGGGGAGATGGCTGGACTTTTGGGCGTTTCCGTGCCGGAACTGCGTGAGTCTTTGCTCCCAATTGTGCGTGAGGCTGCTGCGGAGTATCAGTGCATATTGGTGGTAAAGAGTGAGTGTACGCTGATTGCTTACCCGGATGGCATGGTCTTTTTGTCTACACTGGGCAACCCTGGCATGGCTACGGCAGGCAGCGGCGATGTGCTTGCAGGTACGATTGCCGGTCTGATGAAGCAGACGGAAAGTGGTCTGGCACCTTTGGTGGGGGTATATCTGCATGGCCGGGCGGGGGATATTGCCTATGGCGAAAAAGGCGAAGGTCTGTTGGCTGGTGACATTCGGGAAAATCTGTCAGCTGCGTTAAAGGAACTGCGTCAGAAACAGATGACTGCGCTGTGATACATTTGTATGCCACATATGTACGTGGTTGTACTTTTGGTTGATTTTTAGCAAAATAATGGTGAAAATCTTGACATTTGTATATTGCAGGCATAAAATGAAGTTACTTTGAGGAAAAAGAAAAGGGGTTTTAGCATGGCAAATGTAAATATTGATTGGTCAAAGTTAGGATTCACCTATCAGCCGATTACCAAGCGTTATGTGGCTAACTACAAAGATGGTCATTGGGAAAAAGGCGGTCTGACGGAAGATGCGACCATTGTACTTAATGAGTGTGCTGGTATTTTACAGTATTGCCAGGAAGTTTTTGAAGGGTTGAAGGCTTATCGTACCAAAGATGGGCGCATTGTTACTTTCCGCCCGGATTTGAATGCCAAGCGCATGATGGATTCCGCTAAACGGTTGGTTATGCCGCCCGTACCGGAAGAAATGTTCATGGAAGCAGTAGATCAGGTGGTCGCTGCGAACAAGGACTGGATTCCGCCTTATGAGTCTGGTGGTGCGTTGTATCTGCGTCCTTATCTGTTCGCTACGGGACCGGTTATTGGCGTTAAGCCATCGGATGAGTATCAGTTCCGTCTCTTTGGTACGCCGGTAGGCTCGTACTTCAAGAACGGCATTAAACCCATTACGATTTGTGTCAGCGATTTTGACCGTGCAGCACCACATGGCACCGGTGATATCAAAGCCGGCCTTAACTATGCCATGAGCCTGCATCCGTATATTTTGGCGCATGAGAACGGCTTTGATGAAAATATGTATCTGGATGCTGCTACCCGTACTTATGTGGAAGAAACAGGCGGTGCCAACTTCCTCTTCGTCACGAAGGACAATGTTATCGTAACGCCGAAGTCCGGTTCCATTCTGCCGTCCATCACCCGCCGTTCGCTGGTAACGTTGGCAGAGAATCTGGGTTACAAGGTCGAACACCGTCCGGTGAAGTTCACGGAACTGGAAGACTTTGCTGAAGCAGGCCTTTGTGGTACGGCGGCTGTTATCTGCCCTGTAGGCAAAGTGGTCGCCAAGGACAAGGAAATTACATTCCCGAGCGGCATGCAGGAAATGGGCCCTGTACTCACCAAACTGTACAATACGCTCCGCGGTGTGCAGCTCGGTACGGTCGAAGCACCGGAAGGCTGGATTCGCGAAATAAAATAAGTGCAGGTAAAGAGAATTTGCTGATTTTTATCGGCCAATTCTCTTTTTTCATGTTATTTTAAGAAAAAAGGCGTAAACTTTTTACGATAAAGACAAGGAATTCTTTACAAAGAACACGAATTCTTTTTATAATAGTGAGTAAAGATATAACAGGAATGTAATACTAGGGAGTTTTGTTTTATGCCGATTGATTTTACGTTGCCAGCACAATTTCATGGGATTCTTTCCACCATTGGGTGGTTTGATGTGTTGGACATCCTGATAGTGGCGGCAATCTTGTATAAAGTCTATGAAATGCTGCAGGATACACGGGCCATTACGCTGGTCAAAGGAATATTGGTTCTGCTGGCCGTAACCATGGTGTGCAGCTGGCTGGATTTGCATGTGATATCCTGGCTGCTGCAAAAAACCGTGACCCTGCTGTTTGTGGCATTGCCCATAGTCTTTCAGCCAGAATTGCGGCGCGCCTTGGAGCATTTGGGGCAGGGGCGCTTTTTAGGCTCGTCGGCATTACTCGATGATGAGCAGGCCAGGCATTTGGTGGATGAAATCACCAAAGCGGTTAAGCAGCTGGCGGCTACGAAAACGGGGGCACTATTGGTCATTGAGCGCAATATGGGCTTAAATGATGTCAGCGCCACAGGGATTCAGATTGATGGACTTATTTCGGCAGAGTTTTTGTTAAATGTCTTTATTGTCAATACGCCGCTGCATGATGGTGCTACGGTTATCCGGGGCAATCGTCTGATTGCTGCGGGCTGTCTTTTGCCGCTGACGGAAAATCGCACGCTTTCCACGGAATTGGGAACCCGCCATCGAGCGGCTATCGGCCTTTCGGAGCAGTGCGATGCGCTGATTGTCGTGGTCAGCGAGGAAACCGGAACGATTTCCGTAGCTGAAAATGGGCATATCATGCGGCATTTAAGTCCGGAATATTTGAAGGAGGTATTGATGCCTGCCTTTGAGATGCCGAACACAACGATTAAGGATATGGTGATGAACTGGAGGAAGAAGAAATGATTTCCAGCTTTCGCAGTTTGATTCAGCGTAATTTAGCGGCTAAAATCGCTTCTATATTGGTGGCGGTAATCCTTTGGGGCTATGTGATGAATGATCAAAACCCTTCTACGGAAGCAAATTTTACGATTCCGGTTCAATTGGTTAATGTACCGGAAGGGTATAAGGTCACGCAGAATGAGGATAAAGTCAAGATTACTGTGCGTGGGGTGCGGTCGCTTTTTGTCAACAATGGCGATGCGGATTTCCGTGCTTATGTGGATTTGCATGGTGCGGAAGCAGGGAAGAAGGAGTATAAGGTTAAAGTCGATATGCCCCAGGGGTTCGAACTGGTGGATGTATATCCGGGAACCATGGAGGTTATGTTGGACCCCATCGTACAGCGTAAAGTGCGGGCGGATATCAATGTCAATGGTTCGCCGGCCAGTGGCGTGACGGTAGCAAGTGTTACACAAGCCAGTGAAGAGGTGACGGTGGAAGGACCATCTTCGCTGGTAAATGAAGTAGAAAGGCTTATTGGCTACGTAGGGCTTACCAGCAAAAATGAGACAGATTTTTCCCTGCAGGTGCCGCTGACGGCAATCAATGCGGATGGCCGGGAGGTGTCCGGGGTAACCATTCAGCCGTCTACGATGTATGTGGCTGTGCGTATGGCCAGAGGCCTGACCAAGAAAATTGTC
>CADAAS010000059.1 GCA_902785885.1 Pseudoselenomonas ruminantium
AAGAAGGCGCCCGCCCGGCTGGTAATAACTTTCCTTCGCTTAGACAAGCTTGTCACACGCTGCGGAAAGTTATCACCAGCCGGGCGGGCTTAGTGTATACATTACAGCGTAGTATAAAGGCGCCCGCGGGGCTGGTAATATTTTTCCTTCGCCATAGACAGGCTTGTCAAAAGCTGCGGAAAAACATCACCAGCCCCGCGGGCTTACTGCGTTGTATATTGTAGATGTGTTACATCGTAGTGCTAATGGTAGGCAGGTAGTAAGGCAGGGAGGGGCGGCGATGACTTTCGGTCGCGTTTGACAAGCCTGTCTAAGCAGACGAAAGTTATTGCCGCCCCTCCCTGCCAATCTTGCATTACGAACACAGAAAAGCGAATTTACTTCTTGCTGCGTTCAATAATCTGTCGTGCCACATATACGCCGCTGGCGCCTGCCTGGGAGAGGCCGCGGGTTACGCCGGCGCCGTCACCGATGGCGAAGACATTTTTAAGTTCCGTTTCGAGCTGATTGGTCAGCTTGACGCGGGAGCTGTAGAATTTTACTTCTACGCCGTAAAGCAGGGTGTCGTCATTGGTCATGCCCGGAGCAATCTTGTCGAGTGCCTGGATCATTTCGATGAGGTTATCTACATGGCGCTTGGGCAGGACCAGGGACAAGTCGCCCGGGGTTGCCTGCAGCGTGGGGCGGGTAAAGCTCTTGCTCATGCGGTGCGCGTTCGTGCGGCGGCCTTTCATCAAATCGCCGAAACGCTGCACGATGATGCCGCCGCCGAGCAGGTTGGAAAAGGAGGCAATGCGCTTGCCGTACTGATGCGGGGAGTGGAAGGGCTCTGTAAAGCGGTTGCTGACGAGCAGGGCAAAGTTGGTGTTCTTGCTCTGCAGTTTCGGGTCACTGTAGGAGTGGCCGTTTACGGTGATGATGCCGTCCGTGTTTTCCATGACGACATGACCGTGCGGGTTCATGCAGAATGTGCGTACCTGGTCGCCATAGCGTTTGGTGCGGTAAACGAGTTTTGCTTCATATACCTGGCTGGTGATGGGGTTCCAGATTTCATCGGGAACTTCAACGCGGACGCCGACGTCAACGCGATTGTTTTCCTGCTTGAGTCCCAGCGTGTCGCATTCGTTGGAGAACCATTCTGCACCGGCGCGCCCCGGGGCGATAATCAGGTATTCTGCGGCAATTTTTTCGCCGTCATCCAGTTCGATTTCATTGCTGCCCTGACCGTCGGAATGAATGTGGGCCACGGGACATTCAAAGCGGAATTCCACTTTGTCTTTGAGATATTCATAGGTAGCCTTGAGCATTTCCAGATTGTTTTCCGTGCCCAGATGACGGACGCTGGCGGAGAGCAAGTGCAGGTCATGCTGCAGAGCGCGGTAGCCGATATCGCTTTTTTCGGTACTGAATACCTGTGCGGGGGCACCATGCTTCATGTTGATTTTGTCTACATAATAAATGAGGTCCATGACTTCTTCGTCGGACAGGTACTCGTTGAGCCAGCCGCCAAACTGGGTGGTGAAGTTGTATTTGCCATCGGAGAAAGCACCGGCACCGCCGAAGCCGCGCATGATACTGCAGGGTTTGCAGCCGATACAGCTTTTGACTTTGCCAGAGGAAATGGGGCAGACGCGGGTATAGATATCCTTGCCACTTTCCAAAAGCAGAACTTTCAGTGCAGGGCTTTTTTCAGCCAATTCGTAAGCAGCAAAAATACCGGCAGGGCCGCCGCCGACAATAACAACATCATACTTTTTCATAGGTACTTCCTCCTGAAAATGAACACACGAAAAGAGCGCAGATTGAGCCTGTATCAAGATACAAATATGTATACTAAGGCTATCTGCGTTTGTCTTGTTTTGTAGCTTTTCGAAAAACCTTAGCTATTATACGGGAACTTTTTCGATAATGCAAGTCTTTTTTCCTGCAAAATGAGAAAGTTTAAGAAAAAATAGTGATTTCATTGGTGATGATGATGTCTACTATAACAATAACAATATAGCTAATATAAAAATATAGTTGCCCAAAAGGCGCTAAACACAGTATAATTTATTCTATCGTTGTAAACTTATCATAATTTATGAACAGGGAGGAACTTGTATTGACAAATCAGTTGGCAATCATCAACATGTTTATTCTTTATATCGGCCTGATGATGGCTATTGGCGTTTATTATTATCGCCGGACACGCAACATGAGCGATTATTTTTTGGGGAACCGCAAATTGGGGGCCTGGGTAACGTCCATGAGTGCCGAGGCTTCGGACATGAGCGGCTGGATGCTTATGGGCGTACCGGGCTTTGCCTATCTTGCCGGCCTGAATGCAGGCTGGATTGCGGTGGGCATTGCGCTTGGTACCTGGGCAAATTGGCATTTTGTGGCGGCTCGTCTCCGCAAGTATACGGAGCTTGCTAAAAATTCGCTGACGGTTCCGCAGTTTTTGGAGAACCGCTTTGAGGATAACAGCGGCCTTTTGCGTACGATTCCCGCAGTCTTTATTTTGATTTTCTTTACCATATATACATCATCTGGCTTTGTGTCCTCTGGGCGTTTATTTGAAACGGTCTTTGGCTTGCCTTATGAATATGCCATTTTTATCGGTGCAGGCTCCGTAGTCTTTTATACCTTAGTAGGCGGCTTTTTGGCTGTATCCCGCACGGACTTTATTCAGGGCGTGATGATGTTTTTCGCCATTCTGGTTGTGCCCATTACAGCGGCAATGGAAATGGGCGGCTATACGGCAACCGTTAATGCCATCAACGATGTGAGTCATTCGATGTTAGAGCCTTTTACCAAGCCGGATGGTTCGACCTTGGGCACGATTGAGCTGATTTCCCTGTTGGCCTGGGGCATTGGTTACTTTGGCCAGCCGCATATTCTCGTGCGCTTTATGGCGATTTCGAGCTCCAAGGAAATCAAGCAGGCCACCCGCATTGCGATGACTTGGGTTGTGCTGTCTTTGGCAGCAGCGGTAGCTGTGGGCATGGTGGGCCGTGTATTCCTTTCCCATGAACTCAGCGGCACGGAGTCGGAAACGGTCTTTTTGGTTATGACCAATGAATTATTCCCGCCGGTAGTGGCCGGGCTTATCCTGTCGGCCGTGCTCGCGGCGATTATGAGTACGGCGTCGGCGCAGCTTTTGGTGGCCGCTTCGGCCTTTGCACAGGATTTTTACCGCACGCTTCTGCGCAAGGAAGCCGAGCAGACGGAACTTATCTGGATCAGCCGGGCTTCGGTGTTGATTATCGCTTCACTGGCAATTTTCATTGGCCTGAATCCGTCCAGCTTTATTCTCGATATGGTGGCTTATGCCTGGGCCGGTTTTGGTGCGGCCTTTGGCCCGGCGCTGCTCTGCTCGCTGTTCTGGCGGCGCACGACCCGCAATGGCGTACTGGCCGGCATCATCGTGGGCGGCATTACGGTACTGGTTTGGAAGCAGATTGATTGGCTGGGTCTGTACGAAATCGTACCGGGATTTTTGCTTTCCTTAATTGCGGTTTTTGTGGTCAGCAAGATGGACAGGGAACCGTCGGCTTCGGTGGTAAATACCTTTGATGCGGTGGGCAAAAGCGAAATCTAAAATTATTTTTTCTACAGGCAGGGATTTCCTGCTGCTATAGCGAAAAGTTAATCTATGAAAATTCTACAAGGTGTGTTTATACTTTCGCGTAGTTAAATGTAAGGAATGTAGAGAAGCAGGTGAGCATTTGTGGAGAAAGTCAAAGTAATGATCGTCGATGATTCGAAGGTCAGCCGTGCGATGCTTGAGGGAAATCTTTCCAGGACGAACTTTGAGGTATGTGCACAAGCCAAAAATGCTGCTGAAGCAGTAGCGCTCTATGAGCAGTTCAAGCCGGCTGTGGTGACCATGGATATGAATCTTCCGGATGCTGATGGTCTCGAATGCACCCGCAGGATTCGTGCTGTGGACCCGGAAGCTAAAATCGTGATGATTAGCGCGATGAAGGACGCCAGCCTGGTGGCAAAAGGCCGGGAAGTGGGAATCAGTGCGTTTTTGCAGAAACCGGTAGGGATTAATGAGCTCATTGACACCCTGATGATTCTTTGCCAGAGCAAGGCGGGCAAAGTGGCTGTCTTGCGTGAATCCTATGCCAAGCCCTTTGTAAAAGCGTTGCAGCAGGGCATTTTCAGCATGACCGGGGTGCATAGCGAGGTCGAACTGGAGGAAGAAGAACGCAGCTTCCTGGAAGTCAGCGGTATTGCGGTGATAGTAGGGCTTACAGGGATGCCTAATGGCCGTGCCATTGTCTACATGGATAGCAATACCATGAAGGATTTTGCTACGGTGATGCTGGATGCAGAGGACAGCGATGAAATTACGGAAGATGAAGCCAGCGAGTCGGTAGAAGAAGCGGTAAATATCATTGTGGGACGCGGTGTGTCCAATATTAATGATGTGTTCAAGGACAAGGAAATGCGCATTACTCCGCCGGGAACCATTGTGGGGAACAAGATTCGCATTGCCAGCCCGAAACTTACGACCTTCCGTATATGCGCCAAGACGCGCTTGGGCAATATTAACATGAGTGTGGGATTTGCGGAAGGAGAATGATAAGATGGATGCAAAATTAGTTAATCCGTTCGTCGATGCATTCACGACCGTAATGCCGCAAATGGGGTTTCCAGAACCCAAGCGGCTGAAGATGGGAGTTAAGACGAAGAATGCGGTGAGCCTGGGGGTTTCGGTTATCGTGGGCTTTACCAAGCAGATTAGAGGCAATGTAGTCTACAATATGTCTGAGGACACGGCAAAATTCATTGCATCGACCATGATGATGGGCATGCCGGTAGCGGAATTTGACGGTATGGCGCAAAGTGCCATTTCGGAAATGAGCAATATGCTGACGGCCAATGCCGCAACAAATCTTACTGGGATGGGACTGGAAGTCGATATTTCCACACCGTCGCTGTCCATCGGCGAAAATTTTCAGGTGAAGATAAGCGATGATAATTATCTCACGGTGGAAATGGATTTGGGCGGTCATGTAGTAGAATTGGATATTGCTGTTGAGCAACAGTGATGAAGTGGGACTGTAGCAAAGGGGAATCTTTTGTTGCGGTCCCTTTTTGGAATGAAGTTATTGAGCATATGTTATGTAATTAATGATATATTGCAGCAAAATAGAAGAAATGATATACTTTGCAATACTGTATTACATACAATTTAATGTATGTAATGCTTTTGGATGTTTGGTATTTGGGATTATCAAAATAGGAGGATAAAATGAATTTTAACAGTTTACGCTTTAAATTCCTGGCAGGCTTCATTCCCCTGTTTGTAGGCAGTTTTGCGGTTTTTTTTGCCATCAGCTATTATATGTCCAGCTCGGCATTGACGCGCAATACGGATTTGCTTGCTCAGGAAATCGGAAATAGTACCGCAAAAGAGCTTGAGGCGCTTTACCAGCAGCGGGAACTTATCGTCGAATCGTTGACCACGAATCCGATTATTATGCATGGGACGCGGGAAGAACGTGTGAAGGTGCTGGCTGAAACCTTGGCCAAGCGCAATAACTTTACGATGCTGGCGTATTCCGACCCCGCTGGTCATGCCGTCAGTGACAAGAACAAGGATATGGACCGCACCAGCCGTGCCTATATCAAAGAAGTGCGCGAGACGAAGAAACCTGTGATGACGGGGCCATCCGTATCAGGTACGAGCGGCAAGCTCATTACAATCATGGCTTATCCGGTGCTGGAAAATGGCGAAGTGATTGGTATTGTCTATGGCACAATTGAACTGGACGAGATAACGAAAATGGTGGGCGAGATCAAGTACATGGATACTGGCCGCGTTTATATCGCTGACCAGGAAGGTATCTGTATTGCCTATGCCCAACTGCCGGAAGAAGTGGGCAAGATGGATTTGTCTAAGGAGGTTTCTACCAAGAAGCTGGATATGGCACTCGTAAATGGCTTTACGAGCGCAGTACAGCAGGATAAGCAGATTTCCACGGAATATACGACGACCAGGGGAGAAGCATCGCAGGCGGTGTTTACGCCGGTACATCTGGCTAACCGTACCTGGATTGCGGTATCGGTAGCTCCGCTTACGGAAGTGCGGGCGGATGCCTATAGCCTGATGAAGATTATGGGGCTGGTTGCCGCTGTCATGGTGCTGATTATCAGCGGAATTCTTTGGGTCCTGGCGAAGAAACTTTGTGACCCCGTGGTCGCTTTGCGTGAAGAATGCATGATTATCAATAAGGGTGACCTGCGTGACCGGCCACTGACGGTGAATACCAATGACGAATTAGGGGATTTGGCCCGTGGCTTCAATGACATGCGGCGTACGGTTCGTGAGCTCATCGGCCACATTCAGAAGAATGCAGAGAAAGTATCGGCTTCGGCGGAGGAACTTTCGGCAGCTTCCCATCAATCGGCTGATGCCGCCAGCCAGGCAGCACAGCAGATTACGGATATTGCCGCTGGCATTGCCCAGCAGTCCGAATCGGCAGCTGATGCAGATAAAACGGCTGTGGAAATTGCCGAGCGTACTACGCTGGTGGCAAACAGTGCCGATGCGATTGCCATTGTTACGGAACAGACCGTAGGCAGTGTCAATACGGGGCGCGATTCCATTCAGAATGTGGTGGAATCCATGAAGGCCATTGGCGACAGTACCACTACCGTGAAGTCGTCCATTAAGGAACTGGCGAAGAGTTCGGATGAAATCGGCAGAATCGTGGAGATGATTTCCGGGATTGCGGAACAGACGAATCTGCTGGCGCTCAATGCCGCGATTGAGGCGGCCCGTGCTGGTGAATATGGCCGGGGCTTTGCCGTGGTGGCCGATGAAGTCCGCAAGCTTGCCGAAGAGTCTGCCAGCTCCACGCAGCAGATTGCCAATCTCGTGACCAAGATTCAGACGGATATGAAACAGGCGGTAGCTGCCAGCGAGGAAAGCGCAGAAAGCGTAACGAGCAGCATCGACTCGGTAAATGAGGCAGATGAAATCTTTAAGTCCATTAAGGTGGCAATTGACGCTTTGGCTGAGGGTATCCGCGAGGTTTCCAGCAGCATCAAGTCGGTTTCGGATGGTACGGATTCCATGCAGCAGGCGGTAAAAGACATCGCGGGCATCAGTAATACCAATGCCAGCCGGGCTGAAGCGGTGTCGGCAACGACACAGGAACAGTCGGCATCTGCACAGGAGATTGCCGCAGCGACCCGCGGCCTTGCCGAGCAGGCAGAGCAGCTGGCGCACGAGATCGAGCGGTTCAAGATTTAACCGGGAAGATAGAAACAGCCTGTGGCATCCTTATTCGCTAAGGTGCCACAGGTTATTTGTTTTTCACGAAAAAATAAGCCGCAGAAGTGCAAAAAACTGTTGGCAAGGTAGGGAGTTTGGTTTATAATGGTGTACAGTATGTTTTGAAGAGGTGGCTAAATGGCAGATGCTATGGTTGCGGTGACGGTGGAAGGCGTGCAGGTGGATACAGCGGGCGAAAAGACCGTGTTGAAATCGAAGGCAAACGGTAGATATGCGGCGCGGGCCGGCAAGCATTATGTGCGTTATGAGGATGCCTCACTTCACGATAAGGTGACGGTGCCCACGGTGCTCAAAATAAGCCGTGAGGGACTGACGCTAATCCGCCGTGGAGCTGTGGATATGCAGCTGGAGTTTCGGCTGGGGGAAAAGACCCGTAGTGTGTATAGAACGCCCTACGGTAATTTTGATTTGCTGGTAGAAACCAAAAGGCTGGATATTTACTTTTACGATGGTGAAGGCAAGGTTTGGGCGGAATACGATTTATTCCTCAATGAGAACCTGCAGAGCCACAATACACTAAATGTAGTAGTGAGTGCCGAACAGGCAAATAATTAGGAGGACTTTGGATTGGATATTAAAGACACACTGACAGAAGCCATTGAAGCAGCGGCCAAAAGCGCCATTGCTGACGGCGTATTCCCGGAAGGGGAACTGCCCAAGGTTATTTTGGAAGTACCGCCCCAGAAGGAGTTCGGTGATTTTGCTACCAACTTTGCTATGCAGTCGGCACGCGTGTTCCATAAGGCACCGCGTCAGATTGCGGAAGAACTGGTGAAGCGCATCGAGGGCGGCTGGCTCGACCATGCCCAGATTGCCGGCCCGGGCTTTTTGAACTTTTATCTGAAGGGCAATGTGCTCTACGATTCCTTCCAGAAAATCCTTGAAGCGGGCGAAAGCTATGGCCAGTTGCCGAAAAAAGACGCACCGAAGATTCAGGTGGAATACGTCAGCGCCAACCCCACGGGCCTTCTGCATGTCGGTCATGGCCGTGGTGCTGCTGCAGGTTCTGCGCTCGTAAATCTTCTGCGCGCGGCAGGTTTCCCCGTGGAAAGCGAATACTACATCAATGACGCTGGCAATCAGATGAACAATCTGGCGCGTTCCGTCAATGCCCGTTATCTGGAACTCCTGGGGCAGGAAGTTGAATTCCCCGAGGACGGCTATCATGGTCAGGACATCATCGACACGGCACAGCGTATCATTGATAAGGAAGGCGACAAGTATCTCGCCATGAGTGATGATGAGCGCATGGAAATCTTCAAGGACTTGGCCTATGTGGAAAAACTCGCCACCCTTAAAGAAGACTTGGCCTCCTTCAATGTCACATTCGACAAGTGGTTCAGCGAGCGTACCCTGCATCCGGAAGCCGTTAAGGCTGCCGTGAAAATCCTGCAGGACAACGGCAATATCTACGAAAAGGATGGCGCACTTTGGCTCAAGTCCACGGCTTATGGCGACGACAAGGACCGCGTGGTTATCCGCGACAATGGCGTGCCGACATACCTGGCTGCCGATATCGCTTACCATCACAACAAATACGAGCGTGGCTTCGACAGGCTCATCAACATCTGGGGCGCAGACCACCATGGCTATGTGTGCCGCGTAAAGGCCGCTATGGATGCCCTGGGCCATGATTCGGAAAAACTCACGGTACTGCTGCTGCAGATGGTTGCCCTTTACCGTGGCGGCGAGCTCGTGAAGATGAGCAAGCGTACCGGCCAGAGCGTTACGCTGAACGAACTTATGGAAGAAGTCGGCACCGATGCTGCCCGTTATTTCTTCTTGATGCGTTCCTTGGACAGCCAGCTCGACTTTGACTTGGATTTGGCCAAGAAAAAATCCAACGATAACCCGGTGTACTACATCCAGTATGCGCATGCCCGCATTTGCAGCATTTTCCGCCAGTGCAAGGAAACGGGGCTTTCCCTCAGCGATAAGCCGGAACTTTCCCTGCTCACGGATGAATCGGAACTCGACCTCATCAAGAAGATTGAGGAATATCCCGAAGAAATCGAACGTGCTGCCCGTGATTATGCACCGCAGCGTATTGCGCGTTACAGCTATGATTTGGCCAGTGCCTTCCATAGCTTCTACAATAAATGCCGCATTGTCGGCGTAGAGCCGAAACTGGCGGAAGCTCGTTTGGCCTTGGTGACGGTTACGGCCCATGTCATTCGTCATTCCTTGGGAATTTTGGGTGTATCCGCACCGGAACAGATGTAATTTAGGATTTGGAAGGAGAACTTTTTGATTATGGATTTTATCAATAGCTCGGAAGTGGATATTGCTTATCATGTGCTGACGGAAAAAGCACAGACGATGTATTATAAGGATTTGGTCCTTGAGGTTATCGAGAAGAAGCATAAGCCGGTGCAGTCCCTGTCGGCCGCTATCTCGGAAGTGTATACCCTCATCAACATGGACAGCCGTTTCCAGCATGAAGGCGACCAGCAGTGGGGCCTTACGGAATGGAATCCGCCTGAAGTGAAGCGTCATTCTGCCCGCAGTGCAGCATCCCGTTCCAAGGCTGCCAACAAGGCAATCAACAGCCGTCAGAAGAAGCTGGAAAGCATTCAGGAATAAGGAGGTAAATCATGGCAAAGTATATCTTCGTTACCGGTGGTGTGGTATCGTCCTTGGGCAAGGGCATCACGGCGGCATCTCTGGGCCGTCTCTTGAAGAGCCGCGGCCTCAAGGTTACGATTCAGAAGTTCGACCCGTACATCAATATTGACCCGGGTACGATGAGCCCCTATCAGCATGGTGAAGTGTTCGTTACCGACGATGGTGCGGAAACAGACCTCGACCTGGGCCATTACGAGCGTTTCATCGACATCAACCTGTCCAAGAACAGCAACATCACCACGGGTAAGGTGTACTGGTCCGTGCTCCATAAGGAACGCCGCGGCGAATACTTGGGCTCCACGGTGCAGGTTATCCCACATATCACCAACGAAATCAAACAGCGTGTCTACGATGTAGCCAAGGCTGACGGTGCCGATGTGGTCATCACGGAAATCGGCGGCACGGTAGGTGATATTGAAAGCCAGCCGTTCCTCGAAGCCATCCGTCAGGTCAAGAAAGAAGTTGGCCCGAAGGATACGCTCTACATCCATGTAACGCTGTTGCCGTATATCTCCGCTGCCGGCGAACTCAAGACCAAGCCGACCCAGCACAGCGTAAAGGAACTGCGTGCCATCGGCATTCAGCCGGACATCCTTGTATGCCGCACGGAAAAAACCATTTCCAAGGACATGAAGGAAAAGATTGCCATGTTCTGCGACGTGCAGCCGGAAGCCGTTATCGAAAACCGCACGGCCTCCACGATTTACGAAGTGCCGCTCATGATGCAGCGTGAAGGCCTCGACAAGATTGCCCTGCAGAAACTCAATATGGACTACGGCCCGGCCGATATGTCCGATTGGGAAAAGATGGTCTATAAGATCAACAACCCGTCCAAGAAGGTCAAGGTGGCCGTTGTCGGCAAGTATGTGGAACTGCCGGATGCCTATATCTCCGTAACGGAAGCCCTCCATCACGGCGGTATCTACAACGATACTTCCGTGAAGATTCAGTGGGTCAATGCGGAAAAAATCGAAGACCCGGATACCGACCTTTCGGAAGTGTTCGTTGGCTGCAAGGGTATTCTCGTACCGGGCGGCTTCGGCGACCGCGGCGTGGAAGGCAAGATTAAGGCCATCCAGTATGCCCGTGAGAACAACATTCCGTTCCTCGGCCTGTGCTTAGGCATGCAGTGCGCCGTTATCGAATTTGCCCGCCACGTCTGCGGCATGACGGACGCACACAGCTCCGAGTTCGATGCAGAAACGAAGCACCCCGTTATCGACCTCATGGAATCCCAGCAGGGCATTGAAGACAAGGGCGGTACGATGCGCCTTGGTTCCTACCCCTGCACCCTGCGCGAAGGCACGCATTCCCTCGAAGCTTACGGTACGGCAAACATTGCTGAACGTCATCGCCATCGCTATGAGTTCAACAACAATTACCGTCAGCAGCTCACCGAACGCGGCCTCGTGATTGCCGGCACCCTGCCGGATGACAGCCTTGTGGAAATGGTCGAAGTAAAAGACCATCCGTGGTTCGTGGCAACCCAGGCTCACCCTGAGCTCAAGTCCCGTCCGAACAATCCGCATCCGCTGTTCCGCGATTTCGTGAAAGCGGCATTGCAGGTAAAGTAATAAGTTGTTAAGGCATTGCTGGCGGCAGGGGGAGATTTTTGCACGTTCCGCTTTGCCGTCAGGCTAAAACTATTTTTTGCCTTTTATGGCAGCATGAAAAGCCAAAACTCGCTTCGCTCAGACAGTTGGCTTTTCATGCTGCTTTTTATTGTTGGCAAAAAATAGTTTCTTCACGCCTGACGGCAAACGCTTCTCTTAGCAAAATTCTCCCCCTGCTGCCAGAAGCTACGGTATTATCAATTGTTACGAATAAAACGTGCCAATAGCACATATATCCTTACTATTGCCACGAATTAAATTTGACCAATTGTTGCGCAGTGAGGCAGGGGCGGGCGGGATTATCCTAAGCGAAGCGTTAGGTGATGGGCGTTAAGAACTTATTTTTTTCTCAAGAGGAAGCGGGCAAAGGTTTTGTTTGAGCGAAGCGAGTTTAACCTTTGCCCACTTCCTTAATTGAGAGAAAAAAATAAGTTTAGCCCATCACCGTAGCTGAGCGTGGATAATCCCGCCCGCCCCTGCCGTCCTTCGTAGTGCATATCGCCCCGGTCCGTCCGCCTTCTTTTGCAGAAAAAAATTTTCAATAAGCAGGATAAGCAATGGATACTGTAGAAATAGTGTATTATCAAA
>CADAAS010000060.1:0-698 GCA_902785885.1 Pseudoselenomonas ruminantium
ATTCCCTTTTTTCAAAACTGATGCCGAGACAGAAAAAAAGCGCGGTTATGATCGAAAATAATAATGAATAAATTTTCAGCCGTTTGTCCGTTTCCTTCCTGCTGATGGTGATGACCCATATGAAGAAGAGCATCAGGATCAGCCAGGAAAAGGATTCGGGATCATTCAGTGAAAAACCATCGGTGGTTACATCAAAGCGGAACCCCCGGACTGCCAGAAAACTTATCAGGATCGCTGCGGCAAGTGTCATATTATGTTTTATCTGCCGGAAGCCGGTTTCCCGGCTGTTTTGAGGTCGTTTGATCTGCGGCTCAGACTTGCAAAAAGAACCAGCGGGAACCCGACCAGCAGGCCGTAACCATAGCGGAAGTCATTCGTGATCGGAACCAGAAGGATCCCGAGCCAAAGCGCGAATCCAGCCATAAACAATGCAAATTTCTTCCGGTTGCGGTACAGACAATAACAGCCGCAGTATATCCACAGCCACCAATATGCTCCCGGACTGAACAGAAGGAAAAGCACCGGTGTTTTGGTAAACTGATACTGTTTCAGCCAATTGATAATTTTTTCAACATATCCGAGCCTGATGATCGGCGCGGGATGAATGTCCTCGACCTTTGTGCCCTCGTACATGGAATAATCGGATATCCATTGGTTGACTTCAGGGAACCAGAAACCGTAGTCATTCAGCAAAAAAG
>CADAAS010000060.1:709-4052 GCA_902785885.1 Pseudoselenomonas ruminantium
GTTTTGACCCAGAGTGAGAAAAATTTGAAGGGATTTTCATGAAACAGCTCGTTCCTGAACTGGTCTTTGACCGGGTCTGCGATACGGGGATTGTAAAGCGTCCAGATTTCGGGTACATAGAAATAATTTTGCAGCTCTTTCAGCTCCTCTTCCGTCATTTCATCCCGGTGTTCATCCATTGTCCGGACGATCTGCTGTTCCATGAAGGTGTAAACATGTGCCGGCTGGATATCGGTTATGTTCAGTGCCGGGATCAGGATCAGCTTCCAGCTGAAAAATACCAGCAGAACACCGGCAAAACCGAGGAGTATCTGTTTTCGAAAATTTTTAAAGCGGAATAAAAAGTATATCGGGAGAACAATGGTAACTGTGATGCCGTTGTGTCTCATCAGCGGCAGCAGAAGGAGACACAGGAACAAAAGAAATACCTTTTTCCCGCTGCTGAAAAAGGCACTTTCATCATTAGCGGCGGAATCAATGCACAGCAGCATGATCAGGAAAAAGACAGAGAACAGAATATCCTTCCATAATGTGACGCTGAACAGCTGATGGATCGGATACAGCGCAAACCACAGAAAAACGATCACCGAGATCAGCTTATTGTGCATATACCGCCGGATCCATTCATAGCAGAAGGCAAAAATGAATGTGATGATCAGCATCTGCAAAAGGGTGCAGATCCCGACCCCGGTCTGATATGATCCGGTAAACCGGTGTACCGTGAGCAATATTCCTCTTATCACGAGGTTCAGTATTGCGGAATGGTGATTGCTGAGGGAATCAAGGCTGATGGCATCCATGATCTGGTTCAGCGAATCCGGTGACAGAAGGCCGGGATAGTAAAGCAGATACCAGGGAATGTAAAACACAAGGAGAATTATCCAGTATAACAAACCCCTTTTTATAGAGAAGGTGTATCCTTGTGAACTTTTGGCTGAAGCCGGTGCGTTCCTCAGCATGCGGAAGGAGAGAAAGGCAAAGGAATAGTATAAAACTGTATGACCAAAGAAAAGATTCAGCGTGTTGATCAGGTAGGAACGGGTCTCCCAGATCCAGGAAAGACGGTACATTTTTGACAGGCTGAGCCCGAGCACATAGAAAAGTGCTGCGGTCACAGCAAAAAGTGCCGCACAGAGCTTTAGCTTTTTGTCTTTTTCGCGGATACTTTGATAAATGACCCAGGTGAAGAATAAGAAAACAAGTAAAGGTATGGAGTGAAGGTTCAAGTGATTCGTATAAAAAACTTACAGGTGGCTTTTGATGATGAGCGCCCGTTGAGAACACTTGCAGCCAAGCGATTGCAATTACCACCTCAGGCTGTTGCTGAGGTGGTAATTGTACGTAAGGCTGTAGATGCCCGTCGTTATCATGGCGCGCCGGTGCAGTTTGTTTATATGCTGGATGTATCGGTGAATATGCCGGAGAAGAAAGTGTTGCAAAAACTGCGCAAGGATAAAAATGTGGAAATTTTGGTGCCAAAGAAGGCTGCTCCATTAAATTTCCGTGCGCATACAAATCGTGATTTGCGTCCTGTGGTGGTCGGTTTTGGCCCTGCAGGCATGTTTGCGGCATTGACGCTGGCTAAAGCGGGCTGGAATCCGTTGGTCTTGGAACGTGGCGGTGATGTGGACAGCCGCAAGGCGGCCATAGAGTGCTTTTGGCAGACGGGCACATTGGATGAGCGCTCCAACGTGCAGTTTGGTGAGGGCGGTGCGGGGACCTTCTCGGATGGCAAGCTGACTACCCGCATTAGTGACGGACATATTCAGGATGTGCTGGAGGCCTTTATTGCGGCAGGTGCACCTGAGGAAATCCGCTATTTGCATAAGCCGCATATCGGCACGGATTTATTGCAGGGCGTGGTCAAAAACATCCGCAAGGAAATCATCCGCTTGGGTGGTGAAGTCCGCTTCAATGCGCAGGTTACGGATATGGAAATCGAGCAGGGACAGGTGCGGGCGGTCATCGTCAATGATGAAGAGCGCATCGCCTGTCAGCAGGTCTTTATGGGAATTGGCCATTCAGCTCGGGATACGTATCGCATGCTTTTGGGGAAGGGGCTGAAAATGGAGGCAAAACCGTTTGCCATCGGCGTGCGCATTGAGCATCCGCAGGAATTTATCGACCGAGCACAATACGGTGAGGATGCGGGTCATCCCCGCCTGCCGGTGGCGGACTATGCGCTGACCTATAAGGACCCTGTGACTGGACGCGGGGCGTATTCCTTCTGTATGTGTCCTGGCGGACAGGTGGTCGCAGCAACGTCGCTTAAAGAACAGGTCTGCACGAACGGAATGAGCAATTACAAGCGTGATTCCGGCATTGCCAACAGTGCACTGTTGGTGCAGGTGGGGCCTGAGGATTTCGGCCAGGAAGTGCTCGCGGGCATGAATCTGCAGGATAAACTGGAAAAGCTGGCCTTTGACCTCGGTGGCCGGAATTATCATGCGCCGGTGCAGACCGTAGGGGATTTCCTGGGGGGCACGTTTGGTTCTACGCAGTTCTTGACCACGCCGACCTATCAGCCGGGGGTAAAAGCGGTGAACTTGCATAAGTGCTTGCCAGATTTTCTTGCCCGCACGCTGGAAGGTGCGCTGCCGCATTTTGACCATAAAATCAAGGGCTTTGCCGATAAGGGCGCAGTAATGACCGGTGTGGAGGCGCGTTCTTCGGCACCCTGCCGTATCTGCCGCAGCCGGGAAACGATGCTGGCTGAGGGCATAAAAGGTCTCTATCCAATGGGGGAGGGTGCTGGTTATGCTGGTGGCATTATGAGTGCCGCGGTTGATGGAATGAAGGCAGCTTATATGTTTTTAACGGAGCGGTAATTGTCTTTTTTGCCTGTCCTGTGTTAAAATAAATTAGTATACTGTATGGAGGATGAGCTGTTTATGCGTTTTAGCCGGGATATTTTCGCCGGGGTGACCATGGCGATGGCGTCTTTGGCGATATTTACAGCGGCAGCTTCCATGCTGCAGCAGGCGGGAATGGATTTTGCCGGCAGTTTTACAGCAGGTGTGCTGCTGTCGCTGGCGGGAACATTATGGTCTGCTTATAAGCGGTATGGGGTTGTTTTGACCCCATCTTTGACCGCAACCGGGTATTTGGTTTTTATTGTGGCCATTTCCCATGGTTTAGGCTGGCAGGCTGTGCTGGGGATTAGTTTTTTCGCCTCGTTGCTCGGCTTGCTCCTTTGGCAGGGAAGTACCTGTCTTCCACGCTGGAATCTGCCACGGATATTTCCCTGGGGGATAAAGCTGGCACTGGCGGTATTTTTAATCTGTTTGGGATTGAAGATGGGGCGTATCGTGATTGCCTCGCCCTGGCAGGTTACGATGCTGGG
>CADAAS010000060.1:4082-16060 GCA_902785885.1 Pseudoselenomonas ruminantium
TGATGTATTGGAGCATGGTCGGTATTGTGCTGACCTTGGCCCTGCTGGCTGGGGGTTGGCGCAGTGCCTTGTTTTCCGGTATGGTGGTTACAGGCGCAGTTACTTTTAGTGAAGGTTTTTGGGTGATTCCGGTGGCGCCCTTTTTTCTCCCAGAGGGGTTGGAAAAAGTGGTGGGGCAGTTGTCTTTAGGTGTTTCGGATGCCCAAAACAGTGCCTTTTATAGTGTGACCGTGCTCAGCCTGCTGGTTATGCTCAGTGCAATTCACTGGAGTACATTTACTGCTTTGTCCCGGGCAGGCAAGCCTGCAGGGGGCGTTCGTTTCCTGTTTGCGTTGGGCACATTAGGGGCGCTGTGCGGTGTGCCGCCGCTGGTTATTTCCCCGGTATCAGCAGTTCCTGCAGAAGGAGATGGTCGGCGGGGGCTTTTTGCTGCGGCTTTGCTTTTTGGCGGGGCACTGTTTTGTGAACCGATTATTGCAGCTATTGCAGATTTTCCGGCTATGGTGGTACCCGTGCTCGTGGGCAGTGGCTTTTTGCTATTGATGGCAGCATTGCCTGACTGTTCGCTTTCGGAAAATGTCCTGCAGCGGCGGGCTGAAGTACTGGCTATCAGCGTGTTGGTCTTGTTGCTGCTGCTGACGGGAAATTTTGCCACGGCTTTGGGATCATCGCTGATAGGTTATGCCTTGTTTATGAGCATGGCTGGGAAAATCCGGCAGGTTGCAGGAATTGTTTGGTTAATAAGCGGCATTTTTGCCCTTTATTATGTCTATGGAAGTTTGTTTTGATAAGTTAAGGAGTGTACTGTTCGTGATATTTAATCGTTGTTCGAGACTTGTTATGGCTGGCCTGTTGGCTGGCAGCTTGGCTTTTGCTATGCCGGATTACACCGAAGCCCGCCACATGGCGATGAATCCGGAAATGGAAACCAAGGTGGATACCCATCATAAGCTTAACATGGGAGATAGCAGCACCCGTACCGTGGAACGCGGAACGCGCAGTCTGGAATCCCGCATTGATGCCATCATGAATCCGCCTGTCGAGAAGGTGGAAAACACCATTAAGGTTCATCAGACGGTATCGGCTTATGATGATTCCATCATGGGAACGCCGCTTGCCAGTCAGGAACAATGCGTGAAGTATCTTTTAAGCGTAAATCCTCGCCCGGATATTTCGGTGTCGCCGCAGGAACTGGTTGCCTACTATTACGAAGAAGGCGCACGTGAAGGGATTCGTCCGGATGTGGCCTTTGCCCAGGCATTGAAGGAAACGGGGTTTTTCCGCTATGGTGGAACGGTAACACCTGACCAGAACAACTATTGCGGCTTGGGAACGACTAGCAGTGAGGTGAAGGGCGCTTATTTCAGCTCGGCCCAGCTGGGCGTGCGGGCACAGATTCACCATTTGCTGGCCTATGCATCTACCCGCCAGCCGAATGAACAGGTGGTGGATCCCCGCTATGGATTGGTGCGTAACACGTATGGTTCACGGACATTGAACAGCTGGACGGATCTCAATGGTCGTTGGGCAGTTCCAGGCTATACCTATGGGCAGAGCATTATGAGCATGTTCCGCGAAATGTTGTCACGTTAATTAATTACAAGATGAGAGGATAATAACAATTTATGATTACGACCAATAATGTCAGCTTACAATTCGGCAAACGCGTACTTTATAAAGACGTAAACCTGAAGTTTACGCCAGGAAACTGCTATGGCATTATCGGTGCTAATGGTGCCGGTAAATCCACGTTCTTGAAATTGCTGTCCGGCGAAATTGAACCGACTGGCGGCAATATCGAAATTACGCCGGGGGAGCGCCTGGCTGTCCTGCAGCAGGACCATTATGCTTTCGATGATTACGAGGTTCTGCGTACGGTTATCATGGGGCATAAGCGTCTGGTCGAAATCATGGACGAAAAAGATGCCCTTTACGCTAAGCCGGATTTCTCCGAAGAAGACGGCATGAAGGCATCGGAGCTTGAAGCCGAATTTGCCGAACTCAATGGCTGGGATGCGGAATCGGAAGCGGCACGCCTTTTAAATGGCCTGGGCATTCCCGAAGATGAACACACCATGAAGATGGCGGACCTCACGGCTAAGGAAAAGGTGCGTGTACTTTTGGCACAGGCACTTTTTGGCAATCCGGATATCCTGCTTTTGGACGAGCCGACCAACCATTTGGACGTAGAAAGCATCAACTGGCTGGAAGATTTCCTGGCCGGTTTTGAAAATACCGTTATCGTGGTATCTCATGACCGTCACTTCCTCAATCAGGTCTGCACCTATATCTGCGATGTGGACTTCGGCGCCATTCAGCTCTATGCCGGCAACTATGACTTCTGGTATCAGTCCAGCCAGCTGGCTCTGCAGCTGCAGAAGGAGCAGAACAAGAAGGCTGAGGAAAAAATCAAGGAACTGCAGAACTTTATTGCCCGCTTTGCCGCTAATGCAGCTAAATCCAAGCAGGCAACCAGCCGTAAAAAGCTGCTCGATAAAATTAAAGTGGAGGACATCAAGCCGTCTTCCCGCCGTTATCCGTACATTGCCTTCACGCCGGACCGCGAAGCTGGTGACCAGCTCCTGCAGGTGGATGGCATTTCCAAGACCGTTGACGGGGAGCAGGTGCTCAAAAATGTCAGCTTCACGCTGAAGCGTGGTGACAAGGTGGCCTTCGTTGGTCCGAACAGCATTGGCAAGACCATGCTCTTTAAGATTCTCATGGGCGAGGAAGAACCGGATGAGGGTACGTTCAAATGGGGCGTGACGACTACGCAGGCTTATCTGCCGGCAGATAACTCCGCTTATTTTGACGGCGTATCCCTGTCGCTGGTGGACTGGCTGCGTCAGTATTCCAAGGACCCGGACGAAACCTTTGTGCGCGGTTTCTTGGGGCGCATGCTGTTCTCCGGTGAGGAAAGTTTGAAGAAAGCATCTGTGCTCTCCGGTGGTGAGCGCGTGCGCTGCATGCTGTCCAAGATGATGCTTTCCGGTGCGAACGTTCTCTTGATGGACGAACCCACCAACCATCTGGATTTGGAATCCATTACGGCACTCAACAACGGTCTTATCGCCTTTGGCGGCACGGCACTCTTTGTGTCCCATGACCATGAGTTCGTGCAGACCATTGCCAATCGCATCATTGACATTACGCCGGACGGGGTAGTTGACCGCGTGACGACTTATGATGACTTCCTGGCCAATGAAACGGTGAAACAGCAGTTAGCTGAGAAATACGGCAAGAAATAAGCAACATAGAAGCAGACTTATGATTAAGGGAGCCAGTACTATGCTGGGACAATTCTTTAAGAAAAGTGAAGATGCTGGTACCGCCAACCGCTTGAAGGAAATGGTGGCGGTGCTTAGAAAGCGGGATATTGTCAAGGGCGTGACCCCGGAAAAACTGCGGCAAATTCTCGAAGACTTGGGCCCTACTTTTGTAAAGTTAGGCCAGGTCATGAGTATGCGCCCTGATTTTCTGCCGCCGGAATACTGTGACGAACTGATGAAACTGCAGTCTGAGGCGAAACCAATGCCCTTTGCCACGGTGGTGGAGGTTATTGAGCGGGAATACAACCGCCGCTGGAATCAGGTGTTCTCTTATATTGATGAGGAAGCCATCGGCTCCGCCAGTATTGCGCAGGTTCATCGGGCAGTGCTCACCACCGGAGAAAAAGTAGTGGTGAAGGTACAGCGGCCTGGTATATATGAGATAATGAGCAAGGATATCGTCCTGTTGAAGCGGGCGGCTACACTACTGAAAGTGGTGAGCCGTTCCCAGGATGTTATCGACTTCAATATGGTACTCGATGAAATGTGGACCATTGCCAAGCAGGAAATGGACTTTCTCATGGAAGCTGACCATATTGAAGAATTTACGCATCTCAACCGGGATGTGGATTATGTAACCTGCCCGCGGGTTTTCCGCAATCTCTCCATGCAGCATATTTTGGTGATGGAGTATGTGGACGGAATCTGTATTGACGATTTTGCCAAGCTCAAGGAGCGGGGCTATGATATCAATACGTTGGGCCGTCGCTTGGGTGAAAATTATGTGCGGCAGATTATCGAGGACGGATTCTTCCATGCAGACCCTCACCCCGGCAATATCTGGATTCGCAATGGTCGTATTGTCTGGCTGGACTTGGGCATGATGGGCAGGCTGTCCGGGCGTGACCGGGCGGCTATCCGCAAGGCGATATACTCCTTGGCACATCATGATACCTTTGAAATGAAGGCAGCGGTGCTTTCCCTGGGGATTGTTAAGGGGAAAGTCAACCATACCGCGCTTTATCAGGACATTGATGCCATGCTGGCACAGTACAGCAGCCTGGACTTCAGCGAATTGCAGATGGGGGTACTGACGCGTCAGATTATGAATCTGATGCGGGTTCACCATATTGCCTGTCCGCAGGGGCTTTCGATGTTTGCGCGTGGCGTGCTGACGGTAGAAGGCGTTATGCGGCTTTGCTGCCCGAAGGTCAGCTTTGTGGAAATCTTTGCCCGCAGCCTTGCTGTGGATTACAAGAAGAATTTTGATTGGAAGGACGAGATCGAAAAGGCTAAGCAGGAGGGCTTGATGCTCTTGAAAAAATCAGCCCAGCTGCCGGAGCAGATTTCGGATATTCTCAAAATGACCATGAGCGGCCAGACTAAGGTAAACCTTGATGTCACGGGGTCAGAAGAACCCCTGCGTCATCTTGACCGCATGATTAACAAAGTGATACTGGCGGTGCTGGTTGCGGCGCTTTTGCTTGGGTCAAGTACCATCTGTACAACGCAGATGACGCCTAAAATAATGGAAATACCCCTGTTGGGTGTGTTGGGATATTTAATCGCATTTATACTTAGCCTGAGGATTATTTGGGAAATTCATAAGGAGCCCTGAATTCACAGGCGGATGAGGAGGAATGATTTATGAGAGGAATTCGCGGCGCAATTGTAGTCGGGGAGAACAAGAAGGAGGAAATCTGGCAGGCAGCAAGAATGCTGTTGTCACAGATTCTGCGGCGCAACAAGGTGAAGCCGGAGGATATCGGGGCTTGTATCTTCAGCAGTACCGCTGATCTGACAGCAGGTTTTCCGGCAACGGGGGCTCGCCAGATGGAAGGCTTTGACAAGGTACCCCTCTTTGATACGCGGGTGCCTGAGGTGGATGAATCCATGGAACGCTGCATTCGCGTGCTGCTGCTCGTCGATACGGAAATCAAGCAGGCAGATATTCAGCATGTTTATATGGGCAAAGCACAGGAACTGCGTCCTGATTTGCGAAACTTCTAAGTTTCATTGTTTGAAAACGTAATTATCAATAATCGTTTCTTAAAAAAACATAAAAGAAATTAATGGAAAATGGACAAAGGGACTGTACATTTTCCATTTTTTTTTGTAGAATGATGTTTGTAAACGAAACTATTTTAGGTAAGGAGAGATACACATTGAGTAACATGGATACCACTTGTGTAAACGCTATCCGCGTTCTGGCAGCTGATGCTGTACAGAAGGCAAATTCCGGTCATCCCGGCCTGCCCCTTGGCAGCGCTGCTATGGCTTATGAACTGTGGGCTAACCACATGAATCACAACCCGAAGAATCCGCAGTGGGCTAACCGCGACCGTTTCATCCTGTCCGGTGGTCATGGTTCTACGCTGCTTTATTCTCTGCTCCATTTCTTCGGTTATGGCCTTACCATGGATGATATGAAGAACTTCCGTCAGGACGGTTCGCTGACTCCGGGTCATCCGGAATATGGCCACACGGTAGGCGTTGAAGCCACGACGGGCCCGTTGGGTGCAGGTATGGGCATGGCTGTAGGTATGGCGATGGCAGAAGCGCATCTGGCTGCAGAATTTAACAAGCCGGGCTATGATGTGGTTGACCATTATACCTTTGCTCTGGGCGGCGACGGCTGCATGATGGAAGGCATTTCTTCGGAAGCCTTCTCGCTGGCTGGTACGCTCGGCCTCTCCAAACTGATTGTGCTTTATGATTCCAATAAGATTTCCATTGAAGGCAGCACGGATATTGCCTTCACGGAAAATGTGGAAAAACGTATGCAGGCGTTCGGTTTCCAGACGCTGACGGTTGAAGATGGCAATGACCTGGAAGCTATTGGCAAGGCTATTGAAGCGGCCAAGGCTGACAAGGAACATCCGTCCTTCATCACGGTTAAGACGCAGATTGGTTACGGTTGCCCGGCAAAACAGGGCAAGGCAAGCGCACATGGCGAACCGCTCGGTGTTGATAATGTCAAGGCCCTCAAGGAAAATCTGGGTTGGCCGGAACCGGAAAAGACCTTCAACATTCCGCAGGATGTTTATGCCCATTATGAAGAAAAAGCCAAGAAGGGGGCTGAGGCAGAAGAAGCTTGGAATAAGCTCTTTGCTGACTATTGCGCCAAGTTCCCGGAACTCAAGGCTAAATGGGATAAGTTCCATGCTCCTGTTGATGCCAAGGCTCTCCTGGAAAATGAAGATTTCTGGGCTTATGAAGACAAGGCACAGGCTACCCGTGCCCTGTCCGGTACGATGATTAACCGCCTGAAAGATCTCCTGCCGAACCTGTTTGGCGGCAGTGCTGACCTTGCTCCTTCCAACAAGACAGACATGAAGGATGCAGGCGATTTCTCCAAGGATAACTATGCCGGCCGCAACCTGCACTTCGGTGTGCGTGAACTGGCTATGGCAGCTATGGCTAATGGTATCACCCTCCATGGTGGTCTGAAGAACTATGTAGCAACCTTCTTCGTGTTCAGCGACTACACGAAACCGATGGTTCGTCTGGCTGCACTGATGGGCCTGCCTGTGACCTATGTATTCACGCATGACAGCATTGGTGTCGGCGAAGACGGCCCGACGCATGAACCGATTGAACAGCTGGCTATGCTCCGTTCCCAGCCGAATGTCAACGTATTCCGTCCGGCAGATGCAACGGAAACGGCTGCTGGCTGGTACCTGGCTGTGACCAGCGAAAAGACGCCGACAGCTCTGGTATTGACTCGTCAGAACCTGCCGCAGCTGGCTGGTTCCTCCAAGGATGCCCTCAAGGGTGCTTATGTGGTGTCCGAAGCCAAGGATGCTGCCAATATGGACGGTATCATCATCGCTACGGGTTCGGAAGTATCATTGGCTGTGGATACGCAGGCTAAACTGGCTGGTGAAGGCGTGGATGTCCGCGTTGTTTCCATGCCTTGCATGGATCTCTTTGAGCAGCAGAGTGCAGAATATAAAGAAAGCGTTCTGCCGAAGAAGGTTCGTGCCCGCGTAGCTGTGGAGGCACTCAGCGATTTTGGCTGGGGTAAATATGTAGGCCTTGATGGCGCTACGGTTTCCATGGAAGGCTTTGGTGCATCTGCGCCGGCAGCTGTGCTCTTCGAGAAGTTTGGCTTCACCGTTGACCATGTGGCTGAGGTTGTGCGCAAGGTTGTTAGCGAGAACAAATAATCGTTAGGTTTACATCGAGATAAATAAGACGCCCGCCCTGCTGGTAATAACTTTCCTTCGCTTAGACAGGCTTGTCAAACGCTGCGGAAAGCTATCACCAGCAGGGCGGGCTTATTGCGTACTTATGATTGTATTGCAAAGATAAGCTGACCAAACGTAATAAAACCAATTTGCGGGAGGTACACTGTGATATTAGGGTGAGCAGCAAGATAGATTGTAACGCAGTTTATGTGCTAAAACTAAGAAGGGCAGGAGGGGGATGGCTTTCGGCAGCGTTTGACAAGCTTGTCTAAGCAGCCGAAAGTTATCCCCCTCCTGCCCTTCGCCTTGTGCCTCGAACTTATTAAATTCTTATGGTAAAACTCATGGAAATGCGCTATAATCAAGAGAGACTAATAAACGTAAACGAAATCTGGCTGGAGAGGATGAGGGCTTGTGCTAAAGGTATATGCAGTAGAGAGCCTGCGGGCAGGGATGACAGTTGGACGGGATATCGTGGATGAGCAGGGAAATGCGCTCATCAGTACGGGAACGATTCTGACCAAGGAAATGATTTATGGTCTGTTGGACAGGCCGATTTTTTCGGTTTATATTGATGAGCAGGAACCTCCGGCCATGCCCAGCAAAGAAAATTTGCTCGATGATAATTATATCGTGTGCTATAACATGGTTTATCGGCAATTGGAAGTCATGTTTGAAGCATTGGTTCAGCGCGGGGAATTTAATGCTGCTGACCTGCAGAATATTATGGATGAACGGAATTTTACCGAGCTCTGTGATGGAGCGAAGGCGGTATCGCAGATTCATAATATGAAGCATGAAGGCTCTTACCTGATTCATCATTGCCTTCATGTGGGCATCTTGGCCGGGCTGATGGGGCGTTGGTTGGGGATGTCGGTGCTTGACCAGTACAATTTGGTCATTGCGGGGCTGTTCCTGGATATCGGCAAGATGATGATTCCGCCTGCTGTGTTGGAAAAACAGGGGAAACTTACGCCAGAGGAATTTGAGCAGGTTAAGATGCATGCGCAGTATGGTCATGATACGCTGGCAAGAACCACGTTGAATGCCAATCAGGATATTATGATGGGCGTTATGCAGCACCATGAACGCTGTGATGGTTCTGGCTATCCCTTGAAACTGAAAAAGGAAAACATATCTCGTTTTGGCAAGATACTGGCTATTCTCGATATCTATGATGCCATGGCCAGTGACCGGGTATTTGCCAAACGCCGTTCGCCTTTCGATGTGTTTGCCATTCTTTATGATGATATCTTGGATGGCAAATTGGATACGGAATATGGAGTGCTCTTTATCAAGCGTTTGTCCCATGCCTTGAATGGCAACTGGGTACGCCTGACCAATGGGGAAAAAGGACGTATTGTTTATTTGGATGAAAGCCGGATTCGTTCCCTGCCTGTGGTACAGACCGACAAAGGCGAGTTTTATGATTTGAACAAAAATCGCGAGGTCAAGGTAGAATGTATTCTGACCGCCAGCGAAGTGTGATTGACAGCATATAGAGATTCAGGCTCAATGGAGATTTCGTGATGATTTCCATTGAGCCATTTTAAACGCTATATATATCATAGAATGATTATAAAATTTAGGGGGATGGACTATGGCAATGGTTCCCAAATTAAATACGATGCAGTTTGATAAGGAAATACCGTTCAAGGTAGTCGCGCCGTTTGAACCGATGGGCGACCAACCTAAGGCCATTGAGGATTTGGCCGCGGGCGTTGAAAACGGCCAGCAGGCGCAGGTGCTTTTGGGGGCAACGGGAACGGGCAAGACCTATACCATTGCCAAGGTCATTGAGAAGGTGCAAAAGCCGACATTGGTGATTGCCCATAATAAGACATTGGCAGCGCAATTGGCCAGTGAGTTTAAGGCATTCTTTCCGGAAAATTATGTGGGTTACTTTGTCAGCTACTACGATTATTATCAGCCGGAAGCTTATATTGCCTCCACGGATACCTATATTGAAAAGGATTCGTCCATCAACGATGAAATTGATGAACTGCGCCATTCGGCTACCTGTTCGCTGTTTGAGCGGCGGGATGTGATTATCGTCGCGTCTGTTTCCTGTATCTATGGTCTGGGTTCGCCGGAAAGCTACCATGAAATGGTCCTGTCCCTGCATAAAGGGCAGGAGGTGCCGCGGGAGGATATTCTGCACAAGCTGGTACAGATTCGCTATGAACGCAATGATATCGCCTTTGAGCGCGGTCGTTTTCGGGTGCGTGGGGATGTTATCGAGGTATTCCCTGCGGGGTATAATAACCGGGCGGTGCGTATCGAGCTGTTCGGTGATGAAATCGACCGCATGGTGGAGTTTGATGTGGTGACCGGTGAAGTCTATGGTGAACGTACGCATTTGATGGTATTTCCGGCCTCCCATTATGTAACGGAAGACGAGGACATGAAAATCGCCATGCAGGATATCCGTGATGAACTGGATGTACAGCTCAGGATGTTCCGGGAAAATGGCAAGCTGCTCGAAGCGCAGCGCATTGAACAGCGCACCAATTACGATTTGGAAATGATGCAGGAAATGGGCTATTGTTCAGGGATAGAAAATTATTCCCGCCATTTGACGCATCGCAAGGCAGGGGATGTGCCCTATACGCTGCTGGATTACTTTCCGGAAGATTTCCTGATTGTCGTGGACGAATCCCATGTGACCTTGCCGCAGATACATGCCATGTATGCCGGGGACAGGAGCCGCAAGGTGTCGTTGGTGGAAAATGGCTTCCGCCTGCCATCGGCTTTTGACAACCGCCCCCTGACCTTTGAGGAATTTGCGGCGCGTATCAATCAGATTATCTATGTGTCGGCCACTCCGGGCAAGTACGAAAAGGAGCAGGCTCAGCAGATTGCTCAGCAGGTCATCCGCCCGACGGGGCTTATTGACCCGGAGATCGAGGTACGGCCCTTGGAGGGGCAGATTGATGACCTCCTGGCGGAAATTCGTCTGCGCATTGAGCGCAATGAGCGGGTGCTCGTCACGACCCTGACCAAGAAGATGGCGGAGAATCTTACCGATTTTCTGAAGGAGGCAGGTGTAAAGGTACGTTATTTGCATTCCGATATTGCGACCATTGAGCGGGCGGAAATCATTCACGATTTGCGGGCTGGGGAATTTGATGTGTTGGTGGGCATTAACCTTTTGCGTGAAGGGCTGGATATGCCGGAAGTCTCCTTGATTGCCATATTGGATGCGGATAAGGAAGGTTTCCTGCGTTCAGATACCTCGCTGATTCAGATTATTGGCCGTGCTGCCCGCAATGCGCATGGTCAGGTAATCATGTATGCCGATAGAATTACCGATTCCATGAAACGGGCCATGGACGAAACGGAACGCCGCCGGGAAATTCAGCAGGCCTATAACACGGAACATGGCATTGTGCCCAAGACGATTATCAAGCCCATTAAACCGTTGATTGAAACCACTTTGGTCGCAGAATCGGCGGCAAGTTATACTGCGGGAGATGGCAAAAAGAAGAAAAAACTCTCCAAGAAAGACAAGGAAAATCTTGTCAAAACCTTACTGCGTGAAATGCAGCAGGCCTCTCGGGCAATGGAATTTGAGCGGGCGGCAGAGCTTAGAGATATGATTTTGGAATTGGATGGTACTCTGCCTAATGCCAAGGGAAAAAGCTAAGCTTGGCTTAGCGGGCTTCTTTTTTGAACAATGGCGGCTATTATGATATAATGTTTTTGTTAATTTATAAAGATACAGAGGGTCCTGTTGTATGGGTAATGTATATTCACTGGTTGAAGAATTTTATGAAGAAAACGCAGCCGCCGGCCAGATTGTCCCGCAAGATGCCGTAGAGGCTTATTTGCGCCGCAATGCCTGGCATGGGGCAGATGATGATGAGTTGAAGCGGATTTGGAGCATAATCCGTCTGCTCGTTACTTATGTGGATCAGTTGGATCTTTATTCTCTGGGTTCGTTGACGGTTTATGATTATCAGGAGATTATTTACCGTTATGCCAATGACCAGGCAGATTTTATGTTGGCTGAGGCGGATATCAACAAATTCTTTTCGGCTGCGGAAAAGTTCTATGAATATCTGCAGCGTACCGGCAAGACGGAGGATTATCGTCAGGGGCTGACCGCTGCCAAGGATTCTCTTTACGAAGGCGGCTATTTTTTTCTGCCGGACAGACGGGACGGGGATGAATTCTATAGTTCGTTGGAGCATATGGAGGAAGTTCCGCCGGAAACCATGCAGCGTTTGAATAAGATGCTGGATGAACTGTTGCACCGGATTGATGATTACTATAAGAAACCGGCTTTTCGCCGGGATATGGACAGGGCGATAACGATGTATGCCGGCCCGGACTATGATGGCCAGGAAGCTCCGTCCGAGGAGGAACGGCGTGGCTTTTGGTTTGGCTTTTGGGACTTTTTCCTCTTTGATTATCACCTGATTGTTTCGGATGCTTCGCCCTTGCGTTATTATTACGAGCAGGAACGGGGAAAATTATCGACATCTGAACAGGATATTTTGCGCGATTTATTGCGCTC
>CADAAS010000061.1 GCA_902785885.1 Pseudoselenomonas ruminantium
GTATCCAGCCATGCGTAGCCGCGGCGCATCTTTTCTACCTGCAACTTGCCACGTTCCAGGTAAACCTTGTTGACATCCGTGATTTCCAGTTCGCCACGTGCCGAAGGCTTAATGGACTTGGCCACATCCACAATGTCCTTGTCATAGAAGTACAGGCCGGTTACGGCATAATTGGACTTGGGCTGAGCCGGTTTTTCCTCCAAACTCAGAGCATGACCATGTTCATCAAAATCCACCACGCCATAGCGTTCCGGGTCGGACACGTAATAAGCAAATACGGTTGCCCCTTCTTCCATTGCCGCAGCATGCTGTACCGACTGTGCAAGGTCTGAACCATAATAAATATTATCGCCGAGCACCAACGCGCAGCCTTCACCATTGATAAATTTCTCGCCAATGATAAAGGCCTGTGCCAAGCCATCCGGACTGGGCTGTACTGCATAGGATATATGGATTCCCAGTTGGCTGCCATCGCCCAATAGTTTCTTAAAGGATTCATTATCCTGTGGCGTGGTGATAATCAAAATATCCTTAATCCCTGCCAGCATCAGCGTACTGAGTGGATAATAAATCATCGGCTTGTCATAAACCGGCATCAACTGCTTGGAAACCACCTGCGTAAGTGGATACAAACGCGTCCCCGACCCGCCGGCCAATATTATTCCCTTCCTAATCAAAAAAGCACCTCCCAAAACACGATAAATATTAAGTCCATTATACTACATGCGGGTACCTATTTAAAGAAAACCGACTTGCCAATAAATTCCCGAAGCAAAGAGTTGTTCGGTACATCATCTTCAGCGGTGATATCGTCAAAATACTGGAGGATGTCCAGCAGCCGCTTGGCCTCCGCCCGCTCCGGGATATCCTGCGGCACCATTTGCAACAGCGGTTCAGCATAGTGCTTGAGAATCCCCAATTCATAGATGAGGGCTGAGTTAAACATGACATCGGCCTCTTCCTGATACGGGAAGATGTTTTTTTCCTCTCCCTCCCGCACATCCGGCCATTGTTTGAGGGTCTTCAATGCCCCAGAACCACGGAACTGATAATCCCGCACCAAACGCCGCATCAGACGGGCATCCGTGGTGGAAATGCGGTTGTGCGCATCAATGTTGAGCTGGGTCAGCGCACTGATATAGATTTTATACTTACGGCTATGGGGAACATATTCACTCAGCTTTTCATTGAGCCCGTGTATCCCCTCCACAATAATGGGCTGTTCCCGCGTCACGGCCAGCCGCCTGCTCTCGTCCCACTCCCGGTTCCCCGTGATAAAGTTGTAGGTAGGCAGGACAATTTCCTCGCCTGCCAGCAGGGCCAGCATGTGGTCATTGAACAGTTCTACGTCCAACGATTCAATGCACTCATAGTCATATTCCCCTGTAGGCTTGCGCGGCGTATCCACCCGATTGACAAAATAGTCATCCAGCGAAATGGATACGGGCATAAGCTGCGCCGCCCGCAGCTGCACCCTAAGCCGCTGGGCAAAGGACGTCTTGCCTGATGAAGACGGCCCGGCAATGAGGATCAAGCGCAAAAATCCCTTTTTCTCGGCAATATGGTCAGCAATTTGGGCGATGCGTTTTTCCTGCAAAGCTTCTGACACGCGAATAAGTTCGCCGATACCGCCATGACGATTGATGCGGTTCAAATCCGGCACAAAATTGCACTGCAAGGCATGTGCCCATTGACGGGACTCAGCGAGAATCTGGCTGAGTTTGGGCTGCGGTATGCGCTCCCGCACAGCACCGGCAGTATCCATATCCGGAATGCGCAGGAGAATCCCGCCGGCTTCCACATCCAAAGCAAACTGCGTCAGGCTGCCCGTATGCCCCAGCATAACGCCATAGAGATAATCGTAGAACTCGCCACACTGGTAAAGGCTGACCTTCTCCATCTTCAGGGAGGATATCAGATTGGCCTTTTCAATTTGCCGATTGTTCTTGAAGATTTTTACTGCCTGTTCCCGGTCCATCTTCATCTTGATTATGGGCAGGTCTTCCGCAATGATTTCCCGCATGCGTTTTTCGATGTTGCCCACAATCGCTTCGTTAACGCCGCCGCCAAAGTGGCGCAGTTCACAGAATATCCCCTTGTTGGCACTGAACTGCGCCACGACTTCTGCTGATGGATACATCCCATGAACAGCCGTAAACAGCACAAACATCACCGTCCGGCGATAAATGCGCCAGCCCCGCCCGCTGTTCAGCTCGATAAAGGAAATATCCGCTGCATCATCAATTTCACTTTGTAAATCCCGAATTTCATTGTTTACCAAACCTGCTACAATTTCGCTGGCGTAATCCTTTTGTGCCAGCTCAGCCAGTTCCCTTAATTCGACTGTTGCCATATCCATCACCCCATCCTTACAATTTTTATAAAAAAGACCTAAGTATTACTACTATTGTAACACTTAAGTCCTAATTTGGCTATATAATTGTGTGAAAATTTCGTTTTTACATAAACATGCATACGAGTTTATAGAAAAGTGCGCCCATCAATGCCGTGCAAGGGATGGTCAGTACCCAGGCCATAACCATCTGCTGCGCAACGCCCCAACGTACCGCATTGACACGCTTGGCCGTACCCACGCCCATAATCGAGCCGGACACAACATGCGTGGTGCTGACTGGCAAGTGCAATAACGTTGCCCCAAAGATAACCGTAGACGAATTCAAGTCTGCAGCAAAGCCGGAAATCGGCTCCAACTTGAAAATCTTGCCGCCGATGGTGCGGATAATCCGCCGCCCGCCCATGGCGGTGCCCAAGGCCATAGCCGTGGCACAAAGCACCTTGACGTAAGTCGGGACCTCAAACTCGCCGATATACCCGCCAGCCAAAAGTGCCAGCGTGATGATGCCCATGGATTTCTGCGCATCATTGGAACCATGCGAGAAAGCCATCATGGCTGCCGAGAGAATCTGCATCTTCTTGAACTTATGATTGATGGCCGACGGGCTGAAGCCGCCAAAAACCCGAAACAGGATGAGCATTACAATGCAGCCTGTACAAATAGCGATAATCGGCGAACCAATGAGCGACAGGACAATTTTGCCAATGCCCCAGAAGTTCAGCCCCTGCTCACCAACCGAGACCATTACCGCACCAATAATCCCGCCGACCAGCGCATGGGATGAGCTGGAAGGAACGGCAAACCACCAGGTCAGGATGTTCCAGATGATTGAGCCAGCCAGTGCTGCAATCAGCACATGCTCATCGACCATTTGTGCAGAGCTTACAATATCGGCGCCTATGGTCTTGGCTACGCCGGTACTGTACATGGCCCCGATAAAGTTCAGCCCCGCTGCCATCATAATGGCATAGCTGGGATGAATGGCCCTGGTGGATACAGCAGTGGCAATGGCATTTGCCGTATCATGGAAACCATTAATGAAGTCAAAGAGCAGCGCCAGCACAATGACCGTAAAGATTAAAAGCTGTAACTCATGCATACTTCATTACCACTCCCCGAATCATATCCGACAGTTTTTCGCAATGATCCAGTGTGTCTTCCAGTTTTTCCAAAATATCTTTCCATTTTATGAGTTCAATGGGGTCTTTTTCCTTGTCGAAAAGATAGGCAACCTCATGGCGGTATACCCTGTCCCCTTCGCTCTCAAGCTGGGCAATCTTATGCGTTGCATCCAGGATCTGTGCCTGGTTCTTCCGAATGTCCTTCAAAAGCGAGAATGCACGGATGATTTCTTCCGTAGCTTCAATCAAAAGCTTGGTCAGCTTAACAGCGCCGCCCATGGCCTTGCCCGTACGATACATCACAATGCGCTGGAGCGTGCCCTGCAGGTAATCCACGCCATCATCAAGGCCGTTGGCCAGTGCATAGATGTCTTCGCGGTCAATTGGGGTGATAAAGGTCAGGTTAAGCTTGTCGATAATCGCATCATTGATTCTATCGGCTTCGTGTTCCAAATCCATGATTTCCTTGACCTTGTCCGTGGCCTTGCTGTAATCCAGCATGACCTCGTCCATCATCAGCGCTCCCTTATAGAAATAATTGGCGCTGTCTACGAACAAGTCAAAGAACTCGCTGTCCTTTTTTTTGAATTTAAACATATTGTTCTGCGTCCTCCCGAAAGAAATATCACATACACACAATTTAACTATAACATCATTTGCCCCTCGGTTCAACCGCAAATTTTCTCAAATTCGTGAAAAAAGGCTATCCCTTCTAAATAGTAGTAGGAACAGCCTTTTCAGGAAAAATTCTTTTACCAGTTTTCTACAGCCTGCATAGCTTTCAGGACCTTTGCTGCCACGCCGTGCATCTTTTCTTCCGATACGCAGCAGGCAGCCACGCGCACGCCCATTTTGAGCGGCACAGCAAAAATCAAGTCATCATAGAGCTTGTTGCATACAGCCTGCGGGTCAGCTGCCGGAACAGCCAGGAAGAAGCCGCCTTTATAGGGCAGGGCCGGCAGGTTGCAGTCCTTGGCCTCAGCCATAAAGACTTCAGCACGCTTCTTAATGGTCTGGTAGTAGTTCTCCCGCTCCGTTTCGTATTGCGCCCGCAGCGTGTCATCCTGCTGAATCCGCACCAGCGTGGTCATGGCTGCGCGGTTGATATTGGACCAGGTAGCCCGGCTCGTGTACTTGTTGATATCCTGGAACTCGGTGATAACCTGCTCGCTGGAGGAAACCGCCACCAGGGCACCTGTGCGCTGGCCGTAAGCCGTATAGCCCTTGGACATGGAGAAAGCAAACATCACCAGCACATTTTCCGGCAAATTGCTGAACTTTTTCATAAAGCGGCGGGTCTCGTTCTTCTCCCCGGCAAAGTCAATGTAGGCAATATCCACCAGAATGCTCATCTTCTTGCCCTGCGCTGCGTATTTCTTGGCCAGGGCCAGCACATGATCCCAATCGTCTTCCGTCAGGCTGAAGCCCGTAGGATTCTGCGCCGGCGTATTGAGGATAACCAGCAGGCTGTCCTGCTTCTTGTAGAGCTCAGCCACCTTGTTCGCATAGGCGGCGATATTGAAATTGTTGGCTTCATCAAAGAGCGCAAAGTTCGTCAATTTGCAGCCGCACTCGTTGCAGATTACATTGTACGTCCCCCAAAACCAATCCGAAGTCAGGACCTTTGTTCCCTGCTCGGCATAGTTGGCAATGGCATGATGGATAGCGCCAGTGCCGCCAGCCGTGGCACAGGCAGCCACATAACCATCAGGGCGGTTATCCGCAAATACCAGCTTTTCTACCTCACCGAGATAAGCCGGCAGGCCAGCAATGGGCGCATAGCGGAACAGCTCTTCTGTTTTCAGGCTGCGATAGACTTTTTCTACCGTAGGCAGTACGGCCAGGCTCCCATCATCTTTCATCATCATGCCAATGGTGGCATTGACGACCTTATCCTGGCCATATTTTTCTGCTGCCTTGCTGCAGGCTGCTGCTGCTCCAAAAATTGCATCCCGTAACTTCTTATTTGCCGCATGGCTGGCTGCCATTGTCATAAACAAGCGCTCCCCTCTAACTCCATAACATTTACTAAGCATTAAGTTTGTCTCACAGGTAATATAATAACTGTTTCCACCTGTCCTGTCTACCCATACAAGTGTATGTATACAATATTTTTGTGAAATTGAATACAAAATAAAACCTTCCCCGCAGGGAAGGCTGTATTTCATTTACTTCGCAGGAAAGAACTCATTATGGATGGCGTTGACCGCTTCCTTGAGTTTTGAACCTCTTACCAGGCAGGAAATGCTGATTTCCGAAGTGCTGATAATATCGATGTTGATGCCTGCGTTGGACAGGGCACCGAACATGCGTGCTGCCGTACCCGGATTGCCGAGCATGCCTGCACCTACGATGGAAACCTTGGCCACGTCTTCCTCAATCAGGACAGCCACTGCACTCAGCTTATCGGCTACGCTGTCCACAACCTTCTTGGCCTCAGAGAGATCGCCGGCAGCTACGGTAAATACCATATCCGTTACGTTCTTTTCGATATTGCGGATACTCTGGACAATCATGTCCACGTCGATATTGGCATCGGCGAGTGCAGAGAAAATCTCATGCGCAATGCCTGGCGTATTGGGAATGCCTAATACTGCAATCTTGGCTACTTTTTCATCATGGGCAACGCCCCGAATCACAAAATCTTTATCTTCCATTGTATAATCCTCCCTTATAAACGTACCGGTATCGGTGGTAAAAGTCGAGCGCACATGAATGGGAATGTGGAAATACTCACCCATTTCTACGGAGCGCGGCTGCATAACGCCGGCACCTAAACGGGCCATTTCCAGCATTTCATGATAGGTTATCTCATTCATCTTCCGCGCCCCCGGCACGATACGGGGGTCAGCTGAATAAACGCCATCCACATCGGTGAAGATTTCGCAGGAATCCGCCTTCAAGGCACCAGCGATAGCCACCGCCGAAGTATCGGAGCCACCGCGGCCCAGCGTGACATAATCCCCTAAGTCATTGGCTCCCTGGAACCCCGTGATTACAACGACCTTGCCTGCATCCAATTCCTGATGGACGCGTTCCGGCTTGATATCCTTAATACGCCCCTTGGTGTAGACATCATTGGTCTTGACCCCGGCCATCGGCCCGGTAAGGGAAACAGCATCCTGCCCCAATGTCTTGAATGCCATAGCCATCAAGGAGGCAGACTGCTGCTCGCCGGTAGTCAGGAGCATGTCCATTTCCCTTGTATATTGGTAAGGATTTTTGTTGATTCCCTGTGCCAGTTCAATCAAATCATCCGTGGTATCGCCCATAGCCGAAACCACCAGTACGATTTTGTCATCAGGCTTTTTCTCGCCCAGCACCCGCTTGGCAATGTTCATGATTTTTTCCGTGGTCGCCACCGAGCTGCCACCGAATTTCTTTACAATAAGCGCCATAACTCTCCGTTACTGAAAACTTACAAAAAGCTATAATCATCCATAAAGAAAGATAACTTTTCAGTTTCATTCCTCATTCATTGCATCCACTTTTGCTGTTGCCAACAACAAGCTACTCGTGTTTGGTACAACGCTCCAGAGGCTTAAATTCCCCGCCAACGAACGGGTACATATCACAAGTGTCTTGAATATGACTATCTTGTGATACCAGTAACTTCCTCTCTTCCTTTTATTTTTACCAAAATTTTAGGCTTTCTCTTTTCGCAATCCATCATCGCTTGATTTTCGCTAGGTATTGCAATACGCTGTGGCAGTTCCCGTTCTCGTCACCCAAAGTGACCGCCAGCGACGTCTTATGAGCTGCTATTTGAAGCACAGACCCTATACAGGGATTTATGTGGCTAAAAGCCTAGAAAGCCAATTTCGAGAGTTACAATTTCTTATAGGTTGTTGCTAACAGTTATCAGCCCCCTAAACTTCTTTTTGAACATGAAACCATCCACGAGACATAAACAGTTCCTTTTTTCGTCTATAAATTTACTTAATCGTAAGATATTATAGCGTAAAAAAAAGCACATGTCTATAATTTTTCATCTTTTTATGTAAAATTGTTCATTAGAAAAAAACACATTTCACATTTCATGTTACAAACAGCCATTTTTACTCACACTTTAGCCATCAAAATGATAAATATTCCCCTCTTTTAATTGTAAACAATCAATTATTGGACATGAGTCCCTTTTGTGCTATATTATTAGAGATTTATTTCTGACTCATATTTTTAAGGAGTGTATCATCTTGCAAAACCGTACTATCGGTGTCAGTGAGCGTCTGCCACTGCTCGAAACCCTTCCCCTGTCCCTGCAGCATTTGTTTGCCATGTTTGGCTCTACTGTGCTGGTACCGATTCTCTTCCATGTGAATCCAGCTACGGTGCTGCTGTTCAACGGCATCGGCACCCTGCTGTACCTGACGCTGTGCAAGGGAAAAATCCCCGCTTACTTAGGTTCCAGCTTTGCTTTCCTCTCCCCGGTATTTTTGGTACTGGGTCAGTACAGTTATGAAGCTGCGCTCGGCGGCTTTATCGCCGTTGGCCTTGTCTTCTGCCTTGTCGGCCTCATCATCAAGGCCGTGGGTACGCACTGGATTGACGTACTGTTCCCGCCTGCCTCCATGGGAGCTATCGTGGCAGTTATCGGTCTGGAACTCATGCCCACAGCTGCTGATATGGCCGGCCTTACGGGCAAAGGTGACAGCACAACGATTTTCGTATCGCTTGCTACCTTGGCTATTACCGTCTTTGCGTCTGTAGCCTGCCGTGGCTTTTTGGCGATTATCCCTATCCTGCTGGGTGTTGTAGGCGGTTACTTCATCGCCGCTGCTTGTGGTCTGGTAGACCTGGCCAGCGTGGAAGCTGCTCCCTGGTTTGCCCTGCCCACTTTCTACACGCCGGAATTCAATCTGGATGCCATTCTGATCATCCTACCGGCAGCACTCGTGGTTATCGCCGAACATGTCGGGCATCTGATTGTAACCGGCAATATTGTCGGTTCTGACCTTGCCAAAGACCCGGGACTTGACCGTTCCATTCTCGGCAATGGCATCTCCACCATCATCTCCGGTTTCTTTGGTTCCACACCAAACACCACTTACGGCGAAAATATCGGCGTCTTGGCGATTACTAAAGTATTCTCCACCTGGGTTATCGGCGGTGCGGCAATCTTTGCCATCATCCTTTCCTGCCTGGGCAAGCTGGCAGCCCTTATCCAAAGTATTCCGGTTCCGGTTATGGGCGGCGTATCCCTGCTGCTGTTCGGCGTAATTGCCGCTTCCGGTATCCGCGTACTGGCGGAAAGCAATATTGACTACAACAATCCGCTGAACCTTATGCTGACGGCTATCGTACTCGGCCTTGGTGTATCTACCGCCAGCATTACGCTTGGTACCATCACGCTCAAAGGTATGTCACTGGCCACGGTAGTTGCCATCATTCTCTCACTGTCCTTCCAGCTTATTGGCAAGTTGCATCAGCCTGTAGCGGATGACAACCCCAAAACGGTAAAAGAATGACCCGCATTGAAGTAAAGCTTGACGCCCTGGTCCCTATGCCGGCCAGGGCGTTTTTGAAAGCTCACCAAGGCATATCCAATACCATTTGGAAACGCATCAAAAATTCCGGCACATTCGCCATCAATGGCGTTATCTGCAATGCCACGCAGGCCATTGTCAAAGCTGGTGACATCATCACCTACGATATCCTGCGCCCTACGGATATTGTCCCTGAGGATTTGCCACTGGATATCCGTTACGAGGATGAATGGCTGCTGGTCATCAACAAGCCTGCAGGCCAGCTGGTACATCCCACGACAAAGGAAAGCTGTGGCACAGTAGGCAATGCCTTGATGCATTACTTTGCTTCTAACGATGAAGCGCACGCCTTCCATCCCGTTCATCGCCTGGACAGGGACACCAGCGGCCTGCTATTGATTGCCAAGGAGCCGCAGATACAGTATCAGCTCTCGCCCAAAGGCTGCAAGAACTTCAAGCGGGAATATCAGGCCATTGTCGAAGGCACTTTAACACCGCCTGACGGGCTGATTGACGCCCCGATTGCCCGTGCCCTGCCCAGCATCATCCTGCGCAAGGTCTCCCCTGACGGGCAGCCGGCACGTACGCACTATCGCACCATCAAGCAAGGCAATAACCTTTCCCTAATCGAACTCGAACTCGATACTGGACGTACCCACCAAATCCGCGTTCATATGGCACATCTTGGCCATCCGTTATTAGGCGATGACCTGTACGGCGGCAATATGAATTATATTCAGCGACAGGCGCTGCATGCCTTTCGCCTGAGCTTCAAGCATCCCATGACCGGCGAAAACCTAGTCATTACAGCCCCGCCGCCAGCAGATTTTCTTCGTATTACCACAGGTTTCTAAACGATACGAGCCGATTATTATTGTTTGAAAAATTTTTCACTTGAACTATACACGAGAAGTATTTTCTATGATATAATAAACGAGGTTCAACAAAATATTTTGAACAAGATTCATTAGGGGGTAATGAAAAATGCCATTAGTTGGAACTAAAGAAATGTTCAAGAAAGCTTACGAAGGCGGCTACGCTATCGGTGCTTTCAACGTCAACAACATGGAAATCGTACAGGGTATCACGGAAGCAGCTGCTGAGCTGAACTCCCCGGTTATCCTGCAGGCATCTGCTGGTGCTCGCAAATATGCAAAGGGCCCGTATCTCCGTCACCTCGTTGAGGCTGCTTTGGAAGTCAACGACATTCCCGTTGCTCTGCACCTCGACCATGGCGCAGATTTCGAAACCTGCAAAGCTTGCATCGATGACGGTTTCACTTCCGTAATGTTCGATGGTTCTCATTATGATTTCAAAGAAAACATCAAACGTACGCAGGAAGTTGTTGCTTACGCACATGAACATGGTGTTTGCGTAGAAGCTGAGCTCGGCAAACTGGCTGGTATCGAAGATGATGTTAAGGTTGCAGCTCACGAAGCAGCTTACACGCAGCCGGAAGAAGTTGAAGAATTCGTCAAGGAAACTGGCGTAGATTCTCTGGCTATCGCTATCGGTACTTCCCATGGCGCATTCAAATTCAAGCCGGAACAGTGCACGCGCAACGCTGACGGCGTTCTCGTACCGCCTGAACTGCGTTTCGACATTCTCGCTGAAATCGAGAAGAAGATTCCTGAGTTCCCGATCGTTCTCCATGGTGCTTCTTCCGTTATTCCGAAGTACGTTCAGATCATCAACGCTAACGGCGGCAAACTGGACGATGCTGTTGGTATTCCTGAAGATCAGCTCCGCAAAGCTGCTAAATCCGCAGTTTGCAAAATCAACATCGACTCTGACCTGCGTCTGGCTCTTACGGCTGGTATCCGTGAGCACTTCATGGCTCATCCGGAACACTTTGACCCGCGTCAGTATGTTGCTGATGGCCGTTCCTACATCAAGGAACTCGTTGAACACAAGATCAAAGACGTTCTTGGTTCCGATGGCCGCGCTACGGAAATCCTGGAGCTCATCAACGCAAAATAATTGCTTTGTACAGCATAAAAAAAGAGGTTCGAATTTCGAACCTCTTTTTTATTTACGCATTGTTAACAAATATACACATATCACCCGGCATCTTCCTGTAAATGTCTTGACAATGTGGACATAAGGTTGTAATATATGAATTATCCAATGTGATTATAACATTTTCATATAACATATTGACTGTTTTTTTAAGGAGTGTATACATGAGAGCCAAAATATGTGGAATAAAAGATTTGTTTACGGCTAAAATTGCCGAAGAAGCCGGCGCTGATTTTATTGGCTTCGTCTTCTATAAAAAAAGCCATCGCTATATCCCACCTGAAAAAGCTGCCGTAATCAGTAAACAGATAAAGACCGCCCGGACTGTAGGTGTATTCGTCAATGAAGACCTGCAGGTTGTCAATGAAATCGCTGCCGCTGTAGGCTTGGACTACGTTCAGCTGCACGGGCAGGAAAGCGCTGAATATGCCCGTCAGGTAATATGCCCAGTTATCAAGGCATATAACTATAACGATAAATTTTCCGTTGCTGAGGCAAACGATTACCCATCCGAAATGATTCTGCTGGATGCAGGCACCCCTGCACTCCCTGGTGGCACCGGCCAATGTTTTGATTGGAAAAAAGCTGCCCGCGACATCAGCCAACTTCATAAATCGGTCCTGGTTGCCGGCGGTATCAGCCGTGACAATGTCAAGCAGGTAAACAAGCTCCTGCACCCTTATGCTGTAGACGTTTCCAGCAGTCTGGAGGAAAATAATGAGAAATCCATTGAAAAGATTCAGGCATTCTTGCGCAGAATTAAATAAACTTATAGCAAAAAGAGCAGGCATCCGCCTGCTCCTTTTCGTATACATTCAAAACTATACAGAAGAAATTTTCATGTCGAACATTTTATTTTTCGTTGAAAGATAAGCCCTCGATTTATTAGTATTGGTCCGCTGCATGCCTTGCGGCACTTCCACTCCCAACCTATCTACCTTGTCTTCTTCAAGGAATCTTACTGGATTA
>CADAAS010000062.1 GCA_902785885.1 Pseudoselenomonas ruminantium
GCGGGCGTCGGCTTCCTGATGGTTGAGATTATCGCGGAGTTGATTGTTGATCCCTTTCATGTAATCAGATTCCGTCGATTCTCCGCCCATGGTGGTAATGGTCTCGCCGCCGCCCTGTTGCTTCAGGGCTTCGTTGACGATTTTCGTTTCCTCGGCGTGGATGTCGTCCAGTTCTTTCATGATCTGCTGGCGTTCTTCGGAGGTCTGCGCCTTGCGGAGACGTGCGCGAGCGTCGGCTTCCTGCATCAGGAGTTTATCGCCAATGACGTTGTTGATCCACTTCATGCTGTCGGATTCTTTCGATTCTCCGCCCATGGTGGTAATAGTCTCGCCGCCGCTTTGCTGCTGTACCGATTGCTGCGTGATCTGCTGGTTCTTTCCCCCGGCTCCGCTGGAATCATTGAAGTTGTTCTTAGCATTGTTGAGTTCTGTCAGCGCACGGTCGATATTGGAACCAGCCTCCTTTAACCCATGCTGCGCGGCCTCCTCGTTCCTCTTTGCTTCCAATAGCGCGTCGTTCGCTTTTTGCAGTTCCTCCTTGAAGGCGTCGATGGTGTACTTGTCGCCGCTCTTCAGGGCGAGCAGGTAATCCCGGGCGGCCTGTTCCGCTTTTTCCTCGGCGGCCGACAGGTCATGCTGGGCTTTTTGCAAAGCTGCGTATTTGTCAAAGCCTTCCTTTCTGGACTGGTCGAGCTTTTCCTGCGCGGCTTTCACAGCGGCGTCCTTCGCGGTCTGCTCGGCATTTTTCTGCTCCGGCGCGAAAATATTACTCTGCGTGGACTGCTGGGACGTGCCTGTGCGTGGGCGTGTGGTTTCGGTTTCCACGACGGGACGCTCGCCGCCGATGTTCAGACCGCTCTGCCCGCCAGTCTCGACGACAGAGGTGCGCTGTTCGCCCTGCAACGCCTTTGTGGCTTCGTCAGCGGCGGCATTCTTCTCCTGTTCCTTCTCCAAATTCGGCCCGGCAATCTCCAAATTCAGGCCCTGATACGGCGGCTGGGACGTGCCTGTCTGTGCGTCTCCGTTTCCCTGCCCGCGAAGTATGGCCTCGTACTGCTCTCGTTGCTTTTGGTCTTGCGGCACGTTGACTCTGTAGGAGCCATCATCCTGATTGTCACCCAGTTTGTACTCCACTTTGTATTGGTAATGGCCGTACGGTTCGTTATACTTCTGCTCCAGCTCCGTCACTTTCGCTTTTTTCAGGGCCTCATTGACCTTTTCCGTTTCCTGCCGATGGATTTCGTCCAGCTCCTTCATGATCTGCTGGCGTTCCTCGGAGGTCTGTGCCTTGCGGAGACGTGCGCGGGCGTCGGCTTCCTGCGTCAGAAGCTTCTCGCCGATGATGTCGTTCAGCCGCTTCAAGGCGTCGGATTCCTGGGAACCGCCAATGACGACGGCTTCGCCGCTCGACTGCTGAGGCTGCTTCTCAGACGGTTGCTGAGGCCAATCCGGACGGTTCAGAAGCTCGGAAATGCCCGGGAATCTCTTCGCGTAGTCCTCGATGGTAGTTGGCTTCTGGCTTGTGGAGGTGGCCTTCTTCGTCTTCTCGGTCTCTTCCTTGGTGAGCTTTTCCTGCTCCTTCAAGACCTTTACGGTGGTGTTGGCGTCTTTGAGCTGTTGCTTGAGTTCATCGGCCCTGGCCTTGTCGCCGTCCTGGAGAGCTTGCATATATTGCTTGGCAAGGTTGCGGGAGCGGGATGCGGCTTCGGAGACGGTGAGGCCTTCGAGGCCTTTGGCGATATTCAAGCCGCCCGTGGAGCCGCCGCCGGATTGGATGGTAACATAATTGCTGCCTTCGGAGCTCGTCTGCGAGCCGGACACAGCCTCCTGTAATGCCTTCAAGGCGTCGTTGTTCATTGCCGAGTCAAGAAGGTTGTTGGCAGTTTCGTGGGCTTGGGCTTTTTGCTCAGGCGTGAGGGAACCAGGCTCAGGCGGTGTAGAGCCAGGAGGTGTAGGGCCCGGTGGCGTCGGAGTTTCGCCGCCAACCTTAGTGAATTTTTCCTGGAAGGATTCTGTTTCGCCAGCCAGTTTGCCGCCGATTAAAGCAAAGTTTCCATTGGAGAAGCTGACCAGCCCCATGTGTATTACATTATCTTCAGAGGCCGTGTATCGCTTGGAGGAATCGGATTCTGAATCGTTCTTGGTCGCTACTGCTTCAACCAACACATTGCTCATGTTGGGATCACTGCCTGTATTCAATTGCGCGTAATCGCCGATACCGACCTGACCGCCCAAAATATGAATCGAATTATAGCTGTTGCCATTAACGTTCAGCACGGTATTATCGCCAATCTTGATACTATTCGAAGCGTTGGTATACTGGACACCATTGGAGTAAAAGGCATCTCTTCCCATCAGCAGGGAATATTGCCCGTTCTTCACCGCGGTAAGGTCGATGGTGGAGTTTTCCGTATTGACGGTCACGTGGTCGGCCAGCATGATAACGCCCGCCAACACACCCAAATAATGCTTTACGCCAATGGTGGAATTGGTAATGCCGACAATCTGGTCATTCGTGTTCACTTCCGGTCCCCAGCCGCCACTAGTCAGCTTGCTAAAGCCGGTGGCGTCGAGGTTTTGCATGGTGGTCAGCGTCAGATGATCTGCATTGATGGTCGCACCGTCTATGATAATGCCATGCGGGTTCGCGAGAATCAGGTGGCCACTTGTTCCACCATTGAGTATGCCCTGAATCTCTGACTGTGAAGCTCCCGTGACCTGATGCATGAAAACGAAACCATTGGGATCTAAGGTCAGGGTTTTACCTGTGCCAAGATTAAAGGAATCCCAGTTTATCAGCGTGTTAGCTGTAGCAGTCATTGCGGCACCACTGACCGGATTAGCAGAAAATCCGGTTGGCGCCGTTGCCGTGACAACGGAACCGCCTTGTGGCATCCCCTCTTCTGCATAGGCCGTCCCTGTGCTAAGTACCGAGAGGGCAAGCGCTGAATACAATAATTTATGGAAGAGTTTCTTTTGGAGTTTTCTGGACATCGACATAAAATTCAACCCCTTTTTATAGAAGTGTTCAGAACGTCTTGGTCAGCATGAAGGTCCACGGGCGGATTGCTTCGCCGTTGAACTCTCCATAGCTTAGCGGATGGGCATAATCGATGCTGGCATAAAGGCCAATCTTTTCGTTGCCGTAGCGGTAGCCCAGCCCCCAGGAAGAAATGTGCCGGTTTCCTTTCTCCCCGAGATTTGTTGTATTATTGGACATCCACGCCCCATCCATGAATAGCACGAATCTTGAATTGGGTATGTATTGCGGTGTGTAGATTTCCAGGCTGCCGCCAAAACCGGTATCTCCCGTAGCCACACGCTCCTTGAATCCTCTTACACTGCCAAATCCGCCTGCACCAAATTGCTCGCTTTGCATGAGATCATTAGGTGTCCACTGGGCACCGGCGGAGAGACCGATTATCCAGTTGCTTTTCGTCGTGTGCTGATAGCCGGTTCCGACTTTGAAGATATGAAAATCTTTATCGGAACCGTCACGAACTTTTTCGTAGTCGGTTTTATTGCCCAACAGATTTACTGTCCAGCCGATGTTCCAGGAAAATACATCCCGTTCATGGCGTGTGATGTCATAATAGGTGGTTGAAAATGTCCCCACCTCATAATTGGTACTTCTGGCAGGGCCGACTATACCGCGCCAGGTTTGGTCGTTATCATAATTCTTGTAGTCAAAGCCAAAATCAAGGAGCTGCCGATGTGATTTTCGGTAGTTTAGATTGCGCTGATAGTGAAGGCTGGCGTTGTGCCCTTTGCCTGTTGCCTCCAGGGACACACCGGTGCCGGGAAAGGACGCAATCTCCCCCATATCTACATCGGAATAACTGTAGGCAAAGAACATACTGTCGCCGCTGTTGGGCAGTATCGCCTTATAGGTCAAGCCGACCTGCTTGACATCAGAGAAATGTTCATCCGGTGAGGTGGTATAAGCGAGACTAAGGGCATCGCCGTGCCTGGTGATGTCGGTATTCATCCAGGAGAGCCCAACGCGGTAGTCACCGGTGTACTTATTGCCCGTGTTGTTGAAGGTAACCGCGAACCGGTCATTCTTGACTTCTTTTACCGCAAGGGTCAAGCGGTATTCCTGATCGCCAATGGGGGTGAAGGCGGCGTCAATTTTCATGACCTGCCCGTCGTTCAGCAGGGAGAGCTGACGCGAAAGCTGCCCGGGGCGCACGAGGGGACGCGAAGCCTCCGGCACGAGCCGTTTGATTTCTTCTGTAGAATGATGTTTGTTGCCTGTAATCGTAAGCTCCGTAACGATATAAGAAGCCTCGCCGGTTTCTGCCATCACTGAACCTGGCGGGTCAGGCTGATAATTAACCGCGGCATCCACCACACCTCCGGCAGAGTAGGAAACCGCCATGCCGAGAACGGCGGAGAGGAGTCTTTGCTTTTTATGGAATTTTTTCATCATGAGCTTCCTCCATTAATATTGTTTTAAGATAATGATACTATTGCAAGTCCGCCACGCGAAAAAAGCCTTCTGTTCCAGCATAGATGAGCACACAAAACTCCCCCATCCTGAAAAGAAAGGCTTATATATTCACTATTAACTTGTTGATAAGTGACTACTGGATAGGTGTGTTTGTCCCCCCCGAAAAGACAGTATCAGGCACAAAAAAAACGCACAGTATCGCCCAAATTCCCCATACCTGCGCTTTCATACCGATTCACTCCTTCCGTGATGACAAATCCTCTAACCAAATACAATTACTTGCTTTTAAAATTCGCTGATAAAAACAAAATTCCTTCATACTTTAGATTTTTGCCCAAATAAAAATGGCCTGCCATTTTGTAGCAGACCATTAATTTATCATTAGTAGCTTTTCCCCATGTCCAATATGACTTTCCGCAGCTTTTGACAAGCCTGTCTATGGCGAAGGAAAGTTATTATCAGCCCGGCGGGCGTCTTTATACTACGATGTTAGCTTAGAAACGGAACTTGGACAATGCTTCCTGCTGGTCCTGGGCCAGTTTTGCCAAAGCTTCGCTGGCAGCAGCGATTTCTTCAGCCGAAGCAGACTGTTCTTCCGTAGCGGCGGATACGGCCTGCATTTCGCTGGCCACCTTGCCACTGTAGCTGTTGATATCATTCATTTCGCTGGCGATATCGTTGGTTGCATCAGCCATGGCGTTGATGGATTCCGTTACCTGCGTGATTTCACCGGATACACCGACTACCAGCTGATTGATTTCCTCAAACATAACACGCAGGGATTCTACGCTCTGTGCACCTTCGACCACCGCTTCGCGGCCGCTGCGCATGGAGAGCACAGCTTCTTCCGTATCGCCCTGAATCTCCTTGATGATACGGGCAATTTTTTCAGCGGATTCCTTGGATTCCTGAGCCAGCTTGCCGACCTCACCAGCTACCACCGTAAAGCCGCGGCCATGTTCACCGGCGCGGGCAGCTTCAATAGACGCATTCAGCGCGAGCAGATTCGTCTGTTCGGCAATGCCCGTCATCGTATCCACAATCTCGCCGATTTCCTTGGAGCGCTCGCCCAGACGGTCAACCATCTTGGCCGAAGCCGTAACGGTTTCCTCAACATCCTTAATCTGACGGACAGATGCATCAATCGCCTGATTGCCCTTTTCCGCACGCGTAGCTGCTGCGTTAGAATTTGCCTCTACCTGATCGGATTTCTGGCGGATTTCTTCCACAGATGCCTCGGCACTCTGAACCGCTTCATTGCTGTCCATTACGGACTGCTGCTGATGTTCCACAGACTCAACGACTTCCGTAGCGGACTGTGCCACCTGCGTTGCCGCCTGTGCCGCCTGGCCAGCACTAGCAGTCAGTTCCTCAGAAGAAGCAGCCAGCTGTTCAGAGGACTCGCTGACATGACGCATAAGATTGTTGAGCGCCTTGCGCATATCCTGCATGGCCGCTTCCATCTGGCCGAGTTCGTCTCCGCGCGGCTCATAAGCGCCATTAAGTCTGAAGTCCCCATCTTTCATGCGGTTGCATTCCAGAACCATCTTATCCAAAGTCGTCATAATATCCCGGACGATGAAGAAAGCAATCCCCATCAGTACAGCAAAACACAGCACAGTCGTAATAATCATCAGATACATTTCGCTGGCATTGCGTTCTGCAATTTCCTCATTGAGGGCCTCGGCATTGTCATCTGCCACTTTCTGCAGAGCCACCAGGCTCTTTAAAAGGTCCTGCGTTACGCCGGCTTCCACGCCCTTGTAATAGGTCCATGCTTCCTGGGTCTTGCCGGCATCGGCTAATTTACGGGCTTCCTGAATGCCATTTTTGTATTCGGTCCATTTTTTCTCCGTGTTGGGAATTTCGGCTGCGGCCTTATCTGCACGCATACCAAGGTCCTTATACTCCGGCCATTTCGTTTCATAACTGTTCATGGCCTCATCAATCGAGGCGTTAATCTTTGCATCCTTCGGGTCAATGATATGCTTTACGATGCGCACCTGAATCATACGCATGTAATTGATTTCATCGCCCAGCATACGGGTCGCTTTCAGCTTGCGATTGTACATGTTGTCAAGGTCATCCCCCGCCTTGCTCATTGCACTGTAACCTGAAAAACTCAAAATAGCCATACCGATGATGCCGATAACCACCAGCACCAAAATCTTTGCTCCAATACGAACATCTTTCAATCTCATTTCCTCACATGCCTTTCTACGTTGGCCGTATCCCTGCGGCCGCTCGAGTTTACTTACGTCTTATCCCACAGTGTTATCCCGAACACTTGCTAAACCATATCATAGGTTTAGGACTTTTGCACTAGGAAAGTTTATTCAAAATTTGCTAATTGATTACTATTTTCATACAAATTAAAGAAAAACCGCTATTTACTTTGCAAATAGCGGTCATTTTTCCTAAAAAATATTCATTTTACCATCTAACGACTTAAATTATCCCTAAGATTCGTTTCTCATGTTTTACTGTATACAATCTCACCTCAGAAATGAAAATATGCCAATGCCCCTCATTTCCTCACACACCTTTCTGCGTTGGCTGTATCCCTGCAGCCTGCTCGAGTTTACTTACTGTTGGTAAGCAGCTCGTTCTGCCTGCAATTCCTCAATCGTCAGATTGCGCAAATAGGAACGGTGTTCCTCATCCCGCTGGTAAACAAAGCCCACATGGCTGACAAACGGCTCGATGGTCGCAATCTTTAACAGGGGCGTTACAACCAAAAGCTGCAAATCCAGCTTCTTGAACAATTCCAGCCCAAACCTTGCCGATTCATCAGAACTCTTTAGGAACGCTTCGTCAATCACCACAAAGCGGAAGGACTGTTCCCCTGCACGGCGGCCGCGCAGGCCGAAGTTATAGACGATGCTGGCAGCCAGGATGGTATAGGCCAGTTTTTCCTTCTGCCCGCCGGACTTGCCGCCGGAATCGGTATAGTGCTCATATTCCCCATCCATGCCCGGTGCAGGATTGCGCCACAATTCTGCCGCCGCAAAGACGAACCAGTTGCGCACATCAATGACCTCATTGCGCCAACGCGCATCCACTTCCGTCATGCCCGGACGCCCCTGCAGGCGTTCCAAAATTTTGGCCACCTGCCGGAATTTGTCTTCACTGTAGCGTTCATCCGGATTTTCCCCCAGCGCCTCATCGGTACAGGCCCGCAATTCCCTGCGGAATTCACTGATGGTGTCACTGACCGCAGGATTGCACTCAATCTGGATATAACGGTCCTCGTTGTAGTCAATTTCCGCCAAAGACTCGTTAATCAGGGCAATACGGTCGCGAATTTCGTGACAGGCCTCGTCCAAATGCGATTGAAACAGGGCTATCTGATTGATGGTATTTTCCCTCAGCAGATGGCTGAACCGGCTTTCAAATTTCGGCAAATCATCCTCCCGCAGCTTATGCAGCAGAGCCACGTAATCTTCATAGCCTTCCGGCTCGACCAGAAGGTCACTGCTCAACTCGGGATATTCCTGCCGGAAACGGGTCATCGCTGCGACGAGTTCCTCACCAGTCTTCCGCTTTGCTTCACCGACCTGCTGTGCACGAGCATTCAGCCACTGGTTGTATTCCTTTTGCTGCACGCTGCGTTTCTGTTGGTCAAACTGCGGGCTGCCGATGTTTTTCAGCGCCAAGGCGGCATAATGCTGCAAGAGCGGATAGCCTTTATCCTGTGCATCTGCATCCGTGCCCTTAATGATTTCTTCATCCGTCGCCATTTCCTTTCGGTTCTGCCGTATGCGCTCATCCAACTGGCTGCGCTGGTCCCTGATTTTTGCCAAGCCGGCATTTTCATTGCGGATTTCCATTTCCAGCTGCGTTTTCTCTGCCTGCAGCTGCTGCAGGACATCATTTTCCACCTGCAGTTTTTCCACCTGTTCCTGGAGCTTTCCCATGCGCTGCTCCAATGGCTGCAAATCAATTTCGGCAAAGGATTTTACGACTTCCGCCCGCACAATGGCCTCGCTTTGTTTGCGCAATTTTTGCACTGTCCGCTTGGCCTGATTTTCCTTTTTGCGGAAAAATTCCTGTTCTTCCCGCTTGCTGGCCACTTCATCCTGCAAGGCCTGTATCTTCTTCAAATTGGAAAAGCCCAGTACATAATGACGCTGGTCATGGATGTCGTGCCGGTCATCCTTCTCATGGCGCTTGCCGCCAGCCTTCACCTGACCGGCTTTGGTCAACGCAAATTTGGCCTGACGAAATTCCTTTATGCTCTCACAGCAGATATGGTTAAAGCGGCTAATTAGCTCCGTTTCCAGCCAGGCAGCCAGCGGACTATCCTCCTTGAGCTGCAATTTCTGGCACACCGCATCATCCGAAACGTTGGCATGAACCTGTTCTGGATAAGCGGGCACCCGGAAATAGACCATACGCATCTTGAGGTCATGGTGTTCCATCCAGTCGGCAACTTCCCCATAATGGGCTTCCGGTACGAGCAGGGAAATGCCAAAGCTGTGCAACAGCCGCTCGATGGTCCCTTCCCATTCGCTCTCGTCTTCCTTGACCGCAATCAGTTCTCCGGCAAAGGGCATTTCGCTTTCGGCTAAATCCAAGGCCTTGCAGATTTCTTCCCGCACGGCGATAAATTTCTGTGGGATGTTGGACTTACGCTGGGTCAGGGAGTCGATTTCCGCCTGAATACGCCGTTCTTCCTGCTCCATTTCCAAACGGTTCGCCCGCATTTCACTGGCTTCACTCCCCAGTTCTTCCTGCTGGCTCTCCAGCTCCGTTTTGCACGTACACATGTGCTCCTGAACAGCGGCAAACGCAGCTTCATCTGCCGGCATGCTCATTTCCAAAAGGGTTAATTCCTGTTGAAACCTTTCCCGCATTTCCGCACAGCGCGTCCTTTTCTCTTGAAGCATATCGAGCTGATGACGCACTTCATCCAGACGGGCACCGCCATTGCGCGCGATATTGCCCTGCAAGACGGCAAGTTCCGTCTGCTTTTCCTGTATGCGCCTGCTCCGTTCCCCAATTTGCTGTTCCAGCTGCTTAGCCTGCTGCTCCATAGAAGCCTGCTGCGTTTCTCTGAGTTCATAATCCTGCTTGGCATACCAGCTTTCCAACACCGCCTGCATGGCCTGTGTTTCCGCCTGCTCCCGACTGGCATTGCCATAGCTTTCGCCCAGCGTTTCGATTGGCTGGAGCATTTTCTGCTGTTTTTGGGCTTTCTGTACCGCCTGATGCGCAGCCTCCAAATCATGGTACTGCCGCAGCATCTGCTCCACTTCCTGCTCCGTTTCCGGCACTTCGAGCATATTCTGCCGCACGAAGCTCGTCAGGCTGTCCACTTTTTTCATGGACACCGTCTGCTGGAATAAGTCCATGGCCTGTACCTGCCGAATGCCAAAAATCTTGCGGAACTCATGGCCGTACTGCGGATAATCGTCAAAGGTCTTGATGAAGCTGTCCCGTTCCAGATTTTTGCGGAAGGCACGCATATCCCCACCAATGTTGGAGAATCTTTCCGTAATAGACAGCGTCTTTTGCGCCAGCACATAAAAACGCTTGGGCGAGGCCGCTGTTTCGTCCGGGAACCAGAACACCTGCGCCAGTGTTACCGTACGGCCAAAGTTTTTGTCCGTGAACACCCCTAAAATCACGCTGTACTTGTTCTTGTCGCGCAGCGCCTCCGGACGGCCGCCGCCATTTTCGGTGCGCTTCTGCCCGTAATAGCCTCGCACATAGGACGCCAGGCTGCGCTCCTTGGCGCTGGCATCGGCCGCCTTGTTATAGGTGACCTTGCGAGGCGGTACGAGTAGCGTCAAAAGGGCATCGACGAGCGTCGATTTTCCCGAGCCCACATCACCTGTGAGCAGTGACATTTCCCCATTGAGTTCCAACGACCAGACCCGCTCATCAAAGGTTCCCCAGTTGTAGACTTCCAACCGCTGCAGGCGAAAGCCCAAGGGCACTTCTGCCGCATTATTCATGCTGAACAAATCCACTTAAAAGCCCCTCCTCTCCGTTCGCCTCTTCTGTCTGCTCTGCCGTGCTGCCTGCATGAAGTTTTTGCCCATGCGCCTCATACTCTGCCAGTTTGTCGGCAAATTCACTGAGCCATTGGGCATCCACAAAGCGCCGCAGCACCGGCCGCACCTCATAGGCCTCCTCCTTGTCCTTCAGCTTCAGCAAAAAGCCCAGCTGTACCACCTGGTTGATGATATGCTCAATCGTTTGCCGATATTTCATTTCATTGGCGGACACGGGCAAAAACGGCTCCATGCGGCGCATGATATCGGCAAAGGTCAGTACCAGCCGATTATCCCCACTAGCCGTGTCCATCTGTCCCAGCGCTTTTCTTAGTTCCACCAACAGCATGGATACCGGGTAGCTTAACGGGTAACGCTGTACCAAACGGGGCAGGCTGGTATTTTCCTCCTGCTGCAAATAAGCGTATTCATCCACCTCATCCACAATCAGCACCAGCCCCAGGCGCTTAAAATAATCTGCCAATGCCGCCCGCTCGCTTATAATGGCCTGCCAAAGGATTTCATCCTTCCCCCGGCTCACCAGGCCCTTCAACAAGGTAATCGCCGCGCGGGAAAAGTTTTCTTCATTCCGTTCCACGAATTCTTCCGCTGTACTCAAAACTGCCCTGCTCCTCTCCGAAAAGTAATCTGCTGGCAGACCGCCTGCAATTTGCGGCCATCGCGGCTAAAGGCAAGCTTCTCTAACTTGTCCTCAGCAAAATCAGCCGCCTGTTCCTTGCTTGCCAACACCATATAGCCCAAAAGTTCCGCCAGTCCCAATTCCAGCGGATGAGCGGCCAAAACTTCCGCCAAGGTCACCTGCTCCTGCTGGTTCAGGCAGTCCTGTACATTGGCCTTCAACTTCTCCTTATCGACAACCACCTGGTCAAATATCGCCGCAATGCTGCCGCTCGTGCCATCACCGGCGACAAGCTCCGGACTGTCCAGCCTGGTCTTCTTCGGTGGGGCAAACAAACGGCGCTCCATGGGCAGCTGCACCTTGGGCAGAATCTCCATTTCCATAAACATGCCCGCAGGGATATCTGCGCGCCGATCCACAGCCTTGCTTTCAATGCGCCCAATGAGCTGATAAATGCTGCGCTCCTCCTGCAGATAATCCTCATCCACATAACGGCGAATCTGCGCGGATAGCTGCGCCAAAGTCTTTTGCACAGCACCTGCTGCCTGCACCCATTCATGGTGGATATCAGCCAGGCTGTGCTCATGAACAAGCGGTTTTAGGGCTGCGGTATTTTCCACCTGTTTCAGCGTTTTCTGCAAATCATCCTGCTGCCGGGAAAACAGCAAAAAACGCCAAAAGGCCATAAAGCTGCGACCCTGTTCCGACTTGCGGATGATGTCGCTCTCGTTGATGATGTCGGCGCAACCTCACGAAAATCCGCCAGTATGGCCGTGGCCGTCGACTCGGCCTGCAAAAAGCGCTCCTTAATCTGCACGTCATCCAGGCGGGGCTTAACCTCGCCCGTTTCCTCAATGGACTTTATTTCTGCAGCAATTTTTTCCGCCTGTTCTCTCAGATAAGCCAGACGGTGCTCGGCATTATTATCCGTTTCCTGCGCAATCTCATGCAGCAGGTTGAACACCGTGCGCAAACGCGATTCGGTGCCGATAAAGTCCTGCTTTTGCAGGCTCACGAGCCATTCCACTGCCTTTTGCGCCGGTGCAGTCAAATCGTAGTACCAATCTCCGCGGTATTCATATTTGCGCAGCCAGCCGTAGCTGCTGTCTGCCCACATTTCCAGATAATCCTTCGGCGAGCGGGCAAATTCCCCTGCCTGCCGGTTGCAGTCGTAGATAAACATATCAAGCGCGTCCAAGAGTTCCTGCACCTCAATGCCTCGCCGCTTTGGCGCAATAAACACCTGGTAAAAAAACGCTGCCGCCAGCGGCGCGTAATCTGCCCGCAGCAGCCGCCATGCCGCATGGTTCTGCCGCAGGTCCAGCAAGTGTTCATAGGTCATATATTGATTATTGGGCAAAAAAATTCCCCCTAACAAAAAACCTGCCCCATACCTCAGGGCAGGTTTTACTGATCATTTATGGGCTAAGTTTACAGCCAGTTCTGCATTGTGGGCAGCCAAGTCCCGCAACTGGGCCAAAAGCTCGCCATTCCTCTGGCGGAAGGCCTGCTTGTCGTTCCATTTGCGGCGAATCTCTGCCATGAGTTCTTCCGCCGTAACATCCTTCAAATTCCCCACCGGCTCCTCACCGATGGACGACAGGAAACGGTCAATCTTGGGGTCATAGGAGATGCCGAGCATGGGCACGCCCATCACGCCGGCAAAAATCAATGCGTGCAGGCGAATCCCCAGCATTAAGTCCATATTCCCCACCAAGGACAGGAACTCACTGGTGGTATATTCATCCTTTAGCACCGTGCACTCCTCTTTCGTGAGGGCGGCAATCGCCTGTGCCGCCTTCACGTCATCCGGGAACTGCATGGGGATAAAGACCACTCTGGCCCCCAGTTCGCGCACCACCATGTCGGATACTTCCGCGAGGACTTCCTTATAGTGACGCCAGCCCTGCCATTCCCGCACGGAAATGCCCAGCACCGGCTTGGCACCATCCGCATGATAGGCCTTGAAGATAGCCCTGCCGGCCTCCTTGCCCACCGGATGAATGGCGAGCACCGGGTCAGCCGTGCACTCAATCGCGGTCTTATGAATGCCCAGCCGGGCAAGTTCCCGCAGGGAGCCTTCATCCCGCACGGTGATTAAGTCCACATGATTGCCCAGGAAGCGCATGGCCATCTCCGCCACATGGCCGATAATCGGGCCAATGCCCTGGGCATAAAGCATCACCTTCGTGCCCAAAATATGCGCCAACATGATGATGAACATATAATAGTACAGGCTGCGGCGGCTGGTGACGTTTTGCAGCAAGCTGCCACCGCCGCTAATCAGGAGGTCGGCCTGCCGAAGTTCCCGGATAATGGCCGGGAACCCCAGCCACGAAACAGCCTCCACGCCGTGGCGTTTGCGGGTGTCTTCCGGATTGGCAGAAATCACCGTAATATGAAGTTTTGGGTCGAGGTCATTCAGGACTTCCAACATGGCCGAAAGCATTGCCTCATCCCCGGCATTTTTGGAGCCATAGTAACCCGATACGACGATTCTGCTCATTACGCTGCTTTACGCTCCTTTGCTCGTGAAATAACCGTCTGCCACAGCTGCACCAGCATCATGGCAATCGCGCCGATACCAGCACCCAAGACAATGCCCCCAATGCCGCGCATAAAGGACATATAGACCGGCGTCCGCATATGGGCAAACGTCTCAACCATAGACCCTTGGCCGATGGTCGCAATCAGCACCAGGCCGAAGAAGACCATCGTCGGCCACTTGCGCCAGAAAGCCATTGCCGCCAGCATAAAGGCCGGATGACCAATCAGAAGTTCCTTGGTGCGCGGACGGGCATAGAACGCCTGCTCCAGGAATGCCCGGAACTTCAGTTCCGTAGCCGAAACCGGCATGCCGGAGGTATGGCCGCTGCGGGCCACAAAGACCACGCCGGCAATCAGCACGACAAACATCAGGAACAAAGTCTTAATCTTCACCGGCATATCCAAAATCTTTTTGAGCTGATTCAGCACGCCATCCGTATCGTCCATCCGGCCATCGAAGATATCAAAGCGCTGCAGGAAGGCAATGCCCACCAAAATCAGCGGCAGGACGAAAGTCAGCTTAATCCCGCGGAAAATCTGGAATTCGAGCAGATATTCCGTATCGGCCAAAGAGGCAGAAAGATACGCCGCACCGATATAGGACAGCGCCCCGGTTACAAAGAGGGCAACAATGCCCGTAACGAGCATTTTGCCAAAGCCCAGGGAAATCTTGTCACGCAGGTAGCGGATTCTATCCAACTGGAAGATAACCGCCAGCGCCGGGAACAAATTGGCACTGGCCAGCGCCGCGAGCACCCGGATTTTGGCGCCAGTTCCCATCAGTACAGGCACCGCTGCGCACAGGGCAAACACGGCAAAGAGCAGCCACTGTTTTTTTACCGCTGTATTCAGCGAAGGAATGACCAAACTCAAATACAGCACCGCTGCCGCAGCTACGCCGGCCATCACCAGCGCACGCAGGAATTGGCTCGGATAGAACGCCGCATACGTACCGGCTGGCCCTACCGTATAGCCATGAGCGACCAGAATATCATGCGTATCCTTGAAATACTGCATATTGGTTTCCAGCAGGCTCATATTTGGCGAGGGTTTATCGTAAATGCGCAACAAATCAATGCGGATATTGCGTTCTTCATCGGTGTTCGCCCAACGTTCCACCGCCGTAGCGATTTTGAGTTTCGGCTGTTCATCTTTCGGGATAGCATACAGGCGGGCAACTTTATCATAACCAATGCCCTTTACCACTTCATCCATGCCATCCTGCTTGTAGAACTGCAGCTGGGTCACGCCTTCAATCAGCCCCATGGTCAGATTGCGGGTCTTCATTTCATCCACCGTGGTCTGCAGGGACTTATTCGCCCCTAAGACCTGCGAACCGGAAAAGACCACTTCGGAAACATCTATGCCATCCATGCGCTTGAACATGGCTTTTACATCCTCATCCGTGCACTGATTGAAGTTGCTCGGACGAGCGATGACATGGAAACCGGCCTTATTCACGGCTTCCATTTCATCCGTGGGCATACCGATATCCATCTTCACGAAGGACTCGAAATGGGCCTTGACCGCCATCACTTCTTCGCTGCCCACCTGCAAAAGCTCCACGCGCTCCTTGCCTAAGCGGCGGGGCACATCTTCTTTCAGTTCTTTCCAGGTACGGGCATCATGGCCCACGATGTAGATTTCATTGCCCTGAATTTTGCCATCGGCAACCAATTGGCGCCACATAGGGTCGGATAAAGCACCGCTATGATAATTGGCCAGAATCTCGCTGCCGGCGATGGCCGTAGCCTTGCCATTGGCATTGAGCTTCTTGAAGGTGGTATCATAAACCGCCAGCGAAGTAATGCCTGCCTCCTTGACCTTAGCCAGTACCTCGCCTGCGGGCAGGCCTTCCCGGTCAGCCAGTTCCAGCAAGTCCTCATAATTGGTTGCCAAATCAATCTGACGATTCGCTTCCTCCACGTCATGCCGGGCAAAACTGATCATAATCGCCGCGATTAAACCGACTATGATAACCAGAACCAATCCCCGGTTATACTTAAAATCCTTCATTATCCTCTTTCCACCTTATTCCACATTATCTCGCGTAGCGGTAATCACCACAACGCCATCGGCCTGCTGCACATCGCTGATTTGCATCCCCATCGGCAGCCTGCCCGGCGGTGCCAGCTGAATATTGCCAAACAGCTCCCCGAGCTTAGCCGTACCAATCCGGCTGTTCTTAAAGGCCAGGTGCGTCATCTGGAAATAGAGCGAACCACTGTCTTCAATGATATTGCCCTCTAATTCAATATCCACAATGCGCCCCAAAAGCTTGGTATTGGCCGTGACCGATACGCGCTCCGGCGTGATGCTGACTTGAACATTTTCCACCTTGTCCAGCTTGCGGGCCAGGGCTTCCTGGAGATTTTCCTCATCGACCACGCCCTTTAAGGCCAGCTTATCCGCAGACCTTAACGCGACCTTTCCCGCCTGCAGCAAATCCCCGACATTTAGGCGCATATTTTCACCGGAAAGGCTAATCTCCCGGAAATAGACATTACCCACCTTTGCCTGATGCGCCACAGCATGCATCTGCTGTACCTGCCCCAACATGAGCAAAATTCCCGGACTGCTGTCCACCGCCACCTGGGCATCCGTGGTCGAAAGCCGCTCGTTCATGCGGGTCTGCAAGGTTTCTCTGGCCAGCCAGGGAAGCAGCGTCTCGCTAAACACGATTATTATTATGAATAAAGCACCTAGAATAGTCAAGCCTTTTCGCAAAATCAGCCCTCCCCCTCAAAATAGAAGCCTTCCCTTTTGGGAAGGCTTTTTCACATTCTCATCGAAATGCTTAAATTTCGTGATTGGCCTTTGCCGCCAAAAATGCGCGGATAAAGGGGTCGATATCCCCGTCCATAACCGCCTGCACATTGCCGGTTTCCTGGCTCGTACGGTGGTCTTTGACCATCGTATAGGGCTGGAACACATAGGAACGAATCTGGCTGCCCCATTCGATGTTCTGCTGGTCGCCTTCGAGCTTGGCAAGCTCTGCTTCCTTCTTCTCCATTTCGAGCTCAAAGAGCTTGGCGCGGAGCATCTTTAAGCACTGCTCGCGGTTCTGCAGCTGGGAGCGCTCGTTCTGGCACTGCACCACGATGCCCGTCGGCTCATGGGTCATGCGCACAGCCGAGGAAGTCTTGTTGATATGCTGGCCGCCAGCACCGGATGCACGGTAGGTATCCACGCGCACATCGGCCATGTTGATGTCCACTTCCACCGCATCGTCAATTTCCGGCATGATATCGCAGGCCGAGAACGACGTATGACGACGGGCATTGGCATCAAACGGCGAAATGCGCACAAGGCGGTGTACGCCCTTTTCCGATTTCAGGAAGCCATAGGCGTTATGTCCCTTGATAAAGAGCGTAGCGGATTTTACCCCCGCTTCATCACCGGGCAGCAAATCGGCTGTTTCCACGGTGAAGCCGTGGCGTTCAGCCCAACGGCCGTACATGCGCAGCAGCATCTGCGTCCAGTCCTGGGCTTCCGTTCCGCCCGCACCAGCATGCAGGGTCAGGATGGCATTGTTGCCATCATAGGGGCCGGAGAGCAGCACTTCGAGCTGCAGGGCTTCAAGTCCCTCGGCCACTTCATCGAGTTCGGACTTGACATCATCTTCCATGCTGGGGTCATCTTCTTCAAGGCCCATTTCCAGCAGGGTTTCCGCATCTTCGTGCTTGGATACCAAGGACTTATACTTATCCACGCTGGATTTTAAGTCCGCCAGTTCCTGATTGATTTTCTGGGCAGCTTCCGCATCATCCCAAAACGTGGGTTCGCCCATCTTATATTCGAGCTCGGCGATTTTTTCCTCCTTGCGGGGAATTTCCAAGGACTCACCCATATGGTCGAGTTTTTCCTTGAGTTCGCCTAAGCGGGGTTTCAAATCTTCTAACATGTTTTCCTTTCACACCTCATTCGTAGCCTGTGAAACGTCCCGTCCGGGGAGTCCACCGGACTCCCGCGGCTTTTCCGTTCCATCATCATGGATATTTAATCCATTATACCTTACATTATCTATAGACTACTAACTCATCAACGCCGCCCACAGCAGTTCTTGTACTTCTTGCCGCTGCCGCAGGGACAGGGGTCATTGCGACCGACTTTGTCTGCAGCCTGCGCTTTCTTTGCCGTTGCCGTGCTGACTTCATCACCGTGGCTGGCCTGAGCGCTGCTCAGGTGGTCAGACAGCTGGGAGCGCTGTGCCTTAATGGTTTCTTCCATCTTCTGCTTCTGGGTGACGCTGGCTTCGACCGGCTCACCTGCTGCTTCAGCTTCCTGCTGCTGCGGCGTTACAATGCTCACATGATACATCAGTGAAGCAATCTGGTCCATGATGGCCGATTCCATTTCCTCGAACATATCGAGCGCTTCAATCTTGTATTCCACGAGCGGATTGCGCTGACCATAAGCCCGCAGGTTGATGCCGTCACGCAGCATATCCATGTGGTCTAAGTGTTCCATCCACTTGCTGTCGACTACGCGGAGCATAACAACCTTTTCGAGC
>CADAAS010000063.1 GCA_902785885.1 Pseudoselenomonas ruminantium
GGTGATGAAATGGACAAGGAGGCACAGCGTATCTTAGGAGAATGTTTCCCGGAGCGCCAGGTTGTGCCCTTGCCTGCCAGAGCCGTTATCGTGGGCGGCGGCAACTTCCATTGCCTGACCCAGCAGATTCCTTCCATCACGCAGAGACACGAGGTGAGATAATGCGCAAAGTAACCGTTGCCGCCATTCAAATGCAGATGGTGGCAGGTGTAAGTGAGAATATAAACAAGGCCGAACAGCTGGTACGCAAGGCCGCGGAGCAGGGTGCACAGATACTCCTGCTGCCGGAACTTTTTGAACGGCCCTATTTCTGCCAGCAGCGGCAGTATGATTTCTATGATTATGCCACATCCGTAGAGGAAAATCCGGCCGTGCGGCATTTCCGGCCCATCGCCAAAGAACTGGCCGTGGCTATGCCCATCAGTTTCTATGAAAAGGATGGCACGCGGCTCTTTAACAGCATTGCCATGCTCGATGCGGATGGTGAGATTTTGGGCGTTTACCGCAAGACACATATTCCCGACGACCATTACTATCAGGAAAAATTCTACTTCACGCCGGGGGATACCGGTTTTAAGGTTTGGGATACCCGCTATGGCAAAGTGGGCGTAGGCATCTGCTGGGACCAGTGGTTCCCCGAAGCTGCCCGTGCCATGGCTTTGCAGGGAGCAGAAATCCTGCTCTATCCCACGGCGATTGGCTCTGAGCCAATCCTTGAAACCGACAGCATGCCCCATTGGCGGCGCTGTATGCAGGGCCATGCGGGCAGCAATCTCGTGCCTGTAATCGCGGCTAACCGCATTGGCGTAGAGAGCGTGGAACCGTGCGCAGAAAACGGCGGCCAGTCCTCGTCGCTGAGCTTCTATGGTTCTTCCTTTATCACGGATAACACCGGGGCGATTATCGCGGAAGCAAGCCGCATGGACGAGCAGGTTTTGACCGCTTCTTTTGACCTTGACCAATACGCCAAGGACCGCCTGAGCTGGGGCCTTTTCCGCGACCGGCGCCCGGAGATGTATCAGGATATCGTAAAGTAAAATGGGGAGTTTCCAGTATAAACGGTCATTATTTTTTTAGAATTGCAGGAATTTCAAGGCGAGATTGGAAGAAAGATGACCTTTCAGTGGCTCTAAAGGTATTCTTCTATCTTTTTGATGCATGTGCCTAAGTCTGCCTTGATATCAGATTCCCAAAATCTTAATACAAGCCACCCGGCCTCGGTTAATGCATCATTAACCTCTCTGTCTCGTTCTACGTTGCGGGACAATTTTTTTTGCCAATATTCCTGGTTGGTTGATATCTGCTCACCGGGATTGCTTGTGTGGCCGCGGGCATGCCAAAAATCTCCGTCAACAAATATGGCAATTTTACGGCGTGTCAATGCAATATCTGGGGTCCCTGGAAGTGCTGTGTAATTTTTTCGGTAGCGCCATCCGCGTGCCCATAGGGCTTTGCGTAATAGGATTTCTGGCATGGTATCCTTTGAACGGATATGGCTCATAATAGTGTGGCGTTGAACAGGTGTATATTTATTCATATATTATCACAAACTTTCTTTTTGTTGAATGTCTATAATTCAAGTAATTCAACGGGATTAAAAAAAATCCTTTTGTTTTTCAATGCATATTCGTGGAAGCCAAGGCCAATTGTGGTGTGAAATTGATAAAAAGATGAACTTGTCTTATAATATAACAAGAAAAGAGGAGGATATTTTCTGCTCCTTATATTGTGCTAATGATGAGGTGGAATGATTTATGATAGATGTGATATTTGATTATAAAAGTGATTATAAATATGAAAAAGGAAAATATTTCAACAATTATGGATGCAGCCCTAAAATACTTCAAAGGATAATGAAATACTTTGATGACAACATAAATGAAATTGAGTCGATATGCATTTCATTATATTTATTTAATAATGAAATTCTTTTTAATAAACTTAATGAACTGGCTATACATGGAATTGAAGTCAATGTTATATCGATTCCATTAGAAGGTTATGATGATAGCAAACCAAAAGATATATATGAATATGAAACAGGGGAATTGCTATATAAAGATAAGACAAAGTATGAACTGGCAAAGAACATATATGATAAGATAAAAAATGAAACAATGTCCAAATTGAATTTATATGTTTTTCCGCATATTTATGTTCGTAGCAGTAAAATGAATCCTTTTTCAAGGGGGCGCATGCCGTATAGTATGCATAGTAAAACCTTTTACGTAAGGATGAGAGGAAATAAGGAAGCTATTGGCTTGACATCATCTAATCTGGCTGTGAGAGATTTAGTAAAAAATGAAGTCCTTGTCATTGGAGATGGCAATAGCTTTGCAAAAGAAGATTATTCTGCTGCTTGCCAGTTTTATATTGACTTGATAAAAAGTTCGAAGAATATTAAAGAATTTGATGAAACGCACAATTATAGTAATATAATGGAGATGAAAAATGTGCTGTTATCATCTAATAGTTACTATATAGCACCTTTTTATGATGATGTACAACGCACTGTGCGAAATAGGATTAAAGAGATTATTGATGGAGCTAAAAAAAGAATCTACATTTGTGCTGAACATATTTGTGATTATGAAACTTATGAAAGTGAAGAGTATGGTTTCCTAAAAAATGTAATTCAAAAAGCTAGAAATGGTATTGATATAAGGTGCTTGTCACAGACATTTGTCGATGAGAATGGAGATAATCATGACCAAAGGAAACCGGCGAATATACGGAATTATAAAATTTTTATGAAGGAATATATCAAATACTCATCATGTAAGTATGCTGTAAATGAAAATGTTCATTCTAAATATATAATTGTAGATAACACGCTTATACTTACTACGTGTAATTTTACACCGACGCAATTTACATATAAGAAAGATATTAATATAGAGAGATTTGAGAAAATACCTGGAATGTCATATCACGGAACTTATTCAGAAGTTGGATGTTTTATTGTTATAAATGATGCAACAGTGTGCAATGAGTTTGTGAAAAGTTTTGATAGGATATGGCAAGATAAGGAAACATATATTCATAATAATGTTAGTTTATTGACAAAAAATGATGATGAAAGAGTATGTCCTTGGTGTAACTCTCCACTAGAATTAAAGGACGGAAGGTACGGGAAGTTTTATGGATGTACAAGTTTCCCTAAGTGCCGCTATACTGAGAATGTATAATATTAATTAAATAAATAGGGAGAGATGAAAATGGGAAAGAAATTTTCAGAGTCAGAAAAGAGTATACTAGGTTTGTTCGCTGTGGGAAGAAGGTTTAATTATGATAATAAAGAGTATATGGTCATAAGAGCTGATAAACCGACATGTGACAAAGGTGAGCCTAAAACAGATATCTATGTTCTCGCTAAGTCTGAATCTGAAGAAGCAAGGGAATTTAAGATATCGTACAAGCAAGATAATGCAGATTTCCTAGAAAATAAGATGAGTGACAAAAGAGCGCAACAAATATTTGGCGATGATTGGAACGATATAATTAGAAATGCGACAAACAGTATAAGGAATAAGTTCTATTCACGAAAGCTTATATATAAGAATAAATATAGGCATACAGATAAGGGCGCTATTACATTAGGCTGGAAGTTTGAATTCGTTAACAAAAGTAATGGTGAACTAAGTGGTGACATGCAACTTACCAAGAATCAAATTATAGATGTGTATTCTGGCACTAACCTTCCTAAAAATAAAAGAAACGCTATTGTGAATGGGATGGAAATAGAAAATAGTGGTGTGGCAAATTATATGCTTTTTGAGGATGAAAAAATTAATAGGATACAAGATGCTGTAGATAAAATGATTCCAATAGTGAAATATGCAGAAGAACATCCTAAGATTTATTTTGCGTGCAAGGCATTAAATTATTATTCTTATAAAAATAAGTATGATGGAAATAGGCCGTTGGCTGTTTTTGTAGATTGGGAAGTGAAAGATAATAAATTATCACATACGCTTGTTTTCGATGCTCCACTGTTAAATCGTGGCAATAGTGCTTATGAGAAATTAATGAGTGCTTTGGAGACAATGGGTGTATCAACAACAGATGACTTAAAAAGTTATAATGTAACGGACGATACTATCATTTATGAATAAAAGACACAAAAATGAGCAACTGTTTTAGTTGCTCATTTTTGGTGCTCATTTTTCGGTTTTTAGACGATTGTCTTCCTTGGCATCAATGGCATTTTGGGCAGGAATAACTTCGTGTCCTTTTCCTTCCAAAAATTTCTTTATAGCCGTTGCAATTTCAAAGGCAAGATTAACAGGAACGGCGTTTCCTATCATTTTATATGCCGTATTTGTGTCATCGTAAATAAACTTAAAATCATCACCGAATCCTTGAATTCGCGCAACTTCGCGAATGGTCATCCGGCGATACAAGTCCAGGGAATCTTTTACAAAGCGGCAATCATTTTTACCATGCTTCTCCATTTTTGGTGCCTGGGGGTGAAGCTGGCATTGCCTGCCGGATGCTTGTACCGTAAAGGCCTGCTCATCCCATGATTTTACACGATTACGGCTCATGAAAATTGTTGAGAAAGAACCGGTAAAATATTCATTGTTGTTGATTGCCAATGGATTATGCTTATTCTTGTCAGCAGCAGCGATAGCGGTATCTTTTAAGTCCCAGATGACATCACGAAGAGTTATCTTGTCTTCATCATTCGTTGTGGAGCCTTTTGGGAAGGTAAATTTAATTTTTAGGTCTTTTCTAAAGCCGATAAAGAAGACACGTTTTCTTTCTTCAGCTACTCCATAATCCTTTGCATTTACCAATGTAAAAGTAACGTCATAATCAGCTTTTTCAAAAAGTGAAAGGATATTTTTTACGGCTTCTGAATGACGAGCTGCCAGCATGCCACTGACATTCTCGGCTAGAAAGAATTTTGGGCGGAATTCCTTTAAGATTCGTATATAGTCATAAAATAGCTGTCCTCGTTCGTCCTCTATCCCTTTTAAGGCACCTGCTTCTGACCAGGATTGGCAAGGAGGGCCACCAATTATGCCATCAATTTCACCGTGTACATAGTTTGCTATATCATCCTTGGTAACTTGTCGAATATCGCCTTCTATGAGATGGGTGTTTTTATGGTTTTCCTTGAAGGTTGCCCAGATTTTTTTATCAAATTCGTTTGCAACGGGAATTTTGAACCCTGCTTTTTCAAAGCCAAGGTCTAGTCCACCGCAGCCACTGAATAAACTTATAACCTGCATAGAACATTTCTCCTTTATTATAGTAACCTCTGTATTCTATCATTTGTTGGTTGTTTAAGCAACTGTTGATTGTTGTAACCAATTTTGTTGGCATTTTTAGGTAAACTTATGTTTTCTGTTTCTATCGTGTATTCCATGGCGAAAGTCACGTCCTGTTCGCCTTGCAGGAAGGATTCCTGCCCATAGTACTAGTCAAGGCTAGGGATAATATTGACGGTGGGAAAATCAAGGATGCCGTTATTGGGATGATTGAAAAAATCCGTTTGTTGCGGGAGATGCAAGAAAAGTACCATATAAACCTGTGTGAAAGGGGGAGGAACATTTGACGGAAGTGGGTAATCGTAGTATAATACTACCGTTATTAATGAAATTTTCCTCGCCACATCGAGGGTAAATAAGCAAAAGGAGCGAATTTTGCATGTCAGGACATTCCAAATGGGCCAACATTAAACGTAAAAAAGGCGCCAACGACGCCATCCGTGGTCGTATCACCACGAAAATCGGTCGTGAAATCACCATTGCCGTACGCATGGGCGGCGGTGACCCCACGGGTAATATGCGTTTGAAACTGGCGCTTTCCAAGGCCAAGGCCAACAACATTCCGAAGGACAACATCAACCGCGCTATCCAGAAGGGGCTCGGCGCTTCTGAAGGCAGCAACTACGAAGAGCTTACTTACGAAGGTTACGGCCCGGCTGGTACGGCTGTTATGCTCGACATCCTCACGGATAACCGCAACCGTACGGCTGCGGATGTGCGCCATCTGTTCTCCAAGTTCGGTGGCAACCTCGGCCAGGACGGCTGCGTAGGCTGGATGTTCAACAAGAAGGCCATCTTTGTTGTTGAAAAAGAAGTGTTCGACAACGAGGACGAACTCATGGAAATCGTGCTCGAAGCTGGCGCGGATGACATGAAGGACGAAGGCGATGTATTCGAAATCACCGCTGAGCCGGATGCTTTTGATGCCATCGAAGCTGCTTTAGGCGAAAAGGGCATCGAAACGGCTTCCGCTGAAATCACGATGGTTCCGGAAAACACCGTAAAACTGTCCGGCGAAGATGCCGAAAAGATGCAGAAGCTCGAAGACGCCCTGGAAGACAACGACGACGTACAGAACGTATACAGCAACTACGAAACGGACGAAGAATAAAATAAAAGGCCACAGGCTTTTAGTTCGTGGCAATAAGGCGCCCGCTGGGTTGACGATAACTTTCCTTTGCCATAGACAGGCTTGTCAAAAGCTACGGAAAGTCATCATCAGCCTAGCGGGCTTTTGTATTTGTATATTTTGGAAAGGAATTAAATGCTTGCATTAGGAATTGACCCCGGTACGGCCATCTGCGGTTTTGGCTTGGTGGAATCGCGCGGCAGCCGTCTTATCCCGATAAAATACGGTTCCGTATTCACCTCGCCCAAGATGCGCATGGAAGACCGGCTGGTCAAGATTTACGATGAACTCGATGCGCTGATGAAGGAGTATAAGCCCGATATTATGGGCATCGAAAAACTCTTTTTCAATCGCAATGTCACCACGGCTATTCCCGTAGGTCAGGCGCGCGGTGTCGTGCTGCTCGCGGCGGCCAAAAACAATATTCCCATTGTGGAGCGCACGCCGATGCAGATTAAGCAGGATGTGACGGGGTATGGCAAGGCGGACAAAAAGCAGGTCATCTATATGGTGACGAAACTTTTGCACCTGCCGGAGCCGCCCAAGCCTGATGATACCGCCGATGCTTTGGCTGTGGCCATTTGCACGACCTATTGCATGGGCAATGCGGCTTTCCGCAACAGCATCAGCTAAAGGCTTTCATCAGCCAGAGCACGAAGTAGGTCAGGCCACCGGCAATCAAGGGGCCTACGGCAACGCCGTGGAATAGCAGGACTCCTGCCATGGTGCCGATAATCAGCGCCGGAATGACATCCGGCGTATTTTTTAGCAGGTCAACACCGCTGCCGCCCGCGACCGCAGCTAAGAGACCGGCCACGATGGCGATTACCCCGGCATGGGTGCGGAAGGCATCAATCATGTTGTTGATGGTGATGGTGCCGTTGGCAATGGGGACTAAGATTGCCGCCGTGAGAATGATGCTGCCCCAGTTAAGTCCTTGTGAACCAAGAGCATTCAGCGCAGTGGTCAATCCTAAAAGCTTTAAGCCCAGGACAATGGCTGTGGCATAGACTACCGTCATATTATGTCCCAGATAACTGAGCAGCAATACTGCTCCCAGAGTAATATATTCGATATACAAAAAAACATCTCCTTTGATTAAAAAATACCTTACTATTATACACGAGAGGAGACATTTATGGAAATAAATACGCTAAGCTATTTTTTGACCGCGTCTGTGCTGCTGACTTTAGCACCCGGCCCGGATAATCTGTATCTGTTGGCCAAGAGTCTGGCGAGCGGTGCCAAAAGCGGTGTTTTTCTGAGTGCCGGACTGGCAAGCGGCATTGTCTTTCATACGGGGCTGGTCATCTTAGGCGTTGCGGCACTTATCCAAAGTTCGCCGCTGGCTTTTGCCGGGCTGAAATTCGTTGGTGCAGGTTATCTCTTGTATCTGGCATGGAAAGCTTTTCATGAAACGGGGGAGCTGCAGATGGGGCAGGCAGATGAAACGTCCTCTTATGGGGCGGTTTATCGCCGTGGGGTGCTGATGAATATCTTAAATCCCAAGGTACTGCTCTTTTTTCTGGCGTTCCTGCCGCAGTTTGTGGATGCAGCAAGTGCGGATTTTGCCTGGAATATCGCCCTTTTAGGGGCGGTCTTTGCCTTGCAGGCGTTTGTTATCTTTTCGGGCATTGCCCTTTGCGCAGGCAGAGTCCGGACGTTTATTTTGGGCACTAAGAATTTGAATCGGATTTTGGGCATTGTGCAGGGGCTGGTTTTAACCATTATTGCCTTGGCGATATTGTTATCATGAAATATGGACACGAAAAAACGCAGGTTGATTCAGAACCTGCGTTTTTCATCGTATAATTCCTTTACCTGCAAAGCTTCCCCACTCTTACTTATAAAGGCATGTGTGTGTCATCACTTCCCCAAGTGACAAAAAATATTATACGATTGAACATCATCCATGCCAATACCACCAAAGTATAAAATAAAAATCACCATACTACTTTAGGGGTATATGCAGGCAGTTTAACTATTTTTCTGTACAGCAGGAAAAAATGATGAAATAGTCGAAATAATCAATAGAGTTTTGTGAGATAAAGGAGAACGCTATGGACTATAAGATTGGACGCAGTCAGGCAACGCCGGTGGACAATGCCATCAATCAGGCTTGCCAGACCATGACGCAGGCAAAGTTTGTTTGGTTTACAACGACGGTGGCCGCTTTTGCTGAGACCAGCCAAAAGATGCAGGCGCGGTTTCCCCATAGCATTGTCATGGGGACAACTTCGATTGCCGCATTTTCCAATGCGGGGATTTTTCATGATACGTTGGAAGTGTTGGCGATTGAAAGCGGCATTGAATGTGTGGGAAATGTCTTGGAGGAGGCAGATTGCTGCCCGCTCAAGTATGTGGAGCGCGTGCAGGAGGCTGTGCGCCAGTTAGGTACCCATCGCGCAGATGATACGATTTGCCTGACCGCGACAAATGGCTTGATTTCGTGCGAGGAATCGGTGCTGGCGGTGTTGAATTCCGTACTGCGAAAAGAGCATATCCCTGTTTTTGGCGGTACGGCAGGCGACCGCGGCTTAGCGGAAAAGACATTGGTTTCCTTAAATGGCAAAGTTTATGAAAAGGCCAGTGTATTTGTGCTGATTCGCAATCTTGGCGGCCGCATCCATCTTTATCGGGAAAATATCTACAAGCCCATCTGCGAGCCATTGACGGCTACGAAGGTCGATGCGTTTACGCGTAAGGTCATGGCCTATGATGGCCGTCCGGCTTCGGAAATGGAAGCAAATATGCACGGCCTGACTACTTCGCAGATGGATCGGAACTTTTTGGACAGCAATCCGGTAGGGCGTATCATCGGCAAGGATATGTACATCATTGCCAATGATGGTATGGATACCGACCGGCAGACGATGAAGTACCATGCACGCATTTACGAAAATGATCAGATTGTCATGCTGCAGCCGGATGATTATCGGCAGGTCAATCGGGAGACGATGCAGAGAATCAAGCAGGATGTGCCTCGTCCGTCGCTGTCGATTATGGTGAATTGTCTGGCGCGTACCCTGCTCTTTGAAAGTGAGGGCTATGCAGATGAATTCTTCCGCAGCATGGGAACGGTGCTTGGTGATTATATCGGCTGGGGGGGATATGGTGAGCAGATTTACGAGCAGCATTTCAACCAGACCATGATTGCCGCTGTTTTTGAGTAAGGGGTGCGTGTTATGGGAATCTTTGATTTTGGCAGGAAAAAAGAGCCTTTTTATAACCAAAGAGCCGCAGAAAAACAGGCTGTGAATACGGCAGCGACAAAACCGCCTGTGCATGCAGCTGTGCCGGAAAAGCAGGCAAATATGGATAGGCAGATTGCCTATGGGATTGATTATCTTGATGAACGCATGAATGAACTTACGCAGGCTGAAACCGGCATAGCGGAATACGTGCAAAAGATGCAGGAAACCTATGCGGGAATCGGTCAGGTGAATAAGGACTTCACTTACCTGAATGAACACTTTAATAATCTGGAAGAATATGCCCAAAATATTTCCACCATAATGGATAATTCCCGAACGGTGGTCAGCGGCGCGGGCAATGATATCGGTGCATTGTCGGAAAAGATGCGGGAGATAGAAGGGAAGCTGGACGAAAATCAATGCCTTGTATCAATCCATTGGCGAAATGAGCCAGGCTATTGAGCAGACTCGGCAGAAAACCTTGGAAAATGCCACTTTTGTCGGCAAAGTGCAGGAGAGTTTTGCCGATGTGACCAAGAGTACGGAAAGTGTTGGCGACTACAGTCATCGGATAGTGGATGGCATCCATAAGACCAGCAATATGATGGGGGAAGTAGCCGAAGGCGCAGGCTCCGTAGGTGGCTTGGTCACCACGATGCGCCAGAACATTTATGGCTTAAAAGAGCTGATGAGTGAGAAGAATGTGATTGCCTGCAGCATGATTGATTTCCTGCGCCAGGTTAAATGGCTGATGGCGAAAAAACGGTAACGGATAAAAAATAGGCTGCTGCAATGTGAAAATCACGCATTGCAGCAGCCTATTTTTGTGCATGTTCGGCTAAGTCGAGCTATCTTTTTAAAATGCTTTCCGAGCTTGCCGGTTCAGCCAGTGATTCAGCGAAAGGATAAACAACAGGGAAAACAGGATGATACCGGTCGCCCACTTCTCGGCAAGGGCATAGTCATTGGCTTGGACAGCGGCGTATATAGCGGTGGACATGGTCTGGGTGTGTCCGGGAATGTTGCCGGCAAACATGATGGTAGCGCCAAACTCACCTATTGTCCGGGCAAAGGACAGAACCAGTCCGGCAAGAATCCCTTGCCGGGCATTTGGCAGAAAAAAAAAAAAAAAAATGCGCCATTCCGATACCCCCAGCGTACGGGCTGCATAGATGATGTTTGGGTCCAATTGTTCAAAAGCACCGCGGGTGGTGCGGTACATAAGCGGGAGGGAAACAACAACAGCCGCAATAACAGCAGCGGGCCAGGTAAAAACCAGATGGATATCCCATTGCAGCAGCGCTTGCCCGATAAAGCTGCGCTTGCCCAATAGCAACAGCAGCAAAAAGCCGACTACCGTAGGTGGCAAGATCAGGGGCAGCGTGATAATGGCATCCATTAGCCCTTGGAACCTGTGCATGCGCATGACCCCATAGGCCAGAAAAATGCCGATAAAAAAGGTGATGGTTGTGGCGGTGACTGCTGTTTCCAGCGTGATGATAAGGGGATTCCAGTCAAGCATCTTTGTACCTCGTTAACTATTCATCATCATAATCTGCTCAGGGGGCAGATAGAGATAAAGTGTCGTTTTTTTCAACTGCTGCCATTGTTGTTTGTCCAGTTCCCAACGCAGCGGCTTTACCGCTTTTCCTTGAGGGCGGACCATGACGATATAGGAAAACGTATCTTCAATCACGCGCACGACTTCCATGGGGAAAACATTTTCCCCGGCAGGTTTTTCCAGTGCGGTCAGGAAATGTGCCCGGATAGCGGTATATTTTATCCGGGATGAAGGCGCGGTGGCTGTTTTCAAGGGCAAATCCCAATCCAGGGCGTAGATATGCTGGTCATCTATGCGTTGGGCGCGGGAAATATTTTTACAGCCAGTCAGCAGTGTGGCCGCAAGTGTTTGTGGATTATGGAAAAGGTCTTTGGTGTTTTGAGGAGTTTCCATTTTGCCTTGATTGATGACAGCAGCCTTGTCCGCCAGGCGATAAATTTCGCCGCGGTCATGGGAGACGAGGATTGCGGTTCTGCCGTAGGCTGGCAGTATATCCATGAGCTCGGTTTCCATCTGTCCTTTCAGATAACTGTCCAAAGCAGAAAACGGTTCATCCAATAGCAGGATTTTGGCCGGGGTGGCCAAAATGCGGGCCAGGGCTGCCCGTTGCTGCTGGCCGCCAGAGAGCGCTGCAGGATAGGTGT
>CADAAS010000064.1 GCA_902785885.1 Pseudoselenomonas ruminantium
AACATATTCGCCATTGGACAGCCATGCAGGTATAGAATCGGATTTGCCTGTTCCCGGGCCCGATATATAACCGCCAGCAGCATAGCCATCCACACTACCGCCATCAGCAAAATGAAACAGCCCCTTAAGACCGTTCATCCACGATGCCGCCAGTTTTTGTGCGGCAATCTTGGCCATCATATTCAGGATATTGCCGGCAAAATCAGAAAATGCGTCCGATGCGCTTTTGGTACCCGTGATGAAATCCGAAATCATATTTCCCATTTCATTTTGTACCTCATCCAAGGAATCAATGATATTGTCCTGCCAGCTCTTAGACAGCATCTGCAGATTCTTTTGGGTAAAATCGGCCAGGCTCTGCAAGGACGCCTTTTGCTGTTCAGCTGCCCATTTATCCTTATTGACGCGGTAATCTGCAAGGATACCGGCGACATTGCCCTCTTTTTGCATGTCACTAATAATTTTGCTGTGCACTTTTTCATGTGCTTTCAGCCGTTCATTTTCGGCCTGCTGCAATTTAGCATAATATTCGGCAGCAATCGCTTCTTTGGTCGCGGTGTCATTTTCATCGAGCATCAGCTCTTTTTCCTTTTCCTCCCGCTCCCTGGCCAGCTGATTTTTGGTAATGGCATATTTAATAGCCGCTTGTGCCGCATAGTCTTTTGTCGATTTGGCAAAAGCTTCCTGCGCCAGCAGATTAAATTCTGTCATCGCTTCCTTATGCTTTTTGACCACATCTGTCGATAGCAGTTGCTGGTACTCGGTTACCTGCTGACGCAGTTTTTGAATCAGGTCAGCATTGGCACCGGCTGCAGCCAGTTCATCTATCTTTTGATTTTTATCTTTAACTTTACCCGCAATCTCGGCCTGTTTTTTTTGATATTCCGTGCCCTTATGCGTGGCAAAGAACTTTTGCATATCCTCGTAGAGGTCTTCAGCTTTCTTCTGTGCCTTTTCCTGGGCTTTTGCGGCTTTTTCTGCGGCATTATCAGCAGAAGACCTGCCACCACCAGAACCGCTGCCACCTTTGGAACCAGCACCACCACCGGAAGGCGTACTCTTAAAACGATAGCGTTTTCCTTCGGAGGCTTTATTTTGTGATGGATTGACCGGGCCGCTGTTCCCGCTGGTAAGGCTGAAATCACCGTTCATGCCCGGCAGAGAATTCCACATTTCCTTGATGGGGTTTACCACATTATCCGCAAACCAGCTGGCAAGACCGCCAAAGACACCAACAATATAGTCATAGGCACTTTGGAAGAATTCCTTGATGCTGTTACAGCAATCATCCGCAAAATTAGCGACCGGGCTCCAAACCATCGATTCGAACCAATCTGCAACACCTTGCCATAATCCTTCCAGGTAATCCAAGGCCTCCGAAGCCAGTTCAGAGATATAATTCCATGCTGCCAAAACAACATCCGATACACTGGCCCATACCGATTGGAAATAGTCGATAATCGGACTCCATACAGCCGTCACAACATCAAAATAATCGCTGATAATTTCACCAATTGCGTCCCAGGCTTCGCTGACAATATCGGTAACCGAATCCCATAAATCCGAAAACCAATCTGCCAAGGCCGACCAAACAGATTCAACTGACTCCACCACAGAAGTCCATGCTTCCTCTAAACCGGCAACAAAATCGGAAACTGTCTGACTGACTGAGTCAAAGGCAGCGCTGGCCGCTTCCTTGATGGAATCCCAGTTCGTCACCACCTGTGCGATACCGGCGACAATAGCGGCAAACAAGGCTGTGTACGGATTGACCAGAGCCAACGCATTAACCAGCCGCTGCGCTGCACCAAAGGCATACATTCCTGCGGTTGCTAAAGCTTCGCCCGATGTTACAGCGGCCCATGCACCTGCCACTGCCGTCAGAATCGTATACGAGGCGTACATGGTGCCAGCGAACACAGCAATATTCCCCAGCAGAGTGGCGTTTTCCTGAATCGTCGTCTTCAGGTCATCGAATATCTGTTTGACTGAAGTGAACGCGGCCACCACCGTATTGGCCACACTGCCCGCCAAGGGGCTGATATTGGTTATTTCATCCAGTATGGCCGTTATGGGATTACCGCCATTGGCAATCGTGGTATTGATGCTTTCGACATAACCGCGAAAAATCTGCACCATGTCCCCCAGCTTGCTGACCGTCCCACGAACATCAAATACGGAATCCAAAATATTGCCGATACCGACCAGGGAATTGCCTGCCATCTCCTCAAGATTGGCAAACGCGGCTTTCAACGTGCCGTTCATATTTTCCGTGGCGCCCTTGGTTCGCTTTTCAATGCCATCGTACAAAGCATTGATAGCGTCCTGTGCTAACTGCCCCTTGGAGCTCATTTCCCGCAGTTCTGCTACAGGTTTCCCCATCGCTTCACTCAATAACTGCCAGGCGGGAATGCCATCATCATTCAGGGCATTCATGTCCTCAGCATTGACACGCCCTTCAGAAGCCATCTTGGTCAATGCATCGGTACAAAGACCAATCTGATTTTCGGTCAGGCCAAACGCCGAAGCGGCATCAACAATCATCCGCATCTGTCCGATTGCCTCATCCGCTGAAGCACCCACATTTATCCACTTGCGGGCCATGGGAATCAGGGCGGAACCACTAAAAGCGGATTCCTCTCCCAATTTCTGCATAGAAGCAACCAGTTTCTGCATTTCCTGATTGCCCACCTGGAAGGTCAGGCCTTTTTGGAGGACTTCCATATCCGCTGCAGCCTTTAATGCGGATTTACCGATTTCAGCAATGGTTCCCACCGCAAATGCTCCAGCAAGCGCCGCTTTAACATTGCCAATAGCGGAAGTGAGTTTCTCCATTCCCTTGGCTGCCCGCTGGGGGCCGTCATTGTTGCCCAAATCCTGCAACTCCCTTTGGAGCTCTTCCAGCCGCCGGATTGCTTCGGCATTATCGGCTGTAATGTTAATCTGTATTCTGTGCTGTGCCATTTTGTCGCCTCCTTTCCTGCTCTTCCGCAAATTTCCTCAGGCTGTCGGCCTGTTCCTGGCTGACCTTGACCGGGGAGCCATTACCAAAATCATCCGGCAACAGCTTCTTGACCGTAACCGGATGTTTGGGATGTCCCGCAGCATTGATGATGGGCGCCGTTACGAAGTTCGCGTAAAAGATACGCTGGCGCTTCATCCGTTCCTCATAACCGCTTATTCTCATATTCAGCTCATACGGTGTAAGACGGCCAATCTCATCCCCGGTCAAATTCAACACACCATAGCAGATAGGCAAAACATAAGTCAGATAGTCATTAAATGACGTTATTTCGTGACCTTGCGTTTTGCCTGTTTCACGTTTTTTGGTATGCTCACCGGGTCGCCATCTTTATCCACCAAGCCTGCCTTATCGCACATCTTATGCGAAAATTCGTTTCCGAGGAAACCGGACAAACCAATCAAGGCCATGAATAATAAGGTGAAATCGGCAATGCCATTTTCCATTTCATCAATCGCCTGCTCGGCCAGCGCTTTGGCTTCTTCGCGCTCCATCCGCTCGCCACCGCCCTGCAGGGCAATCTGGAACCCGTCCACCAAAAGGCTGATTTTCGGTATTTTATTGCCGGTTACCACAGAGACAAGAGATTCACCCGCACGGGCTTCCAATTGTTCGAGTCCGGAAAGAGTAAAGGCGAGAAGATGCTCCTTCTCGCCAATCTCTAAATGGACCCGACGCGAAATACGGTCGTAATACATTTAGATACCTCCACTATTCATTAAAGCGTGTCTGCACCGGCCAGAACATCATCGATGCTGGAAAGACCGGTATAAAAAGTCGGTGCACCGATGCCTGCCAAGGTGACTGAGAACGTTGCCATATCATCATGCGGCGTGCTGTCGGAAAGTTCCGTGATGTTGTACCAGTTGCGGTCTGCGGTGCCATTGGCAGCATAGCGGCAAAGGTCTACAGCCTCGCCCTTAATAAAGGCATCCTTCAAGGCCGTATAGCCTTCATCCGACTTACAGATAATCCCTTCCAGCGAAAGCTCCGTGCTCTTGATGCCGGCATAGGTTTCTCCCCAGCCGCCCGAACTCTTATTCGAAGCATCGATGGAATCTGCGCTCATATCAAAATCCGCCGTTGTCTGGCCACCGATAAGCGTCCAGGACGGCGCATCGTAAGTAGCCGTTGTGGTATCACCGTAATTGATGTACAGCAGCACTTCTTTGCCCTGCAGCTTATCTGCTGTCGCGTCACGTTTTACACGTCCATTCGGCATTTGTTTCACTCCTCTTCATATTTCACAATATACGTTATCACTGCGGTACCAATATTGGTCACGCCCTTAGCTGTGCCAAACACAATGGATTCCACATAAGAATCCTGCGCCCAGTCATCGAGCCGATATTCTTCGGCCAAAACCTTCCGCACAGCCATAGCGTAATCCTCAACCACTGTCGTATTGGTATCGCCCTTTGCATTCGGACAAATAATCTGCAGGCCAAAAGTGGCTTCCGCAATCCGTTCGTCCTTGTCATAAGGGCTGTATCGGACCTCATCACAGATGATGAAGCCCGTCAGCTCTTTAGGGAACGTCGCCCCCATAATCGATACTTTCCATGGAATATCCGGAACCCTGTCTTCCAGTATCGCCAACAGGGCATCCGTAATCCTTCTAAGCGATGCCGGTTCCATCATGCACGGGACAGGCGAATTATCCCGACACCACCTTTTCCTGCGCCACTTGTGTTCTCCACGGCAAAAGAAGCATAGTCAAGCTTTGCCTCAAGTTTATCGGCCAGCTCATTATAGAGCTTGTATTTTTGCAGATAGATATCCTCGGAACGATTTCCATCCACCATAACCGTAGAATCAGAACCGACCATAGCCAATGCCCTGGTTCTATATGCCACCACCACGCCGAAACGTTTAATGATTTCGGAGCAGGGAATGGCAATTTCATCTTCTGCCAGCCCAAAGCCAAGTGCCAGCGTTTCCAGATAGCTGTTGGCATAGGTAATATCCGACTCCTCACAGGTCAGGATATTGTCCGTGGAGCAGTCCTCAACTGTGATAAACTCCAATGCCATAAGCTCACTCCTCACCAGTTCCTTATCACATGGTCAAATCTCGACACAATGGCAGTTTCTTCCGCCTCCAGCGCATCATAAATAAATGGGTCTTCCGCTGTCCCCGGATGTTGTACACGCCGGGCAAAGGCAAAGCCGGGACCTGTCGGCCAGCGCAAAGCAAGCTTTCGCCTTGGCACGATGGTATGCGGTCTGGTGCCCTCATGCAGATAAATCGTTATCAGGCGGGTAGTTCCGACCTCACCGCTGACACCTGTTGCGGTAACCTGTACAGGAGAAGCTTCAATCGACCGTTCCGCTTCTCCCGTACGTGTCGTAAACCGATGATGATCCCTTGCACGCTCCTGCACATCCCGTAAAGAAATCTGCATGGCCTGCTTCAGGTCTCTTTTCATCTGGCCATTGAGGTTCCGCAGCTGGCCAGCGACTATTCGTGCCTGCCTTGTGTCAATATGGAGTGACATGGCCTTATCTCAGGTTACAGGTCAGTACAGCCAAGGCTTTCGGCTGCACCGTCACCGAACCATAGACCAGCTGGCCACGTACAGCATCCGAGAAGGTACCTTCCAAGCGAAGTGCTTCTGTGCTGAGAATCTGCTGAGCGTAGGAAATGCCCTGCCGCGTGCCGCCCATTACCTTATACAGCGTGTCCTCGGTATTCGGTACGTTGTTGGACTGGTAAATGTCAAAACCTGCCGCCTGACCGATGAAACCATTAGCCAGTACGCTGTCGGTCTTGCTGGTGCCTGCTGCCACAAAGCGGGAATCTTTCAGCATATAAGCATAGAAAGCCGGCGGCACCACGACAAAACGGCCCGTGCTCTGAACATTCTTTTCATCCAGGGCAGTACGCAGGTCAACCAAAGCCTCATACGCCTTATTGGCAGACGTGATGCTCTCAGGCGTGGTATCATCGCCAATCGTATTGGTAACATCGGTGTAATGGGCAGCGATATGCTTATCTACCACATCGCGCAGTGCATAGGAGGCACGCGCCATGGCGCCATCTACCAAGTTCACATTGGCCTGTACCTGGTCGATATCCTCCACCTTGAAGGCAAAATACTTCGCCTGGTCGATGGCCAGCGTCGTCGGCGTACCATCTACGCTTTCATACGTGATGTTGGAGCCCTTGGTGTAGTTGTTCACCGTGATATCGCCAATCTGATTGATTTTCACTGTATCGCCCTGATTGCGGATATCCCCTTCATAGTCACGGTTTACGAGATTGCCGTAGACCAAAGCTTTATCCAAGTGTTCGAGAAGGCGTGCTTCCCAAATCTGAGGTACAAAAGTAGAAATAGCCATTATTTGTCAACTCCTTTACTAATCTCGTCCCAATGAGCATTGATTTCCTCACGGGACATGCCCTTCAAATCCTCCATTGAATACTGCTTCTTGCCGCCAGTATTCATATTGGAGCCTGTCCCTGTCTGCATGTCGTTTTTGACCGCCCAGGGATTATCCTTCAGCCAACCGGCCACACCGTCCTCCAAGGAAAGCTCCGTGTCACCATTGCGGTAAACCACCGTCTCATCATCCTTCATGGAGATGTTATCGGCAATAACCTTCAGCATCGCCTCTGGGTTGATGGCCTTTCCATTCGTAAGGGCTGCCATGGCCTTGGAACGGATTGCCGTCTGGACACGCCGGTCATGTTCTTCCTTGGCTTTCTTCTCAGACGCAGCATATTTGTCGGTCAGTTCCTTGACCTGTGCCTGCAAGCTCTGCATCTGCGAACCAAGCTGTGCCGGGTCGCCGCCCTGCTGCTGAACAACCGCCAGCAATGCGGCAAGGTTCTTCAAGGACTCATCCACATTGCCTCCGTCACGGAGGTTCAGGGAATCCAGTACCTTGTTGCGCTCAATGCGGTTCTTGGCCGCTTCATCTCTGGTCTTGCTGATTGCTTCCTGCAAATCTGCAACCATGGCGCCGCCATTTTCCGTCTTGCTGAGCGCTTCATAAATCTGTGCTAATGTGTATGCCATATTTATTCTCCTTTGCTGTCAAAGCTTAGTTGATATCGCCGTTCTTTAACGCCTGCGGCCAGCACCTGGCTGAAAAAAGGCATGAAAAAAGCACCTACCTTCAAGATAAGTGCTCAAATATTCGATTAGTCAATTATTTCAATGGATTTTATTTCTGATTCACGAAATTCTGTACCATAAGGCTTAGTTTCGACAATGATAGAATTATAGGGAGGTTCATCATCTTGCTCATTATCAATAGCCTTTGAAAAGTCACTTACCCGACCTTCCCACACCTTTCCATCAATATCCGTTAAGCGGATATTGTGCCCAAATGATTGATACATTTTGTCTACCATAGTCATTTTTCTCCCTCCCTTGCAGGTACAATGTGAATCCCTTTATCTGAGAAATGAACCATACTATAGTGTGTATTGGATTCATTACCATATGGATCAACATAGTGAGCTGTATTTTGTGGATGATGGATTTTTACTTTCTTTATCCAATCACCATTTTTAGTAACCTTAATTTCAACATCATTTAATGCTTGCTTAATTGTAGAAAGTGTTGGAAAATCATCACGGTCGTAATAACCTTTACCCTCAATATAATCTTTCCCAAGGAAATGGTGTTTTTGTCTATCTACTATTTCCTTAGTGCAATATACTGAAGAAATATAATCACGAACACGCTTTTCTAGACTTGACCGCGACTCTCCATCACTAACAGCAATCTCTGCTATCTTTATTTTACCGTCATGCAGGAAGGGTTTCAAGGTGTCTGGCAAATCTTTTATGCGACTTTGAAGTTTTTCACCAGAATAGTTTCTTGCCCAATGCGTCCATGAATCTTGGTTCATTACAGCCTTGTTCCCTTGAATTCCCAGAATTTGCTGCCGATGATGAACAGATTGCTGAAACAGCCACTTTCTGCCAGCGCCCTCAATACGATTCTGCGCTGTTTTCCCTTCCATCTCACTGCTGAACACTGGCGCCAGATGGCACAAGCAATGCGGATGCACCGGTAGTTTAGGCGTTTCATCCTTGGGATAGATGCCATTCCCCAGCCCCCACAAATTAGCCTCAGCATAAAGATTGCAGATATCAAACTTCGGATGCCGGGAAGACAGTTTCCACTGGTAGGCCACCACGCTTTCATCACGGCCATAGCGCTCGACAAAACCATCTGCCCATGCCCTTGCCGCCTCTGTCCGGGCAATGCGCTCGGCAATGTAGCGACTTTTCTCTTCGATGGCCGTATGCACAGCACGCTGCATGGCCTTTTCGGAGCGTTCCGACACGGCAGTGAGAAGTTCACTATAGGCTGATTTCAAAGCACGGTTAGGAGCACCATCAGCAGCCAATTTGTCCACCTGCCGCTGCGCCCTGCGAACCATGCGCAAAAGGTAGGCTTCGTCGTCCTTGGTCAAATCCGACCGTCTGGCAAAATCAATGACCTTCTGCAAATATTTCGGTATGCTCTGCCTGCGTGTAACGGCCTTGCCGCTATTGTAGCCATCATAAAGTTCGCGGGCGGCAGTCATGGCATGATGATTGAGTTTTAACTGCTCCCTGATTGTCTGGACAATCCTATCCCGCATTTCCCTATCGGCACCATGCAGTTTCTCCGAAAGCGTCATGCCGGATTCATCCCAGGCCTGCTCCAAGGCAGATGGCAACAGGCTGATACTCTTTTTTGTGCCCTTCTCATAAGCAGATAGCATTGAATTTCTTACTGAATCACCGACATAAGCCCCCACGCCCATAGCTTTCCACATGGCATCGACCTTGCCTTCCACATCATCATCGCCATGAAGGTTTGCCATCATCCATGCAGACATACCAGCGGCAAAGGTGCCAAAGTTCTTGGAGAAGGATTTCAGTATCTTGGAGATTGGACTTGCCATACCTCATCACTCCTGCGGTTCAGGCGGTTCAGCATGAAGCTCATCTTCATCCTGCTGCCGGAGCTCACCCACCAGCTCATCAAAACGTTCATCCGATATTCCCGGACAATATGCTGTGATAACCTGCTTCAGAACTTCTTCCCGAATGCCATTTGTAAGACCAAGGTCCAAAACGGCCTGCGCCTGCTCAATCTGTGCAGCCACATCTACAACGCCAAAGTCGTTGGGGTAAATCACCGTATACTCTATGTCGCTATTCAGCCATGCTGCGAATAAATCCAGCACGGCTTTTTCCGCATCTTCACATTGGTGAGCAAAATTTGCCAACTGCTGATTGGTTCGCTCAAACTCCCATTGTCTTGCCACACCGCTGACATTGGAAGGGGTCGAGCCAAGGACATAAGACAGGTTGACCATGCGGTACATTTCCTGCACCAGCAGTGTAATCTGCTCCTGCAATGTCTTAGCCGGATCCGAAGACGGCGCAATAAAATCAGGCGTATGGCTGCTATCCGGAGAATAGCCCAGGGCATTATTGTTGCCAATGGTCAGCTCCGTAGCGTCAAGGCTGGGAATCGTCAGCAATGGGAATGTCTGATTCCGCAGGATTTCCCCAAGCCATGAGCAATGGTTATACAAGGATACAGCCGTCTTGGCAATAGGCATAAGCTCCGGCACAGGTTTCATGGTTTTCTGCTCCAGCACCCTTGAAAACAAGGGAACCACAGGCACCCTGCCCAGATTATATGTCCCACTGGTAACCGGCAGGTCATCACCTTCAATCTTCCACGAATCCCTGCCATAGGTCGTATAGCGATAACTGGTCGCGCCATTGTCAATCTTGTTGATTTCCCTGAACTTGATGTAATTGAGATTGCCCATACGGTCCATGCCGTATTCCTGCACATCTTCAGGAGCCATGACATACACATAAGGGAATTTCCGCATAGCCAGCTGTTCGGCCTTGTTTCGTGCGGCACTATCCCCGAAATTATCCACCACGATAAACGACACACCATAGGTCTTGGCCATGATGGCTGCCCGTTTCATAAAGGCACCAATATCCGTGCCATTGCCGTCCACATCATCCAGAAACGCTTCCACAAAAGACGACGCCGCACCTGTGTAATCCCGCAAAGGCTCTTTCTTAAATACCGGATCTACCAGCGCATTGACGATTGGGGCAAAGTAATTAAGGTAATACGCATTTTTCCTGCGGAAGGTGTAATCGTCCTCACTTTCGCGTTTATGCTTGGTCAGATAACCACCGGTCTCAAAACCGCCAGTACCGAAATAAGCATCTTTCAGCAATGTATAGTTTTCCATTCTCTCACCCCCTTAGTAGTTAATCCGTTTAGCGATAATCTTATCCCGTTCCATCACGCTGTCCAAAGCATAGCGGCAGGCGTCAATAGAGTGGTTGTTCACGTCCGGATAGGCACTGATAAACTGTCCCTGCCGGTTCTGTTCATACTCATAGCTTACAAATTCCCGATAGGTATTCGGACACCGGCGCTTGTCGATGTAGATTTTCGCCCTGTCCTGCAGCCACTTCATACCAAAAGCAATGGAATCAGGCCCCTTCTTAGCGCCCTTTATTTTCATGCCAAGGTCTTGGAGTTCCTTGATGGATTTCGGCTCAGCACTATCTGCAGTTACCCAGCCATAGAGTTTAGGCTTTATCTTCTGATAGGCTGCCCGGTTCGTCAGCTTCTGCTGGTAAACCTCGTCATAGATATACACGATTTCATGCTTTGCATCGTAGTGCATGGAGACAAAGGCCAGCGGGTCAACAGCAAAGCCGAAGTCTAAGCCTTGATAAATATGGTCAAACTGCGCTATTTGCTTATCCGTCATGCGCATATCTTCCACATTATCGAACACAGCACCACCTGTGCCGGTGACTTCTCCCAGATACTCATGCCGATAAGCCCGCTCATTTTTCGCTTTTAGGCGGGCGGCATCATTGAAGAACTGCTCCCCCAGCCATTCCTGCGGCACCAGCTTGTAAGTGGAGTGATGCACCAGGCGGGCATCATCTTCCATAAGCTGCTCCTCATTCACCCATGAGTTTTGGCTTTTGGGCGGGTTGAACGAGCAGAATTCCCAATACTGTGGGCCGCCACGAAGAAGCGACTGGTTAAGGTTTCAGATTTCCTCCATGCCACTGAACTGGTCCAGTTCCTCCATCCAAACCACACCAATGTAGCCAAAAGGCAATTTGATGGATTTGATTTTCTGCGGGTCATCACAGCCAAAAAACAGGATTTTCTGCCCCGTTGCTTTGTAAGTGATTTCATGCGGGCTGGTCTTGTATTTGAACTTGTTCATCAAGCCCAACTGTTCAATCCCCCACTGAATCTGCGGATAAACTGAATTCTTGATGGTATTGCCGACCTTGCGAAGCACTACCGCATGACAATCGGGATTCCGGATTAAGAGCTGAGGAATCTCAGTGCTGATGAATGAAGACTTGGTGGAGCCACGGCCGCCTTTCAGCCAATAATAGGTATGGCCATGCTGTTTGATATCTTGATGGACGCTCCAAAATGACCGGGCCACAATATTACTCAGCCTTATCACCGTCATCCATGTCGTCCTCCCTTAAATCATCAATAATCTGTACCGATTCCACGCCGTTTGCTTTCTCCATACTTTCCAGCTCC
>CADAAS010000065.1 GCA_902785885.1 Pseudoselenomonas ruminantium
AACCAATTTCAGCAGAAATTTATGATGCCGGGCAGTATGTGCTGTCGATAGCCAATCGGTTTCAGCACTAAGGACAAAAAAGTATGCGTTTTTTAGGAAAATATTTATTCCGCAGCGTTGTTACGGCTTTTTGACATTTAAGTTTTGAGAAGAATTTTGCGATATATAATAAAGAATATACTATAGATAAGTGCTTATATTCATGTACTTTAGGAGGAGATGTTATGCGGATTAAGTGCGGGGGGGGAGTACCTCTCTTATAATTATATATTGGCTGATTCTGTCTTATCGAGGGAGACGCTACAGTTGTCCTCTATTTTTCTTGAGCCCCAAAAGGTTTAGGGAAGGGGGCGGCAGAAGATGGCAGTGAGCATTATGAACAATTCTGGCACTATGCTGGCACTGGGGCAGATGAAGAAAAATGATTCTGATTTGAGCAAGCAGCTGAAAAAAATTGCTAGTGGTATGCGTATCAATAGTGCTGGTGACGATGCTTCGGGGTATTCCATTTCCGAGCGAATGCGGACCATGATTCGTGCCTTAGGGCAGGATATACAGAATGTAAAAACAGGTATTAACTTGGTGGCAGTAGCTGAAGGTGGCATTCAGGAGATTATCAATAATCTGCGCTCGATGAAAGAAATGGCCATTAATTCTGCTAATGACCATAATACGGATTTGGACAGGGAGACGCTGGAGAAAGAATTTTCCAGCCGTTTGGCAACCATTACCGATATCACGGCTACCACAAACTATAATGGTAGGCTGCTTTTGACAGGGGATTATGCGCAATATCATGTTGGTATAGGTATTGGTGGAACAGTAGGAAATACATTGATTACGGATTTTCAGCCGGCTTTTAATACTTGTACTTCTAATTATCAGACCAAAAGAGTGTCGGGGGGGCTTCATTCTTCAGTTCCAGTGGATAGCAGTTATGTTGGGACGGGGAGAGGAACTTGGAATTACTGGACAGCAATAGGACAGCAAATGCCAGGCACAGCTCAACGCAGCCAAATTGCGGTATCAATGGATTTTTCAGGGTTGTCAATCAATTACCCCAGTGCATTGGATGGAACGGGTTTTTGTATTGCTTGTGGAGACTGCAGTCAGTACATCAATATTATTTTTGATGCCAGTACCACCGCTACTACATATACATCGACACCTGCACCTCCGCCAGGAAAGGTAAGTAATTCCTTTGCCCGTGAATTTACAATCGGAGTTCAGAATGTTACAAACAGTGCAGATCTGGCCAAAGCCATATTTGATGGAATACAATCCGTACAAAGTCAAATTCCTTTGAGTATGTATCAAATAAGCAATGCGGTGGACACAACTTCATCCAACATTTTGATTGACACATTTCATTATCTGCGGTTGGCTGAAATCAATGGCAGTTACTACTTTTTAAAGAATGACGATAAACATGCTATACAATTTATTAATGGTGTTTACGGGGGGCAGAGAAATGAGTTTGACATTGGGGTTAGTTCACTAGGTACACCATTGATTATTCATACGGGACCGAAAGCTAATCAGCAGCTAAGGATTTTTATCAATGGAATGTATCCTAAGAATATGGGGATAGAAGATGCTCATGTCATTCCACAGGAATATGCTTTAGCAGCAATGGGGCTGTTAGACGATGCTATTGATTATGCATTGAATGAGATTACGCGCATGGGGGCTTACCGTATGCGCTTAGGCCAGACTGAAGAAAATCTAGTTACGAACGAAGAAAATACCCAGTCAGCAGAAAGTAGTATTCGTGATGCCAATATGGCGAAAGAAATGACTGCCTATACTAAGGCCAATGTTCTTTCTCAGGCTGCTCAATCCATGCTGGCACAGGCAAACACTAATAGCTCGCAGGTGTTGAGCCTGCTACAATAAGGAATGAAACAGCTCTCATACGAAAATACTTTCCTAATTATATATTTATTATGAAGTAATTGGGAAAGTATTTTTTTTATTTTACCACAGGCTGTCCCTTGACAGATGGTGAAATCGGTGCTAAACTTAAAAACTACAGGAAATTGCATAGGGATTAGTGTGCGCAGGCGGAAAGGAACTGGAAGCAAGGTGTAAGTTTTTGTTAGACCTTGTTTTTTTTCTTGTTCATCCATTCCGTTCTTTTCAGCGTGCTGTAATGCCCTACATTTCAGGAAATAATTCTAGTAAAACAGGCTAAGGGGTGAAGGATTTGTTATTTAATCCTGTGCCGGTAGGCAAAAGAACCAGGTATAGCTATGCTAAAATCAAGGAAGTTATGGAGATGCCGCATCTGCTGGACATTCAGCGGAACAGCTACCAGTGGTTCCTTGATGAAGGTTTGCAGGACATCTTTAATGACATTTCGCCGATTCAGGACTTCTCGGGTAATCTCGTACTGTCCTTTGAGAGCTTCTCGTTAGGCGAGCCGAAGTATGAGCTCGACGAGTGCAAAGAGCGTGATGTGACGCTTGCGGCTCCTATCCGCGTAAATGTCCGTCTTATCAACCGTGAGACAGGCGAAATTAAAGAACAGGAAGTGTTCATGGGCGATTTCCCGCTTATGACGGATACCGGTACGTTTATCATCAACGGTGCAGAGCGCGTTATCGTCAGCCAGTTGGTTCGTTCTCCAGGTGCATATTATGGAGAGGAAATTGACCCAACGGGCAAGCATCTTTATAATGCTACGGTTATTCCGAACCGTGGTGCGTGGATTGAACTCGAAACGGATACCAATGATGTGGTGTCTGTACGTATCGACCGCACGCGCAAGATGCCGGTGACTTACTTCATTCGCGCCCTTGGTTTTGCTACTGATGAAGAAATCATTGACCTCTTTGGTGAAGATCCCCGCATCATGAACACGCTGGAACGCGATGGCGAGGATGTGAAGTCCCAGGGCAAGGCTGTAATCGAAATTTACCGCCGCCTGCGTCCGGGCGAACCTGCCAATGAAGACAATGCCCAGCAGCTTTTGGATTCGCTGTTCTTTGACCCGAAGCGTTATGACCTGGCTACGGTTGGCCGTTACAAGCTGACCAAGAAGCTCGGCTGGAAGCGCCGTATTTTGGGCAAGGTACTGGCTGAACCCATCGTGGATAAGGAAACGGGCGAAATCGTCATTCCGCAGGGTGAAGTGGTTACGGAAGATATGCTCGATGCCATTGACATTGAGCGTGAACGCCAGCTCTTTGGCGAAGGTGAAATCGTACAGCTCTATCTGCTGAAGAAAGACGGCAGCCGCATGAAGCTGCTGTGCTCGCCGACGCTCGACATCCATGACCGCACGATTACGAAGAACGATATCATCGCTTCCATTAACTATCTGCTGAACCTCATGGATGGTGTAGGCAGCACGGACGATATCGACCATCTGGGCAACCGCCGCGTGCGTGCTGTAGGTGAACTCCTGCAGAATCAGTTCCGCATCGGTCTGTCCCGTATGGAACGTGTAGTACGCGAGCGCATGACCATTCAGGATGTGGATGTCATCACGCCGCAGGCACTCATCAATATCCGTCCGGTCGTGGCAGCCATCAAGGAATTCTTTGGTTCCTCCCAGCTGTCCCAGTTCATGGACCAGCACAACCCGCTGTCCGAACTTACGCATAAGCGCCGTCTGTCGGCCCTCGGCCCGGGCGGTCTGTCCCGTGAGCGCGCAGGCTTCGAAGTCCGCGACGTACACAACTCTCACTACGGCCGTATGTGCCCGGTAGAGTCGCCTGAAGGTCCGAACATCGGTCTTATCGGTTCTCTGGCAACCTATGCCCGCGTGAACCAGTTCGGCTTTATGGAAACGCCGTACCGCCGTGTGGACAAGGAAACCCATCGCGTGACGGACGAAGTGCGTTACCTCACCGCTGATGAAGAGGATGAACTCGTAATCGCACAGGCCAACGAACCGCTGGACGAAAACGAATGGTTCGTAAATCCGCGTGTAACGGCTCGTTACAACGAGGAAACCGGTCTGCATGCTCGTGAAACCGTTGACTACATGGACGTTAGCCCGCGTCAGGTGTTCTCCATTGCAACGGCGATGATTCCCTTCCTCGAAAACGACGATGCTAACCGTGCCCTGATGGGTGCGAACATGCAGCGTCAGGCTGTACCTCTGCTCCGTACGCAGGCACCGCTCGTTGGTACTGGTATGGAATACAAGGCAGCCTGCGACTCCGGCGTTATGATTCTGGCTAAGCGTGCTGGTGTGATTGAAAATGTTACGGCTGATTACATTGACGTTCGCACGAAGAATGGCGAGCTTGACCATTACAAACTCCAGAAATTTATCCGTTCCAACCAGGGAACTTGCATAAATCAGATTCCTATCGTCTACAAGGGCGATGAAGTCGTAGAAAAGCAGCCCATCGCTGACGGCCCGGCTACGGACCACGGCGAACTGGCACTGGGTTACAACATCGTTGTTGCCTACATGCCATGGGAAGGCTACAACTACGAGGACGCCGTGCTGCTGTCCGAAAATCTCGTAAAACGCGACCTCTATACGTCCATTCATATTGAAGAATACGAATGCGATGCCCGCGATACGAAACTTGGACCTGAAGAAATCACGCGCGATATCCCGAATGTGGCTGAAGAAGCCCTGAAGGATTTGGACGAAGAAGGTATCATTCGCATTGGTGCCGATGTACGTCCTGGCGATATCCTCGTCGGCAAGGTTACGCCGAAAGGCGAAACGGAACTCACCGCTGAAGAACGCCTGCTGCGCGCCATCTTCGGTGAAAAGGCCCGCGAAGTCCGCGATACTTCCCTGCGCGTACCGCATGGTGAACAGGGCAAGATCGTTGACGTTAAGATTTTCACCCGCGAAAACAACGATGAACTGCCGCCTGGCGTAAACCGTCTGGTACGTGTCTACATCGCACAGAAACGCAAGATTTCTGTCGGCGATAAGATGGCAGGTCGTCATGGTAACAAGGGTGTCGTTTCCCGCATTATGCGTCAGGAAGATATGCCGTTCCTGCCGGATGGTACGCCGGTTGATATCGTGCTGAACCCGCTGGGCGTGCCGTCTCGAATGAACATCGGTCAGATTTTGGAAGCTCATTTGGGTATGGCCGTTAAGGTCCTCGGCCAGCAGATTAAGGATGGCGACCCGACGGTTGAAGCACGCCTGCGTGAAGCTGGTTACGACTTCGACAAGAATGGCATGCCGATTCCGGACGTTGCTGGTCTGCATATCGCTACGCCGGTATTCGACGGTGCAAGCGACGAAGCTGTATTTGGTACGATTCGTGCCGCTGGCCTTGCTGACGATGCCAAGACGGTCCTCTATGACGGTCGTACGGGTGAACCGTTCGAAAACCGCGTAACCGTTGGCTGCACGTACTTCCTTAAACTGCATCATCTGGTTGCCGACAAGATTCATGCGCGTTCTACCGGCCCGTACTCCCTCGTTACGCAGCAGCCGCTGGGTGGTAAAGCTCAGTTCGGCGGCCAGCGCTTCGGCGAAATGGAAGTTTGGGCGCTGGAAGCATACGGCGCAGCATATACCCTGCAGGAAATCCTGACGGTTAAGTCCGATGACGTGGTAGGCCGTGTTAAGGCTTACGAAGCAATCGTCAAGGGCGAAAACATCCCGGAACCGGGTGTACCGGAGTCCTTCAAGGTACTCATTAAGGAACTGCAGTCCATTGGTCTCGATATCAAAGTGCTCAACGAAGACGCCAAGGAAATCTCCTTGCAGGATGAGGACGACGAAGATATCAACGAAACGGCCAAGAAACTTGATTTTGATGTGGCAGGGGTTGAACCCGGCCAGGAAGGTGCAGCTGCACCGAAGCAGGAAGACTCCTATGATGAAGGAGCACCCTCGGATGATGAAAAGCCGGACGACATCATTGCCGACATCGGCAGCCTGGGTTCTATCGTAGAGCCGGACGCAATCGATGGGGATAATGGTGAGGAATAAGAAGGGAGTGTCATCTCTTTGCTGGATGTAAATAATTTTGATTCGATGCGCATCGGTCTGGCCTCCCCGGATAAAATCCGGGAGTGGTCCTACGGTGAGGTCAAGAAGCCGGAGACCATCAACTATCGTACGCTCAAGCCTGAGCGCGATGGCCTCTTCTGCGAGCGTATCTTTGGCCCGACCCGTGACTGGGAATGCCATTGCGGCAAGTATAAGCGTATCCGCTATAAGGGCATTGTCTGCGACCGCTGCGGCGTTGAAGTAACGCGCGCCAAGGTTCGCCGTGAGCGCATGGGACATATTGAACTGGCTGCGCCGGTTTCACATATTTGGTATTTCAAGGGTATTCCGAGCCGCATGGGGCTGATCTTGGACATCAGCCCGCGTGCTTTGGAAAAGGTTCTCTACTTTGCTTATTACATCGTGCTTGATGCCGGTGAAAACACGGATTTGGCGAAAAAGAGCCTGCTTTCCGAAAAGGAATACCATGATGCTTTGGAAAAATATGGCAACACCTTCCGTGTTGGCATGGGTGCCGAAGCCATCAAGGAACTGCTCGATGAGCTCGACTTGGAGCGCATGAGCGAAGTTCTGCGCAAGGAAGTCCGCACGGCTTCCGGCCAGAAGAAGATTCGCGCCATCCGTCGCCTGGAAGTTGTGGAAGCATTCCGCAAGTCCGGCAACAAGCCGTCCTGGATGATCATGGATGTTGTGCCGGTCATTCCGCCGGAACTGCGCCCGATGGTACAGCTCGATGGCGGCCGTTTCGCAACGTCCGACCTCAACGACCTCTATCGTCGCGTAATCAACCGCAACAACCGTCTGAAGCGCCTCTTGGACCTCGGTGCACCGGACATCATTGTCCGCAACGAGAAACGCATGCTGCAGGAAGCGGTTGACGCCCTGATCGATAACGGCCGCCGCGGCCGTCCGGTTACGGGCCCGGGCAACCGTCCGCTGAAATCCCTTTCCGATATGCTGAAAGGCAAGCAGGGCCGTTTCCGTCAGAACCTCTTGGGTAAGCGTGTTGACTACTCCGGCCGTTCCGTTATCGTCGTAGGCCCGGAACTGAAACTCCATCAGTGCGGCCTGCCGAAGGAAATGGCACTGGAGCTCTTCAAGCCCTTTGTTATGAAAAAGCTGGTTTCCTCGGGAGCCGCTCACAATATCAAATCCGCCAAGCGCATGGTAGAACGTGCCAAGCCTGAGGTTTGGGATGTTCTCGAAGGCGTAATCAAGGAGCATCCGGTTCTCCTGAACCGTGCCCCGACGCTGCATCGCCTCGGTATTCAGGCATTCGAGCCGGTACTCACCGAAGGCCGCGCGCTGAAGCTGCATCCGCTGGCTTGTACGGCATACAACGCCGACTTTGACGGTGACCAGATGGCTATCCATCTGCCGCTGTCCTCCGAAGCACAGACGGAAGCCCGTATCCTGATGCTGGCTGCCAACCACATCCTGGCACCGAAAGATGGCAAGCCAATCATCGTTCCTTCGCAGGACATGGTTTTGGGTTCTTACTACCTGACCAACATCCGTCCGGGTGCCAAGGGCGAAGGCAAGGTCCTGACGGGCATTGCCGAAGCGCTGCTCGCTTATCAGCAGCATGACCTCGATTTGCAGGCTGCTATTCAGTGCCGCATCGATGGTTATGGCCTGGTCAAGACTTCTTTGGGCCGCATGATTTTCAACGAAATCCTGCCCAAGGAAATCCGTTACTTCTACAAGGATAAAGAAACCGACCAGTGGTGCCTGGGCGTTCTGATGAACAAGAAGGAACTGGGCAAGCTCGTTGCCAAGTGCTACAACGCCTTTGGTGCAACGGAAACGGCTCACGTTATCGACGACGTTAAGAACCTCGGTTATCACTACGCCTGCGTAGCTGGCATGACCGTTGCTATCTCCGACGTTATCGTGCCGCCGAAGAAGAAGACCATCATCAGCGACACGCAGCAGATCGTCAACAAGGTTGAACGCCGCTATGACCGCGGTCTGATTACCGAAGAAGAACGTTACCACAAGGTTGTTGACCTCTGGTCCAAGGCTACGGATGACGTGGCTGACGCCATGATGGACAACATGGACGCCTTCAACCCGATCTTCATGATGGCTGACTCTGGTGCCCGTGGTAACAAGCAGCAGATGCGTCAGCTGGCCGGCATGCGCGGCCTGATGGCTGACCCGTCTGGTAAAATCATCGACTTGCCGATCACGGCAAACTTCCGTGAAGGCCTGTCCGTATCCGATTACTTTATTTCTTCTCATGGTGCCCGCAAAGGCTTGGCCGATACCGCACTGCGTACGGCTGACTCCGGTTACCTGACCCGTCGTCTGGTAGACGTGGCACAGGATGTTATCGTCCGCGAGGAAGACTGCGATATTTCCACGCTCAATCTGGTACAGGCTCGTGCACGTCTGTCCGAGTCCACCTTCGATGCACTGGAAATTCTCAACGACAGCCTGATGGGCCGTCTGTTGGGCGCAGATGTGCATGATCCGGAAACCAAGGAAGTCCTCTTGGCCCGTGATACCATTCTCGACGAAGAGAAACTGGCCCTCATTGGTGAAAAGGAAATTCGTGAAATCATGGTACGTGGTTCCTCGCTCGCATCCGAGGCAGCAATCAGCAATGCGATGATTACCGAAGCCATTACGCTCGGTGAGCCGGATGCTGCTGCCCGTGCCAAGGCCAAGGATTCTCTGGTTCACGAAATGAGCGGCAAGGAAGTTACCCGTGATGTGGTTGACTCTGCAAATGCTGTAGTTGTAGTTGCCGGCACCAAGCTGACCGCTGAAATCATTGACACGATTCTGGCATCTGATGCCAAGGAAATCCGTGTTCGCAACAACAATGTACGCGGTATCGAAGTGGAAGCCATCAAGGAAGGCGATGGTATCATCGAATCCCTGGCTGAACGTATCGTTGGCCGTGTACTGGCTGAAGATATCGATGACCCGGCTACGGGTGAACGCATTGCCTCTATCAACGATACCGTTGATGAAGATATGGCCAAGCGCATCGAAAAAGTGCGTGACCGCGTATCCATCCGCAGCGTGCTCACCTGTAAGTCGCAGTTCGGCGTCTGCATCAAGTGCTATGGCCGTGACCTTGCTAACCAGGCTGAGGTGGAAATCGGTGAAGCTGTTGGTATCATCGCCGCACAGTCCATCGGTGAACCGGGTACACAGCTCACCATGCGTACATTCCACTCCGGCGGCGTTGCCGGTGACGATATCACCCAGGGTCTTCCGCGTGTCGAAGAATTGTTCGAAGCACGTAAGCCGAAGCACCATGCCATCATCGCTGAGATTGAAGGCCGTGCCGAAGTGGAAGACTCCGGCAAGGGTATGCGCAAGGTTACGATTGTACCGGACGAAGGCGAAGCCCGCGAATATGCAATCCCGTATGGCGCCCGTATGGCAGCCAAGCAGGGCATGCATTTGAAGCCGGGTGACAAGCTCACCGAAGGTTCCATCAACCCGCACGATATCCTGCGTGTCTGCGGTCTGCAGGCAACCCAGCGTTACCTGGTATACGAAGTACAGAAAGTGTATAAGTCTCAGGGCGTTGAGATTAACGATAAGCATATCGAAGTTATGGTTCGTCAGATGCTCCATAAGGTCAAGATTGAGGAATCTGGCAGCACGGACTTCCTGCCTGGCGAATACATCGACATCAACCAGTTCGAAGCCGCCAATACCAAGGCTATCGAGGAAGACGGCGAACCCGCTGTGGCTAAACCGATCCTCCTGGGTATCACCAAGGCATCGCTGGCTACTGACTCCTTCATGTCGGCTGCTTCCTTCCAGGAAACCACCCGTGTACTCACGGATGCTGCCATCAAGGGCAAGGTTGACCCGCTTATCGGCCTCAAGGAAAACGTTATTATCGGCAAGCTGATTCCGGCTGGTACGGGCATGAGCCGTTACCGCAACCTCAAGATTGTGGATAACGACCCGAAACCGGTAGAAGAAGCAGAACCTGCTGAAACCGAAACGGTAGAAGCATAAGGCGATAACGCATAGATTAAGGAGAGAATCATCCATCTGGGTGGTTCTCTCTTTTGTTTGTCTGTAAACTTGTAACAGGCAGCATGTTGCGGTAAAATAACTATAGTGTGAAATACACGATAGTTATTTTAGGGAGGAATCATCATGCAGGTCATTCATACCAACAATGCCCCCGCAGCTGTGGGGCCGTACAGTCAGGCGATCAAGGCCGGGAATACACTCTACCTTTCCGGACAGATTGCCATCAACCCTGCCGAGGGCAAGATTGTTGCAACGACGATTGAGGAGCAGGCCGAGCAGTGCTGCAAGAATATCGAAGCCGTATTGAAAGAAGCAGGCACAGATATGAGCAAGGTGGTCAAGACGACCTGCTTCCTGGCAGAGATTGCCGATTTCAAGGCATTCAATGAAGTCTATGCCAAGCATTTCATCAGCAAACCGGCTCGCAGTTGTGTGGCGGTGAAGGATTTGCCGGCAGGGGCACTTTGTGAAATCGAAGCGATTGTCGTAACGGAATAAGGCATGATTATGGCGGCGGGAACCGTTCAGGATAGCTATCCTGTTAGTCGTTCCTGCCGCCAACGCGTGTTATGAACGGATTGTCGCTCACAAGGGAGTGAGGATATGTTGATAAAAGACAATGGGGAAGAAGACTTTCTGCATAAGGTAACAAACGTAAAGGTCCAACAAAAATTTCGCTTAAAGCCGACGCAGACCATTTTGCTCAGTTTTGTGCTGATGATTGGCTTGGGGACTTTGCTGCTTATGTTGCCGGCCAGTACCACGAGCGGTGAGGGGCTGCCGGCTATGGATGCGCTTTTCGTATCCACATCGGCCTCCTGTGTTACGGGGCTTACGGTAGTGGATGTGAAGAACGATTTGAGTTTTTTTGGCAAATGCGTGCTGCTCATGCTGATTCAGGTGGGGGGCCTGGGGATTATGACCTTTGCCACGATGGCGGCGCATGCTATGGGCTACCGTTTCCGCTTGAAACAGAGCATTGTTCTGCAGGAGTCCTTAAACCAAAGCGGACGTGCTGGGCTGTTTGGTCTGATTCGCCGCATGATTATTTATACCTTGGCCGTGGAGGGCTTTTTTGCTATGCTGCTCACCTGGCACTTTTACCCGGAGTTTGGTTTTGATGCTCTGGGCTACGGGATTTTTCATGCGGTGTCGGCTTTTTGCAATGCGGGCTTTGACTTGTTCGGCAATTATGACAGCCTTTGCCGGCGGCCGGATGATTTTTTCCTTATGGCGGGGATTGCCCTGCCCATTATCCTGGGCGGGATTGGCTTTACCGTGATGTATGATGTGCTGCACGCCGGCGGCTGGCGGAAGTTTTCCCTGCATACGAAAATCGTTTTGGTCAGCAATGTGCTGCTAATCTTAGGCGGCACGCTGCTCATTTGGGGGATTGAGGCGGGGAATAGCCATACTATTGGCGAAATGCCCTTGGGGCAGCAGCTGGCACACTCGGCCTTTATGTCGGTTTCCTGCCGGACGGCGGGCTTTAATACCTTTGATTTGGCGCAGTCCACGCAGATTACGCAGCTGGTGATGATTATTTTGATGTTTATTGGCGCATCGCCTTTATCCACTGGCGGCGGCATCAAGGGAACGACCTTTTTCGTC
>CADAAS010000066.1 GCA_902785885.1 Pseudoselenomonas ruminantium
TTTTATCACTTCTACATCCGTATCGAAATAAATACCGCCTTCCTGATACAGGATCCACAGACGGGCATAATCACTTACGAATGCATATTTCTTCGCATTATACGCTTGTTCGCAGTATTTATTGCAGCGGATATCAAAATTACTCTCATTCCATTCTTTGATTTCATACTCCGGCATATAGCGTCTCCACGAGGCGATACATCGCTTCGCGTCTTCGGGCAGAGGGTTGCCGCCAAACCAACAATAATGTATTATTTTAGGTATCATAGGTAATGTCTTAAAAAGCAATATAATTGTGGTGAGAGACGAGTAATTCTTATCTTGATATTCTCTGCAAAAGGAAAATTGGCTTTGCCTTGCAGCGGGTAAGGATATATCTCCCGTATCGAAGCTATGTACGATTGACGCTCGGCGTAGAAATGCTTTGATACGATAGTTAGTATAGAGGTGATGATGGATGCGTTCATCGCATGCAACCAAATAGGATTAGAGACCGTTTGGAGCAATGCGGTATTTTGTCTAAGTACTGTTATATTATCTGCGATGAGTCGTTTCCATCGCTCTTGGGTTGTCGGATGGGTTGTAGAGTTTGCACGCTGGACATAGTTGTAAACTATCTTATCGGAAGTCATCACCCGTTTTGCGGAATAAAGGAAACGCGGTAACCATTCCACATCTTCATAGAATATTCCTTCTTTGAAGAACAGGTTGTTTTCTATCAAAAGATTGCGATGAATAAGATAGATGACAGGGAAGCAATGGACGCTTAAAGAGTTATTGATAAACTCTTCACCAGTACATGCAGATTGTATATTTCCGGTAAATGTTTCAATGGGTTGTTGCTTCTTATCGAACACTAATTGTAAGCGAAATGCCAAGGTGTCAATTTGCTCTTTTTGAGCTTGACACACCAATGACGAATAGGTATTCGGCTCTACGTAGTCATCTGAATCAACAAAACAGACATATTCCCCTTTTGCCGCCTTTATCCCAGCATTACGTGCAGTCGATTGACCCTTGTTAGGCTGGTGAATAACAACTATCTGCTTATATTGAGCGGCATATTCATCGCATTTCTGCGGACATGAGTCGTCCGAGCCATCATCCACCAAGATGATTTCATACTCGTCTGCGTTCAGATCCTGGTGAAGAAGGCTCATGACGCACGTGTCGAGATATTTCTCAACGCGGAAAACAGGCACTATGACGGATAATAATATCATATAGTGGGGTAGTGGTATAGTTTTTTCAGGGTAATACTTGTCAATGATTTGAAAAAGATACTTATTCGCTGTCTTAGAGGTAGAGAACGCATTCGAATCAAAGCACCAAACTTATCCCATGTAGTCGGTTGTTGCATCATAGAACTGATTTCTTCCAAAAACAGTTTCAATTCCTCATCTTCTATTTCATCCTTGAAGAGTTGATTTATGATACATAAAGGTATCAATCGCTCATCAATGGTGAATCCGTAAAAAGTAGGAACCCTTTTCACTTTGTCCTTAAAGGATAGTTTCCCAACATAGGGATCGACTATGTTCTTATCATGATGACGATAGTACATTAGTTTATCGGGAAGATTAATCTTGATGCCTTTTATAGCAGCTGTATATGCCACTAATTCATCATAATACATTTGATATGCCAACTCCGATCTGTTCTGTGTGATGCTTAGTATCAAATCAACAAGGCATCGATTCATAATCATGGTACATCCTTGTGAGCGACTATAGGTGAGCAGGGTAGAGCGCCATCCTTCCGATAATTTCCCGTCTACTTGCCCGATAATATTTCCTGTTGCGTCAATATCATATCGCAGAGACGAAATGGCTATCGGTGTGGAATTATCAAAAGAGGAAATTTTACTATATAGTGTTTCTATCTTGTTTGGAAGCCATATGTCGTCTTGATCACAGATACACACAAAATCTCCAGTGCATAATCCAAAGGCTTTGATGAAGTTGCGGTTGCATCCCAAACTTTTTTCGTTCACGTAATACTGTAATCCGTACTTTTGATGGTATTGTTCCAAAATAGAAACGGTATTATCCGAGGAATGATCATCACAGACGACTACCTCGTCCGGAATATGGGTCTGCGTATAAAGGCTGTCTAACTGCTCTCTCAAAAAGCGCTCCCCATTGTAGGTTGCAATAGCGATAGATATCTTGTTCATAATATTCGGCGTAATAGGTTAGCAATGAATGTGACAGGTAAAAGCAGAATGGCAATGAGGAGTAAGCCTATGTCTCCAAATGATTTACAGAACATAATAATAAACCGAAGTTCTTCGTTTGTCATATACCGTAAAGCATGAATACAAATTTGGCTTATTTCATAGGATAGACGATATGCCAGAAACGGATATTCTAAGATGCTAAGTTGCGGACGGATGTAATGCATCAATATCATATTTCCTTTTGCCATCTTCGTATATGAACTTGTTTTACTTGTTGGATTGATGCGGCAGAAGGCGCCGACGTATTCCAATTCGCTTGGATGCACGCAATAATGGCTCACATCCAAGTGGAATTTCCAGTCTTCACGTTGACGAATATGCTCGTCATATCTTAATCCGTGCTCCTCAAGGAACTGACGCCGGAACATGAAACAATGTACAGGAATGGAGAAACTTATTCCCCATCGGCTCAACAATGCATTCCGTATATTGGTGTAGTACCGAAATTGTTTTTTAGGTTGCAAGTAATATTCTCCTAACTCTTTCATGGAATGAAAATACGCATTAAGCGTATAGCTGACGTCTATTTTATTAGCTGTCATATACTCGCTCTGTAAGCGGAGTTTGTCACTATTGAGTAAATCATCCGCATCCAGGAATTGAATATATTCACCCTCTGCTACAGACAAACCTTTATTACGCGCTACCGCGGATCCCGAATTAGGTTGTTGTATTAAATGAAACCGCTTATCATTCCGGCAATATGATGCAGCAACTTCGGCGCTATTATCCATAGAGCCGTCATCAATGATGATACATTCCCATTCATTAATCGTTTGCGCCAGCAGACTTTGCAGGGCATAAACTAGAAATGTACCTTGATTAAAGCAAGGGATAATAATAGATACAAGCGGTTTCATTTCTCATCAGGGATTTTTAATGTAAAGTGCAGCATAATTATTACCATAAATATGCAAATGATATTATATGTTTCAAACAATGACATAAGCATCATGATGCATAAACAAGCCAAAGCCCAACGGCTTTTCGCTGTTGAGTTTCTGAATGTATTTATAATGCTTTCCAAAACAATCATAACGAAAATACCACAGAGCAGTAATCCACCCTGTAACAAATTAAGCATCCAGAAATTGTGCGGACCGCTACCGCCAATTTTTTCCATCATCCATTCCGGACTTTGTACTCCATAACCAAACCACATACTGTTTCGAATGAGATAGGAGGCTTCTTCCCATAGATAGATACGTTCTGTAAACGAGGTGTCTTTTTGCAATGTGTTCTCGATAAATTGGGTAGCAAATTTTAAATTATCAATCTCAAATCCCTGCCATACGATGATATAGAAAAAGAGAATGTATAATAGCAGATAGATGGTCAAACCTACAGTATAGAGGAGGGGGGGAACCAATTTGTGAAGGAGGAAATAAATAGTGATGGCCACTAATCCTACCGTGGATGTCATAGACCCCATCCCATAAGCAGCCGCCACACAAGGCGTGGCCTCATAATGGACTGTTTAGTTGCAGCTGGGCTGATGGCTTGAACCTGCGCGAGATAGCCAAGCGATTTCTTGCTGCCCTTGGTCATGAAGCTGCTGCTGTAGGCTGTTCCATAATCGGAAGGCCCATAGTAATAGTCCTCATTTCGATCTTGAACATGGATGGTTTTTCCTACACCGTCCTTTATGGTAACGGTACTATTACTATCGTAATAGGAAATGACAACATCGTTTCCGTGGGCAACGGCATCGTGAAATGGGAATCCACCGAAATAGATGGAATCCTGGTCAGGGTCATAATTATAGATAGTGGTATTATATGCGCCATAATAGGACGAATACAGGTTGAAGGTATCGGCACCTTTGCCGCCATAGTATGTATCATTGCCGCCATTGCCGTAGATAACGCCGCCGCCGTCAGCTAATTTGAGGGTTTCATCCTTGTATGAAGAGCCATAAATGGTTACATATTGGTTGGTATCTTTGAGATGTTCGCCAGCAGCCAGATAATCGACCTTGCCTTTAGTGTTTATATAAACCTGGCCATCCTCTCGCCACATAGCAACTCCCTGTGGGACTGGTGCTGGAAATCTTTCTTTGATTGAGGTGCTGCCGGCTTTGATGGTCACGGTCTTGGCCAGGGCATCCTTGAGCGTAATCGAGCCCAAATCGGTATCCAGGATGACATCCTGATCGGATATGTAATAGGAATAAGATGCGTATGGGCCGGTCAGCTGGATGGTGTCCTGTCCATCTTTGATGCCGTAAATGGTATCCTTGCCGCCTTCGTACAAGAAGGTATTGCTCTTGCTGGTGGCATAGTAGACATCGTTGGCCTTGCTGCCGCGCAGCGTGTAGCCGCTGCCTGTGCGTTTGTAGCCGATTTCTCCAGCACCTTTCTGGGCTATGCGGATGAACTTGTTCTTGCCGCCGCTGACACGGACACTGCCGCCGCTTGTCTTTAATACGGCATCATTCTTGTCGTAGGCGAGTTCAGAGAATTTACCATTAGCATACTGGATACGGTCTTTGCCTTCTTCATAATTGAATATGGTGTCGGTACCATTTCCCTGGCGATAGAGGAAGGTATCTTTTCCGGTGTTGCCGTAAAGTTTGTCATTTCCTTTGCCGCCGTCCATGGTGGATCCGGCAGTGCCGGCACGCAGGGTGTCCGCATTATTCCCGCCATAGATGGTTTTTGTGCTGCTGTGGCCGACGAGTTCTACTGGCGATGCCGCTTTGCGCCCATCGATGGTGGTGATTTTGGGACCATAATATTGCAAATCAAATTTTCCCTTGAATTCTGCGCCCAGCAGGATACTTGTCTTGGCAGCGTTCAGGCTGGTATTTTGGGGCAGGCTGGTGGAAAAGACCTTGCGGCGGGCAAGCTTATTGTTTGCATCCTTGATCAGCAATTCCTTGGCAGCAGCACCTTTCAACGTAAGCCTGCTCTTGCCATTCTGCAGGATGACATCGCCGGTTGCTGTGGCAGTTGCGCTGGTGATGGCACCATTGCGAAGCTTGATTACATCGCGTCCTGCTTTATACCCGTGGATTGTGTCACTGCCGCCATCTTTTTCAAATTCGTAGGTGTCAGTTCCTTTTCCAAAGTAGAATGTATCGTTATAGATGCTGCCGCGCATGGTGGTCGTGCTGCTGCCGGCGTAGAAGTTGATGCCGCGCTTGTGGCCACGGGCATCCAGGTTCACAGCCTGGTTTGTGGCTTTGGCATCGATACGGTTGACTGTGCCGGCAAAATGTCTCAGGGTCAGCAGGCCGTGGTAGTTCTTAGCCAGGAGTATATTTGTCTTGGCGTTGTTGGCATATTTGGCACCGAGCGGAAGGCTTGATGAGGTATATGCACGTGAGGAAATAACCTTGCCTTTGGCATCCTGCAGTGTGATGACCTTGCCCTTGGCTCCCACAATGGTGGTGGTAGATTGCCCGCTTTTGAGGATGACGTTGTTATTTTCAATTTCCCAGCTGGTGATATTGCCGGAAGCGAGACGAATGACATCCTGTTTGCTGGTATAGTTGTAGATGGTGTCACCGCCTTTGGCGGGAGAAACCAGGAATATATCCTTGCCCGCACCGCCATAGAGGGAATCATTGCCGGATTCGCCGGAGAGCAGGGCTCCTTTTTTTCCGGCACGCAGCGTATCGTCTCCATTGCCGCCGTAGAGTGTGGCATAAATTTCATCACTGCCAGTCAGGGTGAGCTTTCCCTTGCTGGCGCGTCCATTTATCACAGAGATATTTTTGAAATGGTTCTTATCATTGAGCGTGATGGAAGCAGCATTGGCAACATTCAGCGTGTTCTTGCGGGTGCCGCCGAAATAAATGGTTCCTGCGCTATAAGTCATGTTATTGTCGGCATCTTTGCGGCCAAACCAGTAATTTTGGCGGATGTTTTTGGCATTGGTGATGGAAACAAGATGGTTGGCCATGCCAATGAGTTTTTGTGAGCCTTTGCCCACAGTCAGTATGAGGTCATTGCCTGTGGTTGACCACTTTGAGAAAGAGGCATTGGCATAATGGATGATATCGCGCCCAGCCTGATAATTGCGGAGGGTATCGTTGCCATCTCCATTGGCATACCAAAAGGTATCGATGCCGGTTCCGCCAATCAGTGTGTCATCGCCTAGGCCGCCTTGCAGGCGGGTATTGCCTTTGCCGCCGGTCAGCGTGTCCTTGTACTTGCTGCCGAACAAGGTTGAAGCTTTGCTGCCGCCCTTCAGCGTAACAGTGCCTGTAGCAGTACGGGCATCCAGGGTCAGGATGTCGCGATAGCGGGCGGTGTCCGTTAAGCTGACATTGGCTTGGGCGGTGGTTATGCGCAAGGTATTGGCCTTGCCCTGGGCTCCGTAATAATAATATCCGCGGACATAATTGAAGCTATTGGCAATATCCTGCCGACCGAACAGCATGGTGTCGGTCGAAGCAGCTGAGGTGTTGCTCTTATAGTGTTTGACGGTGATTGCTTTGTTGAGAATCCCGTTGATGCGGAGGGTACCGCCATAGCGGAAGTTCAGGACAATATCCTTGTTGATGTTCTTGATGGAGGAGAAATCGGAGAACAGATACAGGGAATCCTTGCCAGCCTGAAATCCATAAATTGTATCGTTGTGCCCAGATCCAGCTGAATACCAGAATGTATCCTTGCCGGTACCGGCATACAAACGGTTAGTGCCGGATTCACCATATATGACACTTCCTCCCTGGCTGGCATAAATGGTGTTATTCTTTTTATTTCCATATAGGTAAGTGGATTGTTTAGATGAACGAGCATCGATATTGATGGTTTTTGTGTGGGCTTTTTGGAGGTCGATACTGCCGGAGAAAGCCGTGGTGGCTTTGACGGTCGTTTTGTCTGCGGTGTAATAGGTGCCTGTTGGCAGGGGCCTTCCGTAAACGGATTGGTGGGCCAGATAGCGGAAAAGCATATAGCCTCCGGCATAATTGTAATCATTGGGGGAATAATAGGTACTGCTGCTATCGTAGCTCAGCTCTCTGCGGATATCGTCAGCGCGGTTTGCCTGTGCATAGTAGTTGATGGCCCGGGTATCATCACAGCCTTGTGTAATCTCTGCCAGACCTTCCGAGACAGTTGGGCAGCAATCGCCAAGTATTTCCCATAAGTCAGAGTTGATATTGGCACACATTACGGCATGGGTAAATTCATGTGCCAGTGTTCGGTCGAGATATGTTTTATTGTCGACTTTGCCGTTAGGATTGGTTTTCGGATTGCCAAGATCATCGAAATAGTAGAGGTTTATGTTTAATTCTTTGGAACTGGCGTTAGCCAGAGTGCTGCTGGCTTCATAATAGAAACCAATCTCCATGGGGATCGCTGAATCTGCATTTTTATCGTTGAAACTGATGCCGTAAGTTTCTTTGACGAGATCCAGCGCGCCTCTAACCCACCATGTATATAATCCCTTGATGATATTCCTTTTCGCATCGGTCATACCGTAGGCATCCATATCAGGCCAATGAATGGTCAGTCCGTTGATGGTGGTGTATTCGGCAGGTGGATAGCGCAGGATAGCGGCGGTGTTTTCGGGAACGATACTTTCCTTGTCCTTGACTTTTTTGCCGCCGGCATCAGAGCCGGTGATAGCACCGGTATCGGCATTGTCCAGGATGATGCCCAAATATCCTTTCAGGAAACTGGTGGTCTTGGGATCGCGGTCATGCCAGGCATAATAATCACTGCTATTATAATAATAGTTATTGCCGCCATGTTCCTTGATGTCATCGGCAAAACTGTCTACCAGCGTTTGCCAGGTGGTGTAGCGTCCGTTGGATGCGTAATCTACAGCTTCGTCCAGCGCGTATTCACCGGTTTTTCTTGTACGGGTCAACGATTGCATGAATCGTTGTAAAACCTGTTGTTCAGCACTCAAAATAAGGCCCCCTCATAAAATAATGATAATTTAATGTAGATTTAATATAGATTTAATGTAATCTTAATCTGACTTTAATTTTAATACGGCTGGAAGTAAAAGACAAGAAATTTCAAAAAATAATAAACAGAATATTTTTAATATATAATCGATGTAACAATGATACATAGCGTTAGCTATATCACACTTATTTGTGTATCATTGTTTCGTATTGGTTTTGGCTTATTGTTTCGTAATTTGCGCTATGTTATATTAAAATCACCTTAAGGGGAACGGGGTTAAGCGCATAACCCCACGCAATAATAAAAAATTTTGGAGAGAGGAAAAGAAAATGACAAAGCAAGAACTGTTCGATAAGTTTATCGAATTCATGGGTGAGTTTGCTCAGATCAAAGCAGTAGCGGCTCTCCGTGATGGCTTCATTATGACCACGCCGTTTACGATTTGTGGTTCGGTATTCCTGCTGTTGGCGAACCTGCCGCTGCCGGGGTATCCGGAGTTTATGGCCTCCATTTTTGGGGCTGATTGGACAGCACCGCTTAATGCAGTGGCTGGCGGTACGTTCAGCGTGCTGGCGTTGATTGTTGTCCTGGCAATCACGTATAAATTTGTGGAGAATGAAGGCTGCGATGCCATCATGGCTTCCATCTTGTCCTTATCTACTTTTTTGATTTTAATGCCGCCGCAGATTGTCAGCAAAGGTGGGGAAACCGTTGGTGACATTATCCCGAAGGCCTGGGTGGGCAGCAATGGTGTAATCACCGCCATCCTGATTGCATTTTTTGTATCGTATGTGTTCTGCTACTGTGAAAAGAATCATATCGGCATCAAGATGCCGGATTCGGTTCCTTCCGGTGTAGCCAAGGCGTTCACGGCACTGGTTCCCGGCATGATTTTCTTTACTTCGGCATCTGTGCTCTATGGGCTTTGTCATTATATGGGGGCTACGACTTTGCCGGAACTGGTGTTCCAGGTGATTCAGACTCCGCTGCAGGGGCTTTCGGATTCCCTGGCGGGCGGCTCCATTATCGTAGGTTTGCAGAGCATCCTGTTCTGGGCAGGCATTCACGGCCCGAATGTTGTGGGCGGCGTGGTAAGCCCGCTGCTCATTGCGAACTCCTTGGACAACCAGCATCTCATTGATGCCGGGATGAGCCTGATAAACAATCCGGAGGCAAAAATTTTTACCTGCCAGATCAATGATGTGTTTGTAAAAAGCGGTGGCTGCGGCCTGACCTTGGGCCTGCTCTTTGCCGGCATTTTCACGGCCCGCTCCCAGCAGCTCAAATCCTTGATGAAGATGGCTTTTGTTCCTGGCCTGTTCAATATCAATGAACCGATTATTTTCGGCCTGCCGATTGTGTTCAATCCGTACCTGTTGGTTCCCTTTATCATTGTACCGTTGATTGCCATGTTCATTACTTACTTTGCGATTAGTACGGGCTTTATGGCACCCTTTAGTGCGGTACAGGTTCCCTGGACAACGCCGCCGGTTATTGCAGGTTTCCTCCTGAACGGCTGGCAGGGCGCTGTGGTACAGATTGTGAACCTGGCCATTGCCACGGTGATTTACTTCCCCTTCCTCAAAGCACAGGATAAAGCCTTCCTCAAGGAAGAAATGGGAGAAGCTGAAGAAAGCGAAGATAATGCAGTTATGGCTGAAATTAAGCCGGTAACGGAACGGTAAGCGTAAAAATTGTCCATCAATAGTCAAGAAAAGGGGATTTTTTCAATGATTAATCAGAAAAAAACTGCTGCTATTTTGCTGGGCCTGACCATGGGCGTATCTGGCAGCGTGCTGGCTGCTCCGGCAGAAGATACGGCAAGCCAGGATTTAGCTGCCCGCATTGCTGCCATTGAGGCCCAGCAGCAGGAACTGACCAACCAGCTTTCTGAGCTGAAGAAGGAAAACGCCAAGCTGAAACGTACCAGCAAAGTGGCGGAAAGCAACAAAAAAGCAATCAAGGGGCTCAAGGAAGTTCAAAATCGCTTCCAGCTGCATGGTTTTGGACGTGTGACCTGGGATAATGATAATATCAAAGGCTATATTGATCGCAATGATAACCGGCGGTTCTATTTGGACTTGAAGGGAAAATTCAAGGTTAACGACAATTGGGATTTTAACTTTGAAAGTGAAACGAATACTCGTTATGCAAGTCATGTTATGGCAGATGGTTCGGTTAAGTATCATACCGGGCATGATGATGAACATGGTGTAATTCAGCGTATTTGGGCAGAGGGCAAGGTTGGTGCCGTTAATTTCGATGTTGGTCGCAGATGGCGCGGCTTAGGCTTCCAGAATGTCCTCCTGGGCAATGAAACGGATGGTGCAGTAATCAGCACACCGATAAATAAAAAAGGCTTAAAGGCATCGGCGTTCTATCTTACGCCCACGGATAAGGGCTATCATATCAGCTTTGCTGGTGTGGGTTTGCAGGGCGAAATTGCTCGTGGCTTGCAGGTATCTCTGGCAGCTGTTCGTTCTAGTGTAGGCAGAAATGACCGTATGGGCATTAACCCGTATGATACGCAGACGACAACTAGCTTTAGCAATGTGAAAGTAACGAATGGCAGCTTTACTACCGGTTATGTGGGAACGACCGGTGAAGCACAGGCCTCAATTCCAGATTTGGCAGTAACCAAAGATGATACTACTGGAAATGTGACGAATGTAGCATTTACGAAAAATGCTGATGGTAATGCGCAGATTTATTATGCAGGTGCACCGAGCCTGGAAGGGTACAACCTCAATATCGATGGTGCAACGCTTACCGGCGATATTACGACAACGACAACGAATCCAGATTACCGGAATACGGCTGGTTCCTTTGGTTATGTACTCAGTGCCATGTGGAACCCGATGAAAAACATCTTCCTGATTGGTGACTATGCCCGTTCCAATGCCAAAGATTATAGTATTACCGAATGGGGCGATGATGGTGCAGTGACCACGAACTATGATAAGCATGATAATTTAGCATTGCGTCTGAACTATCGCTGGGCAAATATCGATAATCCGGGTTCTTTCCAGCTCTATGCCCGTTGGTATAATTATGCGAAGAACATCAATAATTTGGTTGGCATGTTCGGTGATAAGGAATGGGGCTTGATGCAGCCTGGTTCCCGTGGATGGGTATTTGGCTTCAAGTATGTACCGGCGAAAAATTTGGAGTGGGAAACGATGTTCTCCGTGACTACTGCGCAGAATACTTTGTATGGCCACAAGAACGAAACCTATCGCCGCAACTTTATCCGTACCCAGATTGACTATCATTTCTAAGATGTTGAAAAAAGGAAGTATATATCATGAAAAAGATTATTTTACTCTGTGCCTCGGGCATGTCCACCAGCATGC
>CADAAS010000067.1 GCA_902785885.1 Pseudoselenomonas ruminantium
GGATTAATCTTAGCATATAAGAAACTGCCCGGATTGTCAGAAACCGGGACAGCTTTAGGGGAATATGTTCTATTAAGGTTATCTTCCGTAATCAGTAAACAACAAGGCTGTGAAAGCATCTTTGCCGTTCTTTCGGGGACGCATTGCTTTACAGCCTTTTTCTTTTGCCTAAAAAATATTCATCTTTATGAGGAGGTTTTTTTGTGCAAAAAATCATTAAAAAAATTGTGGACAATCTGGCCCTGCTCGTGGTCGCCATTGGCATTTTGGGCGCCTGGCACCCGGAAACGCTGACCTGGGTTGGTCCTTATGTTTCGTGGATGTTGGGCATTGTCATGTTCGGCATGGGCATGACGCTGAAAGTTGAGGATTTTCAGCGTGTCCTTCAGCATCCCAAAGAAGTAGCGATTGGCGTAGGTGCCCAGTTTATCATTATGCCGCTGGTGGCACTGGCCTTGGTCAAGGTCTTTGCCCTGCCGCCGGAACTGGCCATCGGCGTCATCCTCGTGGGCACCTGCCCCGGCGGTACAGCCTCCAATGTTATCGCTTATCTGGCCAAAGGTGATGTGGCACTCTCCGTATCCATGACCATGACTACCACGCTTTTGGCCCCCATCGTTACGCCGGCCCTGACCTATTTCCTCGCCGGTGCCTGGATTGATATTTCCTTCACGGCCATGATGATTTCCATTGCCCAGATGGTACTGGCTCCGGTAATCCTTGGCCTGTTGGTACACCACTTTATGGCCGACACGACGAAGAAAATCATGCCTGCCATGCCTTTGGTATCGGTAATCTGCATCGTTCTGCTGGTCGGCTGTGTGGTAGCGCTCTCCGCCAGCAAGCTGGCAACAGTCGGCCTTGCCATGGCCGCTATCGTCATCCTGCACAACGCCTTTGGCCTGGCACTCGGCTTTACCGCTGCCAAAATCTTGCATATGGATGCCCGCAAGGCGCGTACAGTCGCTATCGAAGTCGGCATGCAGAACTCCGGCATGGCCGCCAGCCTTGCTGTCATGTACTTTAACCCCGCCGCCGCCCTGCCCGGCGCCATCTTCAGCGTATGGCACAATGTTTCCGGCTCGCTTGTGGCCAATTTCTGCGTACGCCGTGACAACCGCGAGGCACAGGAAGAACCTGCCCCTGCTTACAACAACTAAGGAGAATCTGTTATGAAAATTTTAACCACTATTCAAGAGATAAAAGCCTACGCCGCCGACTGCAAAGCCCAGGGCAAGGTCATCGGCCTTGTGCCCACCATGGGTGCCCTGCATGAAGGCCATCTGACGCTTATGCGTGCCGCCCGGGAAAAATGCGATATCGTCATCGCCTCGGTCTTCGTCAATCCCACGCAGTTTGGCCCTAACGAGGACTACGACGCCTACCCGCGCCAGTTTGCCGCAGACTGCGAAAAGCTCGAAAGCGTAAACGTCGATGCTGTCTTCCATCCGGAACCCGCCGAAATGTACCCGGAAGGCTACTGCACATATGTCAACGTGGATGGCGATATCACCCACAAGCTCTGCGGGGCCCAGCGCCCCGGCCATTTCCGCGGCGTGGCAACCGTTGTGACCAAGCTCATCAACCTCGCTCGCGCGGACGAGGCCTTCTTCGGCCAAAAGGATGCCCAGCAGGTCACGGTCATCCGCCGCTTCGTGGAAGACCTCAACATCAACGTGCATATCAACATGGTGCCCATCGCCCGCGAGGAAAGCGGCCTTGCCCGCAGCTCCCGCAACACCTATCTGTCTGCCGAGGAAAAAGAAGCTGCGCTTGTCCTCTCCCGCAGCCTGAAGGAAGCCAAAACCGCCTTTGCCCGGGGCGAAACAAAAGTAGCGGCGCTGGAAAATATCGTCAAGGACGAAATCAGCAAGGAACCCATGGCTTCCATCGACTATGTCAAGGCCTACGCCTACCCATCCCTCAAGCCGCTGGCCGAAGTAAGCGAGGACACCCTGCTGGCCATTGCCGTAAAAATCGGCAAGACCCGCCTGATTGACAACGTAATTCTTACCGCTTAACGAAAGGACAAACCCAAATGCTCTTAAATATGCTCAAAGGAAAAATTCACTGCGCCACCGTTACCGAGGCTAACCTTGCCTATATGGGCAGCATCACCATCGACGAAGAACTGATGGAAAAAGCCGGCATCCTGCCCAATGAACGGGTACAGGTCGTGGACAACAACAATGGTGCCAGGCTCGAAACCTACACCATTCCCGGTCCCAGAGGTTCTGGCGTAATCTGCCTCAACGGTGCCGCCGCCCGCCTCGCCCAGCCAGGCGATATCGTCATCATCATGGCCTATGCCCTGTTCACCGAAGATGAAGGCCGCGCCCATAAGCCCAAGGTCGTTATGGTGGACGAAAAAAATAAAGTCAAAGAAGTCCGTACCGTAGAATATCACGGACAGACGGCATAATATTTTTGCCCGAGCACAGCAGGAATTTGCCCTTCCCCTCCGAATATACTATACTTAGGGATAAGAGAAATGACAAAGGAAGGTAAGGCAATGGTTACGATAAAGCAAATCGCGGAACTCTGCGGAGTATCCCGCGGCACAGTGGACAGGGTCCTGAACAAGCGTGGGAATGTCAAGCCGGAAAAAGAACGGCTGATCATCGAAATGGCCAAGAAACTCAACTATCGTCCCAACCCTGCGGGCAAGGCTTTGGCCGCCCGCAAAAAACACCCGGTAGTGGGTGTATTGATTGCTTCCGAAGGTGTACAATTTTTTGACGATGTGCTCGCTACCATGCATCGTGCTGCCGACCGCTTTTCCTCCTATGGCATGGAGGTCATCTGGCGCAGCATGAAAGGCTTTGATGCCGCCGAGCAATGCCGTGTTATCGACGAAATAAAGGATAAAATCAGCGGCCTGATTATCAACCCGGTCAATGACCCGCTGGTCATTGCGAAAATTAATGAGTGTGTCGACGATGGGCTGTTTGTCGTGACGCTCAACAATGACATAGAAGCCAGCCGCCGCCATTGCTATGTAGGCAGTGACTACCTGCAGGGCGGTCGCACCGCCGGGGCGCTGCTCAAGATGATTTGCCCCACCACCTTGAAAGCAGGCGTGCTCCTGGGCTCACTGAACATGCTGGGCCACAATCAAAGGCTCGAAGGTTTTCAGGAGGTCATGTATAACCATCCCGATTTCACCCTGATGGGCGTAGCCGAGACCGCCGATGATGACTTGCAGGCCTATGAGGCTGCCCGCCAGCTGATTGCCGACAATCCGGAAATCAACGCCATTTTCGTGGTATCCTCCGGCGGCTACGGCACGGCACGGGCCATCCAGGCAGCAGGCCGCGAAGACATCATCATCGTGGCCTTCGATACCATCCCCAGCACCATCGAAATGATGAAAAAGGGGCTCATCAAAGCGGCCCTTTACCAGCACCCCCACCAGCAGGGGCGCCGTGCCATGCAGGTAATGTTTGACTATCTCGTAAACGGCAGCATGCCAGAGAAAAAAGCCTATATTATGCGCAACGAAATCCGTATTGCGGAAAACGTTGCCGATTAAAAAAATCTCCACAAGCACAAACTTGTGGAGATTTTTTGTTATTGCATTTTTTCGCGTGCAAACTCCCGCAGGAGCAGCAAATGCATATTCATATAGCTGGCAGCATCATTTGGGTTCCCTTCCTTAATAGCCTCCGCTATTTTCCGATGATAGCGAAAGGTATTGCTGTCCCGCTGAATATCCTGCGTGATGGCAATATTTTGGGCTATAGAGGTATTGAGCACATAGGTGAGATTGCCAAAAACCTTGTTGCCACTGGCCTCAGCAACCAAGCGATGAAATCGGGCATCGGCTGCCACATAGGATACCCCTTCAGCAATACAGCGCTCTACCTCTGCCGCCTGTTCCAAAATCGCCTCTTTTTCAGAATCCGTGGCATTATCAGCCGCCAGCCTGGCTACATGCGGCTCAAACAACAGGCGCACATCCAGCAAATCCACGATCAGTCCGCTGTCCTCTTCAATAAAAGTCAGTCCCAATGGGTCATCTGGAATTCCCCGTCGATGCGAAACATAAGAACCTGCCCCCTGGCGAATGTCCAGGATATTCCGCGCCGCCAGCAACTTAATGCCCTCCCGCAAGGTACCTCTGCCTACCCCCAGCTTTTCCATAAAAACCGGCTCAGTCGGCAGTTTATCCCCGGGTTTTAATTGATTGTCAATGATGTACTGAATGATGGACTGGGCCGTATCTTCAGCTAATGTCGCTTTTGCCATTATTTTTCAAACACGCTCATATCGAGGCTAGTGAAGCCTGCGAGCAGCTCCTTTACCTGTTCAGCGATGACCTGTACACCGCCCGCCTTGCGGCTTTCGACATTCAGCGGCATATTGGGATCATGCAGGGACATGCGCAACAGTGCCCAGCCATCAGGGAATACCAGGCGCACCCCTTCATAGGATGGCTTGGCAATCTTAATGCCTGCAGCCTGTGCCCTTTCCTCAAAGGTTTTGAGGACATTGTTGCCATAGCCGCGGAAATCCTCCTCGCCCTTGATTTTCAGGCGATATTCACAGCCTTCCACCGGTTCGCCCAGCCTTGCCACCAGGTCAGCGAGTTTCTTGCCCTTGGCCTTGGCCTTGGCAGCAGCAATCAAGAGCTTCACGGCCAGATAAGCACCATCGTCCAGATAGTAGTTTTCCGACAGCGCACCGTGGCCGGAAGTCTCGATAGCCAGCGGTGAAACCGTGCCAGCCTTGTTCTGGCGGATGCATTCGTCAATGACGTTCTTGTAACCACGCATATAACGCAGGTGCTTGAGCCCCAGTTCCTTTTCAAGGAAGATGGTCAGTTCATCACTGGTAACGGAGTCCGTGATAATCGTGCTGCCAGGATAATCCGGTGCCAAAATAGCCGCCATCATGGCAATCAGGGCATTGCGGCTGATTTCCTTGCCGTTTTTGAGGACAGCGCTCATGCGGTCAACGTCCGTATCGAAGATAAGCCCAAGGTCAGCACGGCTGTCCAGCACAGCTTTTTTGATGGCTGCCATGGCCTGCTTGTTTTCCGGATTGGGAATATGGTTGGGGAAGTTCCCATCCGGCTCCAGGAACACCGAACCGGATGTATTGGCCCCCAAGCGGCTCAATACCTGCGTGGCAAAGAAACCGCCCGCACCATTGCCAGCATCCACGACAACATGCATGCCCTTCAGCGGTTCATTTTCCCCGCCCAAAGCCTGGCGGATTTTCTTGCGGAGGTGATGACCATAGCGCTCGATGAGGTCATACTTCTGAACCTTGGCCAAATCCCCTTCCACCACAGGATTGCGGGAGGCATTTTTGAGGATAGCGATAACATCATCATGCTCTACGCCACCATCCTTGGTAAAGAACTTCAGACCATTGCGGTTGTACGGCAGATGGCTGGCCGTAATCATAATCGAGCCGTCCATTTTCGTTTCCGGGAAAACGATGGACATAAACATAGCCGGCGTAGATGCCAGGCCGCAGTCCACTGCTACCACACCTGCTGCCGTCAGGGCGTTTAAGACGGCTTTTTTGAGGTCTCCTGCCGACAGACGGGAATCATGGCCTACTGCGATGCGCAAATCCTTTTTCTTCTTGCCAGTCTTATCAGCCAGAAAGTCCAGGAAACCGCTGGTAATTACGTTGGCTGCCTCACAGCTCAGCGTCACCGGCTCGTCAGCCACACCTTCAATGGCCACGCCACGCACATCACTGCCGTTAGCCAGTTTCATGAGATTCTTTTCCGGAATAATCATAGATAATGCCTCCCCTGTTGTTGTCATATAATAAATAAATTCGTCATATACTTGCTGATTTCCTGCTATATGTTATAATATCTGCATGGCTACCGAACGGTGGCGGTTAATCGATGGCCCTGGGAAGGGGCGCTGAACAATGAGTAGATATGACTTTTATCTGATACTGATTTTAGTTCTTGCGCTTGTAATCACCATAAAGGCATAAGAAAAGCCGCCTCTTGACCTGCAAAATCGGGGGCGGCGATTCTTAATCGTTGTTCACATCTGTAGGGCTGACCGTCACCGGTAGCCTTTCTTGTGTTTTATTTTATCACATTTTGTAAAAAAAATCAATTCATCAGCAATCGCCAAAGAACTCAGCAATCGCCAAAGAACTCATTTTCCACCGCAATACACAGCATATGGTACACCGGCAGATGCAATTCCTGAATCTTGAAGGTTTCGTCTTCCGGCACGCAGATATTGATGTCAGCAAGACCGCGAGCCTTGATTTTACCGCCACTGTGTCCGAGCAACGCAATAGACTTTACGCCCTTGACCTTCGCCATTTCCAAGGCATAAATCACGTTGGTGCTGTTGCCGGAAGTGGAGATAGCGAGCAGTACATCGCCCTCATCCCCCATGCCCAAAAGCTGCTGGGCAAAGGACAAATCAGGTGCCTGGTCATTGGCAAAGGCGGTATTGAGTGCCACCTGGTTGACCATTGAAAGTGCCGGCAATGCGCCCTGCAGATTGTCAATGAGATACTGCGCATCTTCGCCGCAGTTTGCACGGATTTTCTCGGCCAGCTCACCCTTGATTTCCCGCTTTAAGAGAAACCCCTTCATCAATTCGCCCACAATATGTTCGCTGTCCGAAGCACTGCCGCCATTGCCGCAGGCAATGAGCTTATGCCCCTCGCGATAGCTCTCGCAGATTGCCTCCACAGCCGCCTGCAAATCAGCGCGGCACTCCGCCAGCTGCGGATAGCGGGCAATTAAATCTTCGACACATTTTAAGGTTGATTCTTTAACCAAAACAAAAACTCCCTAATATACTGGTAAATCGTTGCTCAGCGCCTAATTATTTATTCCGATATTTATCTGCCGTGTTTCGTGCCTCATAGCCGTCCTGCGGGCCACGGATGTCCTGAATCGGCTGGTTGTTGCGCGGCGTGATATCAATCGGCTCATTGCTGCGATTGTAATTATTCATCTGCGACGCATATGCATTTTCCTTGCCGCGGTTGCGAAACTTATTCCACACCCAGCGAATCAGCATAAATACAGCCAGGAACATCACCACATTGGCAATGACACCAAAGATATCGCCCAGCATCGAGCTGCCAAAGAGGTTGCCCAACATCGAGCCCAGCAGCATGCCACCAGCCAGCAGGCCTACCGTGCGCAGGGCATTGCCCCAACGGCTGCCGCTTTGGGCATTTGTGGCATTATTTGCCGCAGCATTCGTCTTGCTCCCCGCCGTCGGTGCATTCTTGTCCAGGCTCTTGGCATCCTTGGACGGCTTATAGGTATCGCCGCTGCCCGATACGGATTTATGCGTATCGTTATTGCTCTTGGGTGCAGCTGCTTTCGGTGCTGCAGCCTTGGGTGCACTCTTGGCACCACCGCCCAGTTTGGCACCGCCCTTGGCGGCATAAGCAGTAGCTGCCAAATCAGCATTTACCATCGGAACTGTTGTCATAACCATTGCCCCTACCATCAGCGAGGCGAGGATTTTCTTCATCTTCATGTCAATTTCTCCTTTGACTTGTCCATTATTCCTTATAGGATTTGATATCTTCCGGGAATGCGTAGATTTCCCCCACCGTGTCCAGCTCACCGGACAAATAGCGATCAATATCGTCCACATCAATGTAAAGCTTGCAATCGAGGTCAAGATAGCCCTGCTCCGCGCCATTTGACAGGTCGCGAATCGCCATCAGTTTTTCCCGGAGCTTTAACAGCTCGCTGCGGGTGGCATGAATATCCAGCTTAATCTGCGGCACGCCATACTCTTTCAATACTTCGTCCATGGTCATACGCTGTGACATAGTGTTCATCCTTTCATCTTTGACTTTTTGATGTTTATTATTTTAACAGGATATACTGAAAATAACATGAACATTTCACTTATTGCTTATTTTTTCCTTCATGCGGTCAAGAATCTGCTGCAGCTGCCGCTTTTGCCGCAAATGGGTTTCATAGTCCAAATCATTGGAATCAATGACCATTCTTTTGTTAATGGCATCAATGCGTGCCTGCAAGCGGGCCATGGCCGCCTGTTTATCGTCCATTCCTCGTCCTCCACTTCTTCCCTTACTAATTATAGCAAAATTAGTGATAACGCTCAATATCATGTATAATGAAGGGTAATAAACAAGTTACAAGGAGTGATGATATGAAACAGGATTTTTATACCAATCTGCAGGCAGAAAAGCAGCACCATCGGGAAACTGCCGAAAAGCAGTCCGCCCGCTATACACTATATCGCACCATTTGCTTTTTTGCCGTTGTTTTTGCCTGTGCAGGTGCCTATGACAGGCTGGCCGGTGCCGGCATTTTGGCTGTTTTGCTGCTGTTCCTTTTTATCGGGCTTGTGCGGCAGCACAATAAATTGAAAAAGCAGCTCCAACTCACGCAAAATGCACTCGCCGTCATTACTGAATATCTGTCCCGATTCAACGGAAAATGGCAGGAATTAGGCGACAAGGGTGCGGGCTTTCTATCCAAAAATCGTCCGCAGGATATCGACCTGCACATCTTCGGACAAGCCTCTCTCTACCAATATCTCTGCTGCTGCCGCACGGCCTTGGGCAGGCATAAACTGGCTAAAGCCCTGACCGTAACACCGCCACAGTCCGCAGCAATCACCCAACGGCAAAAAGCAGTGGCCGAACTAATTGAGCGGCAGCGGCTCTGCGTGGAACTTTTAGCCCTCAGCCGCCGCCTGCCCGCAGGCCACGATACCACCACGCTGATTGCTGAAATCACGAGCGAACGGCCACATTCCATCAGCTATGTCCTGCAACGGACGGCCTGGCTCCTCCCATTGCTTACCTTGAGCAGCTGTGGCTTGGCCCTGGCGGGTTTGCTTAACTGGCAAATCCCCGGCTTGCTTGCGCTGTTGCAATTTGCCCTCGCTATGATGTTTCATCGGCAAAATCAAGCTATCCTGGCGCCTTTAATGTCCATCAATCAGGAACTTCACGCCTATCAGGACTTGTTTATCCATATGGGAGATACAAACTTTACAAACAAATCCCTGCAAAAAATTGCCGACTCATTATCCAGGGACGCTGCCCCGGCATTACAGAAATTAGCCCAGCTGGCCGACCACGTAAATCTCTGCCGGAATCTCTTTTTTTTCGCTTTCGGCAATGCCCTGCTTCTTTGGGACTGTCATTGCGCCGCCCGCTTTGGCCGCTGGCAGGATAACGCCGCCCAAAACCTGCAGAACTGGCTGGACTGCTGGGCCGAAATGGAACTATATATATCGCTGGCTATGGTGGGACAAACACGAGAGAACTATACATTTCCCAAACTCCTTGCCGGCGCCCCCGCCCTAAAGGCAGAATGCCTGGGCTCCCTGCTGCTTGACGAAAAAAAAACTGTCCCCAACGACACCACCATGACCAGCGAGACCCGCATTATCACCGGCTCCAACATGTCCGGCAAGACCACTTATATGCGCACGTTGGCCAGCTCCCTGGTACTGGCCTATGCCGGCGCCCCTGTTTGCGCCAAGGCATTTGCCTGCTCGCCCATGCATATCTTTACCTCCATTCAGGTACATGATGACCAAAGCCAGGGCATTTCCACCTTTTATGCCGAACTTTTGCGCATCAAGCAGATGGTGGATTTCAGCAAAAAGCAACAGCCGATGTTTATTGCAATTGACGAGATTTTCAAGGGCACCAACTCCGCCGATAGAATCATCGGCGCCCAAGAGGCCATAAAGCGCCTGACCCGCCCTTATGCCATCACGCTGGTTTCCACCCATGACTTTGAGCTGTGCGATTTGCAGTCACCCAATGAAATCCCCGTAACCAACTATCACTTTGCCGAATACTACGAGGACAACAAGATAAAATTCGACTATAAAATAAAGAATGGCCGCTGCCAGACGACAAATGCCCAATATTTATTGAAAATGGCCGGAATTCTGTAGACAAATGTTTTTTTGTATGATATTATAGGGACTATGTTATCTAGGAAGTATCTGTGTTTATTCAGAGTGGACACAACCTTATGTATATCATGCGAGGAGGACACAATCTATGGAATCATTCATCCCTATGCTTAATGCCATCGACTCCTTTATGTGGGGGCCGCCGCTCATCACCTTGTTGGTCGGCACGGGCATTTACCTGACCCTGCGCCTGAAACTCTTGCAGGTAGTACGCCTGCCCAAGGCGCTTTCCTTGATTTTCAAGGCCAAGAATCACGGCGAAGGGGATGTCTCGAGCTTCAAGGCCCTCTGCGTGGCACTGGCGGCCACCGTCGGTACAGGCAATATTGTCGGCGTCGCCACGGCGGTAAAAATCGGCGGTCCCGGCGCCATCTTCTGGATGTGGATGGCAGCGTTCTTCGGCATGGCCACCAAATATGCCGAAGGCCTGCTGGCGGTAAAGTATCGCAGCACCGACGCCAAGGGCAATATCGCTGGTGGCCCGATGTACTATATCCGCCAGGGCATGGGGGAAAAGTACAAGCCTTTGGCAACCTTCTTTGCCGCTGCTACGATTCTCGTTGCTTACTTCGGTATTGGCACCTTCCCACAGGTCAACGCCATTGTGGATAGTGCGGAAATCTCCTTCGGCCTGTCCAAGGTGCTCACGGGCGCAGTGCTCACGATTCTCATTGCCGCAATCACCATCGGCGGCCTGCAGAGCATTGCCAAGGTTGCTTCCAAAGTCATCCCCTTTATGGCCGTTATGTACATCGCCATCAGCCTGGGGCTTATCGTCATGAATCTGGACGGTGTACCGGCTGCAGTAGCGCTTATCTTTGAATCCGCTTTCACAGGTACGGCGGCCGCCGGTGGCTTTGCCGGCTCCACCATTATGATGGCCATGCAGAATGGTATTGCCCGCGGCGTGTTCTCCAACGAATCCGGCCTTGGCTCTGCCCCGATTGCAGCAGCCGCAGCCAAAACCAAGGAACCTGCCGAGCAGGGCCTTATCTCCATGACGGGTACCTTTATCGACACGCTGATTATCTGCACCATGACGGGGCTCGCTCTCGTGCTCACAGGTGTATGGCAGGGTGATGCCGCAGGCGCGGCCATGACGAGTGCCGCATTTGCCTCTGCTTATGGCGTGTTGGGCAGCAGCCTGTTGACCATCGCTTTGGTGCTCTTTGCCTTCACCACCATCTTAGGCTGGAACTACTACGGCGAACGCGCCTGCATCTACCTCTTTGGTACCAAAGGCGTAATGCCCTATCGCATTATCTTCATCGCCCTGATTGCCAGCGGCGGTTTCCTGAAACTCGAAGCCATTTGGATTCTCGCCGATATCGTCAACGGCCTCATGGCTATTCCGAACCTCATTGCCCTGATTGCGCTCTCCGGCGTAGTTGTCGCGGAAACCGAAAGCTACCTCGCCCGTAAGGGTGAGTTGGACGAGGAATCGGATTCCACCATAATCGCTGAATAAACAAGCACAACAAAAAATCCGTGCAATTGCACGGATTT
>CADAAS010000068.1:0-15055 GCA_902785885.1 Pseudoselenomonas ruminantium
GCCGTCGGGATGGTCTTGTCGGGATTTTCCGCTTCGCCGGCAGTGATGCCGATAAGCTCAATGCCACCAAAGGAAAACATGACCACCGCAATGGCCAAGGCCAGCCCCCATACGCCATTGGGCAAAAAGCCGCCATAGGACCAAAGATTGCTTAGGTTGTCGGGGAAAGGCTGCGGGCTGCCCAGCAGAATATATACGCCGAGCACAATCATCAGCACAATGGCGGTAATCTTAATCAGCGCCATCCAAAATTCGGTTTCCCCATACAACCGCACATTGATTAAATTCAGCGCCGTAATGGCCACCAGGCAGATAAGCGCCGCAATCCACTGCGGCAAGTCCGGGAACCAGAACTGCATGTAAATCCCCACCGCCGTAAGCTCGGCCATGGATACCAGCACATAGTTAAACCAATAATTCCAACCGGACATAAAGCCGGGAAACTTGCCCCAATATTTCGTCGCATAATGGCTGAACGAGCCGGACACCGGTTCATCTACTGCCATTTCCCCCAACATGCGCATGATGAAAAAAATCATAATGCCGCCAATCAGATAGGCCAGCATGACCGCCGGCCCCGCCAGCGCAATGGTCGAGGCTGAACCGTAGAACAGGCCTGTGCCAATGGCACCGCCCAGGGCAATCATCTGCAGGTGGCGGTTCTTGAGCCCCCGCTTTAAGTTACCATTCTCATTCATAAAATTATTCCCCTTCAAAATTAAAAGTACCTGCCTATTATAACATTAAAGGCAGGTACTTTACAATATTACAAATCAGTAGCGCTGTCTGTCCTTGAGCGCCCGTTCCACTTCCCGCTTGGCGGCTTTTTCATGTAAATCCTGCCGCTTGTCGTAGTTGTGCTTACCGGAGGCCAGTGCCAGTTCCAGCTTGGCCTTGCCATTTTTGAAGTAGATTTTAAGCGGTACCAGTGTGAACCCTTTTTCGCGGGTCTTGGCAAAGAGCTTGACAATCTCGCTCTTGTGCATCAAAAGTTTTCTGGCCCGCAGCGGGTCATGATTGAAGATATTGCCCTGGTCATAAGGGGAAACGTGCATATTTTCCACGAAAATTTCCCCATCCTTAATCATGGCATAGCTGTCCTTGAGGTTGGCCTTGCCTGCACGCAGGGATTTTACCTCTGTCCCCACGAGGGCAAGCCCCGTCTCAAAGGTTTCGTGTATGAAGTAATCGTGGCGCGCCTTGCGGTTTTCACAGACCACCTTCATGCCGATATTTTTCTTGCCCATTTCATCACCTCATTATTTGCTGTTGGCCGTACCGCCTTCGGTCTTGCGGTGCGGACGGGGACGGCGCGAGCCTCGGGATTTCTTGGCTTTTTCCTTTTCGGCTTTAGCGGCGGCTGCTGCCATCTCCCGCTCCTTCTTTTCATGGTATCCGGGAGGGTCCGGCCAGACGGCACTGTTGAGCCCCGTCACATAAACGCGATGGTAACCCACCTCTTTGTCGCTGCGGCGTTCTTCGCGGTTGCGGCGGTTCTCGCCCCGGAAAGAGCCTGCACCCAGGCGGCTTTCCTTATCGGCGCGCCCTGCCTTGCCCTGACGGCGGCTGCGGTCAGCCTTAGGCTTGCGGGCTTCGCCCTCGCGCTTGTCCGTATGGGCCAATTTTTCCCCGGAAGCACCGCGCTTTTTATGCCCATTATGTTTTCGCGGTTTATGCTCTTTCTGTTCCTTCTGCTTGGTTTCTTCTTCCGTCAGCATGGGTTCCGCAATCAATTCCTCTTCCAGCAGCGGCTTTTTCTTGGGACGCGGAGCCTTGGGCTTTCTCTCCCCTTTGCCCTTATTGCTGTTCTGGCCCTTCTGTGCAGGGCGCTCCGGCACATACTGGCCGTTGTCTTTTAACACAAAATCCAAATTCCGTTCCTCCACATTGGCGCGCGCCAGGATTACCTCAACCTCGTCACCCAGACGGTACCGCGTGCGGGTGCGCTCGCCAATCATTGCATATTGTTCTTCCACATATTCATAATAGTCATTGGTCATGGTGGAAACATGAACCAGACCTTCCACGCCGTTATCGAGCTCCACAAAGATGCCGAATGCGGTCACGCCGCTGATAACGCCGGTGAATTCCTCGCCCACGAACTGTGCCATGTACTCGATTTTCTTCATGTCCGTAGTTTCCCGTTCCGCTTCGATGGCCACACGCTCTCGTTGGGAAGTATGGTCGGCAATCTCCGGCAGGACCATCTTAAGCTTGGCCTGACGCTCTACAGGCAGGCTGCCCGTAGCAAAGGTCTCTCGCAGCAAACGATGCACAATCAAATCGGGATAGCGGCGAATCGGCGAAGTAAAGTGCGTATAGTAGCGGGCAGCCAGGCCGAAGTGTCCCAGGCTCAGCTCGCTGTAACGCGCCTGCTGCATGGAACGCAGGGATACCGTACTGATTATCCGTTCTTCCGGACGGCCTTCGACTTTTTCCAGTACCTTCTGCACGTCCATGGGCTGGATATGCCCCTGCTCGTCCTGCTTGACGAACAGGCCAAAGGCTGCCAGCAGATTGTTGAGCCGCTCGATTTTTTCTTCGCTCGGCTGTTCGTGAACGCGGTACATAAAGGGCAGATTCTTCGTGTCCATATGGCGCGCCACCGTTTCGTTGGCTGCCAGCATACATTCCTCGATAATGGATTCGGCAAGGCTGCCTTCACGCTTAATCAGCGCCACCGGATGGCCTTTTTCGTCCAATTTCACCTTGACCTCCGGCAGGTCAAAATCAATGGAACCGCGGCGATGACGCTTGGCCTTCAAGGCATGGCGCAGCTCGGCCAGCGTTTCCAGCATAGGCAGGATGTCCTCATTATCGGAAACAAACGGTTCTGCCTTGTCCACCAAAACCTTGTTGACAATATTATAGGTCAGTCGGCGGTAAACGTGAATTACCGTCGGGATAATCTCGTAGCTTGTTACCTCACCATCTGCGGAAATCTGCATTTCGCAGGCCATGGACAGGCGGTCAACGCCGGCATTCAAGCTGCAGATGCCGTTGGAAAGCTCCTTGGGCAGCATGGGAATAACACGGTCGACAAGGTACACGCTCGTACCGCGAGCATAGGCTTCCCGGTCAAGCGGCGCATGTTCCTGTACATAATGGCTCACATCGGCGATATACACGCCCAAAAAGAATGAACCATCGGGATTCTTGCGGGCATAGACGCCATCGTCCAAATCCTTGGAATCTTCGCCGTCAACGGTCACAACCTGCAAGTCACGCCTGTCCCGGCGCCCTGCGTATTCCGCCGGATTCGGCTCCGTTTCCGTAGCGGTGGCTTCAGCCTGCACATCCTCCGGGAAGGTTTCCGACAGCTCATACTGGCGCATAACGGAGAGCACATCCACGCCGGGGTCGCCCACCTTGCCCAGCACCTCAATGACCTCGCCTTCCGCGCTGCGGCGGCCATTCGGCCACTTGGTGATTTTTACGACCACCTTGCTGCCAGTCTTGGCGCCCTTGAAATACTTTTTCGCCACAAAGATATCCTGCGTGAGTTTCACGTTATCCGGCGTAACAAAGCCAAAGGTTTTGCTGCGCTCAAACGTGCCCACAATCTTTTCATTGGCCCGTTCAAGAATGCGGATGATTTCTCCCTCGCGGGAACGACCTTCCTCCTGCGCCGGCGTGACACGGGCCACTACGCGGTCCCCATGCATGGCAGAACCCACAGCATTGGCGGGCACGAATACATCCGTTTCCTCTTCCGTTTCCCGCACGTCAGGAATGATGAAGCCAAAGCCCTTGGCCGTCATGGAGATGCGCCCCACCACCAGATGCATCCGGCTCGGCACGCCGTACAGGTCGCTGCGGTTCTTGATTTAAGGGTTTATAGGCACTTTCCCGCATATAAGCGAGGATTCTTTCTTTTAAGTCCATTTGTTCTCCTTACAAATTTCGATTCTCCTGCCGTTAAGCTTGCAGGAAGGCCGCAGCCTCTTCAAAAACTCTCTCTCTTTCGCTGGCCAGGGGCAACAGATGCCCGGATTCATTAAGCCAGACGATTCGCGCCTGCCCCTTTACATGGGACAGGATGTAATCCGCGCTCACCGGCGCGGCCGTATGGTCATCACGGCTGTGCATGATGAGCACCGGAGCCGTCACTTCTTCGATAGCTCCCTTGGTCTTTTCAATAACATCCACCAGTTCGTGAATGGAAATCAACGGCATTTTCCGATAGGTACAGTTGGCAGCCGGTGGAACATCCTTCAGCCGGCGGCGAGCCTTGGGCACAAAGCCGCCATAGCAGGCTTCCCGCGGCGGCAGTGCCGCAAGGCCCCGTTCCTCGGGGATAAAGATAGGTGCCGCCAGCGTCACCACATGGGATACGATTTCTTCCGTAGCCAAAAGCAGAGCAAAAAGTCCGCCCATCGAATGACCGATAACGGAAATATCCTCGCAATAGCCTGACAGCAGGGCATAGCCATCCCGCACCGAATCCATCCAGTCTTCCCAGGTCATATGGCTCATGTCCTCTACAGTCGTGCCATGACCTGCGAGCCGTACCCCCAATACCGTAAAGCCTGCCTTATTCAAATGCTGTCCCATCAGCAAAAGTTCTGCCGGCAGCCCCGTGAACCCATGAATCAGAAGCACACCCTTTTTCCCACCGGGCATAAAGAAGGGCTCCGCTCCCGGTAAAATCATCTTTTCACCCCCAAAACCCAAAATATCCCTGCTCCATAAGAGAACAGGGATTTGGCCGCTAAGCGCTATTAGCTTGTCATTTTGGCAATCACCATGGTGATAATGGCAAACAAGATGGCAAGTACCACCGTCACCCGCGCCAGCAGGGCATCCATTCCCCGTGCCTTGCCGGAGAAGACGGTATCAGCACCGCCGCCCATGCCGCCCATGCCAGCGGATTTTGCTTCCTGTCCCAGTACCGATGCAATAAGGCCAATGGCCACAATAGCATCAATTATCATCAAAACGGTAAGCATTAGATAAGCCTCCCTTTAATTACAGTCTCCAGTAAATAGTAACACATTTACAAGGCCTTATGCAAGTTTTTTTCGCTATAAAACGCTTGTTTTCCGCAGCCTGAAAACAAGCGCTGTTGGCCGTTTCCAGCACGCCTCGTCAATAAGGAAATGTCCGTTCCAATCCGTCCAGCCAAACGCCATTATCATAATCGTAAGTACGAATGACAATACGGTCCTGGTAAATATAAAGTGAATTGGTGTACAAATGCCGCGCATCTATTGTCGGATTATGGATATTGACCAGATTTTCATTGATGCGATTCACCTGAATATCTGCATAGCTGTCATTAGTCGGCGGCGTATGCGTATGGCCGGATATCCACAAACTGCCCGGCGGAACATCTGCCAAAATTTCCAACAATTTCTGCGACGGCTGTGCTGTCGCCGCCACGGTGTTAATCTTCTTATTATAGGTACGCAAAGTTCCCCTAATCGGGCCATGAAAAAAGAACAATATCGGCCCATGGCGATGGGTCGCAATCTCCTTCTTCAGCCAGGCAAGCTGCTCATCCGCAATGTCCACCGAACTGCGGCAGCCATCCGGTGACAGATAAAGCAGGCGGCACCGCCCCACATCACGGGCATAATAAGCCCCGGGCAAATGATACCGCTTTTGAAAAGCTGCCAGTTTGGCTTTCTTCTCGGCAAAAGTCCCCTCTGCCTTCTTGTGCTTTTTGCCCTTCTTCGACTTAACCGGCTCATCCTTGTATGCGTAATCATGATTACCTGCCACCGCATAATAAGGGAATTGCAGCTGACCCAGATAATCATCTACCACGCGGAACTCTTTCTCATTGCCATAACGGGCAGCCAAGTCTCCCAACAAAGCCACCTCATTCACATCCGTCCAGGCATTTACGGTTTTAAGCAGGTTCTGTTTTTTCGCCCAAATCTCATTCTGCGTTTCCTTGTCAGGAAATTCTTTTTTCCGCACAGGCAGATGCAAATCGCTGATAAGCAGGATATGATAATAATCCCTCTCCTTGGCAAAGCCCATAGACATACCGCCTATAGCAAACCATCCTAAGAACGCCACTGCAGATTTCAGGAACTCTCTACGTTTCATGACAAAATCGCCCCTTTGTTCACTCAAACGGCCCTATATTTCCCTAGTTATTTTTCTGCATAAATTGACAAAAAACCTCTATTCTTCCAAGAAGAATAGAGGTTTATCATTTCAATATGGTGACCCAGGAGTGACTCGCCCCCCCCGACCCTTTGATTCGTAGTCAAAATATCAACTAAAAATCACTTTCAAGCCTTGATAATACTGGGCAAAGCCCAATATCCTATATTAACTTCACAAAGAATCATCAACTCTTTACTTCTATATAAATATACCATTTAGAGTGACGATGCATCAAGAACACTTAGTAACACTCAGCAAAGCATATATGTAACAGCTACAAAAACACCACACATCTAGGACATATATGGCTTACTGGACTACGTTGCCTTGTTACATCAAATCGGAGCTGATAAAGCAGTAACACAATCATTGACACTATCAACTATGATATTATCCCAAATCAGAGTTACAACACCCCATCTTTTGTAATAAACAAACAATGCTCCCCTGCATAATCTTTATTCCAATCAAGCGAAGCTTAGGTCAATATATAAAAGCATCATAGGTCTGGAAAAAATTGCTCTCCCCCCTATAAAGTGTTTATAAAAGTCCTGTCGCACCAAAGTGTTTGTAAACTCCATTTTCATCATAGCTGAATCCGCATTATCTCGATAATGATTTATTATTTATAAAAGTGTACTTTTCTAAACATATTTATAAATCTTATATTGACTTTTGCAAACATACATTGTATGCTTAGTTCAAATCGAGAACAAGTATTCAGCTAGGAGGTTACCCCAATATGAAGTATGGATATGCTAGAGTTTCCACCAAAGAACAAAACGAAGGTCGTCAGGTCACTGCCCTCTCCAAGTATGTGCCAACAGATAATATCGAAATTGATAAGGTTAGTGGCAAGGATTTCAACCGCGAACACTATCAGACCTTAAAACGCTACCTGCGAAAAGATGATGAATTGTACATAACCAGCCTTGACCGACTAGGGCGCAACAAGCTGGGCATCAAGGAAGAACTGCAAGACCTAAAAGCAAAAGGCGTGCTAGTACGTTGCCTAGAACTCCCCACAACCTTAATCGACTACAAAGGGTACGGCGAAATGCAGCAGGCTATCTTCGATATGGTCAACAACATACTAATCGAGGTACTGGGCATGATGGCAGAACAGGAGCGTAAGCGCATCCACCAACGCCAAGCCGAAGGAATCGCAGAATATCAGCGTACCGGCAAGACCAAGACAGGCAATCCCTATGGCCGACCCAAAGCCGAATTCCCACCGAACTGGCTAGAAATATATACTATGTGGGACAATAAAGAAATCACTGCTAAATCGGCAATGGAAAAAATGGGACTAAAGAGAAATACCTTTTATAATTTAGTCAAGCGTCATAAATGTTCCCTATCGGACAATCAAACTAAGTAACTGTTGCAATGCTATTCAATGGGATATACAATAATAGTAACTATTCCCAACCACAAGCTTAGCACTTATACTGAAAGGAATGATGACCGTGAAAAACTTTTATACCGAAATAGACGGCATTACTATGACCTTTAGCGATATTGGCAAAACAGATGATGGCATGGAATATATACGAATCTACTTTGAAAAGCCCGTCATTGGTGGTTTTCATTTTCTCGAATCCACGCTCCCTTCCCTTAACATTGTCGAATCGGAAGGATTTACAGAAGAAGAACAACATGACCTTTTGGACTACGCCAGCAGAAATGCGTTTATTATATGGGAACTGGCCCGCGAAGGAGGTATGGGCGTTGCCTAAAATCTGCCAATGCGGGAAATATACCATATTCTTTTGGTCAAATGAAAACGACGAACCTATCCATGTTCATGTTTGCGAAGGTACGCCACACGCCGATGCCACCAAGATATGGCTGGACAGGATGGTCAGGCTGGCTCATAACAAAAGCAAAATCCCCATGCGCGACTTGAACATCATCATGCATTGGCTTGCTGCCAACAGGCAAATGATTGAAGATAAATGGAAAAAGCATTTCTCTATTTAATAATATTTAAATATTTTCAAGGAGGTATTTATATGGAAGACGACCATATGTCAGAGCAAGAACTTGTACGGCTTGCCGAAGGATTACGCGCCAGCGGTTGGAATGACACAGATATATTAAACTTCATTCTTTATATTATGACCGGTGATGAAAAATACAAATCGTAAAATTCATGCAGATATGTAAGATTAAGTAATCTAGTATATAAATCACTTCAAGGAGAACGATATTATGGAATATATTATAATCTTTATCGTAGTTACAGCCATTATGTTTACCATTAATCCTGTAAAATTTGAACTCAATGATAAGCAAAAAATGCGTATAGCAAATGCCCTAGAGCAAGATAGGCAGCAAGTTCGTAATCAATTTGTAGAAATGATTGGAGGGGTTGAACAGGATAGTGTTTGCTATTCTCTCCCATGCGAGGGAGGATTTTCAACACTATATTTTCTCGACTACAATACCCCTTTTTTCGGCTATTGGGACTACGATATTCAAAAAGTCTACCGGCTCCCCTTATCGGACATTACAGATGTAGTAGTTTCAGAAGGTCAAACAACTTCTCAAACGGTAACAAGGGGTGGCATTAAACGCGCCGTAATAGGTGGTGCTATTGCAGGTGGTGCTGGTGCTATTGTGGGGGCAAATACCGCTCGTAGAGAATCAATCCAAACATCACACCCTCTGGTAATTGTCTACACCCACGATATAGAACATAGCGCTTTCGTTATCCCTGCCACCGATATGACAAATGCAATTCAATATCAAAGCAAGATTATCGCTATAAAGAACAAATATCAAAACTGCCCTCCTCCTGCTGATTTATCTATGGCATAAGAAATTGGCATATTGTCTCCCTTAAGTGCCAGTTCTTCTTCATCTTATTGATATGGACATCAAAATGCTTTCCCCCTCGAAGAATTGAGCGTTTACCGAACTTCCCAGAGAACGCATCGAAGAACTAGATACCGACTTACCCAATAAATAAAAAAAGGGGAGGGCTTATGCCCTCCTGCTATTTACCAAAATTGAGCATTTTTGCTCGTAGGATTGGATAAAATATCCCCGAATCTAAATGACCCCTTTTACTCACGCCAATGATAAAATAGGTATACATGAATAAACGCCTCATGTAAATACGGGATATAAAAAAATATCCCCATTCGAGGATATTTTATCTAATTCTATCCGAACTAGATGAAAAAGTTGTTGTATAGCTATTATACACTAACGAAGGAGTGAATGTCAATGAAACCAATCGTGGACGGCATCGCAGATGGCATCACATTTTGGATTATCGTAATAATCATAGCAGTGGTATTCGGATTGTTGTTTTATTAGACTATCTGATATAGTAACCACATCGCAGGGTATATTATGATAAGTTTCAACTAAGTATTCTTACTTAGCTTTCTTACCTACCTAGTTTTCGCTTGTACGCTCAACTATTATATACACAAGATTGAGGAAAAAGTGGCTTAAAGCTAGTAATATCAAGGGATTCCATCATTATTTGCATTTTCTATGGGGAAACATTTTATACTTTTTTGTTTCCACTGTGAAAAACTTATGCTAACAATTCCGACTCGTCAAATTCCAACTCTGTATGAAAGGCTGGCATCATCTCCATATCCTTCCGTGAGGGTTTATATCCAACATGTACGACTTCTGGCGAGAGATAATATATTGTCCGTTCCACATTATCATAAGTACAAATCTCTCTGCGACTGGCTAATATTCCCATACTCGTCAATTCTTTGAAGCACCTGCTTACTGTTGCAGGTGATAGGTTAGCCGCTTTTACCACATTGGATTGTTTCAGTGGATGTCCGTTATTTCTAAATATCAATGCATTGGTTCTCTCTCTGAGATTTGATGAACGCATCAGGTAAAACAACACCTTACACGCATTAGAACTAATTTTACTTATTTTGCTATCCCAAGCTGTACTCTTATACTGCGAAAAATAGTCTTTTTGATTACCAAAAAATATTATTACCTCCTTTGGTCACGCCCTTCTCTTACTACCTTCTTGCCATTTTCTTCAACCTATAAATAAAACCGCGCCGACTCTAATCCGAGACAACGCGGTTATTTTTTATTTAGTTCGCCGTTCTCTCAAATTCGCCTTTAGTATATATCAACAAAAAATAAATGTCAAATAGTCAACATCACTTAGATTAACCAATCAAGATTATCCAATGGATTAAACTTATCATGCTGTTGCTTGATTTCATTCTCGTTCAAATTCAGGTACTTTCTCGTTGTCGATATGTCACTATGCCCCATGATTTTCTGTAAGCTGAACACATCGCCACCATTGAGCAGGTAATTCTTAGCGAAGGTATGTCGCCAAGTATGGCTGGATATACGCTCCCCTTTCAAGCCTGTGTTAAGTTTCAGTCGTTTGAACATACTCTGAATCGTGCTATACGTTATAGGAGCACCGCTACGGGTCACAAACAGGGTTGATGGTACATTACATAGTCTCCTCTTGTAAGCGTGTCAGATAGGCTCTCAGCGTCCTAGAAAGGCTATTTCCTATGGGAACTAATCTTTCCTTGTTTCCTTTGCCATGAACGTGCAGGAATCCACTGTCAAAATTCAAATCGGAAAGTTTCAGACCACATAACTCCATCTTCCTAATACCTGTTCCAAACAAAGTTTCCATGATGGTGTAGTCCCGCACCCCAATGAACGAGGTCTTATCGAATGAATTGAGTATCTGCTTGATTTCCTTGGCCGTGAATGTCCTAGTCATTTTCTTCTCGATTCGTGGTGCTTGCACATCATCCGTCACGCAGTAGTCGATATAACGATTCTTGACCATGAACTTAAAGAACTCCCGTATCGCCCGGTAACTGTCATTGATTGTAATATTTCGCACTTTGCGATTCGTCTTTAGATGAATGAGATCCCCTTCAAGAATGTTAGGACGCACCTGCTCTACGCTATACGCCCCCATATCCATAGCATAAAGGAAGAAGTCCCTTAACCATGTGTTGTATATTTGTAAGTAGTTGCCGTAACCATCTGTGACTGCTTAGCCTTCAAGAAAATCTGCTTGCCTGTCTTAAAATCCATGATATTCACACCTCACCAAAAAAATCTCAAAAAAATTTTCTGCTCCTTAGTGTACATTTTGCAAATCAAGTGTACCAGCCTATTTTCGCTATACTTCGGTGCATAAAGATAACATTTTCGGTGAATAAAACTGTCAATTCTCGCCATTTCGCCCAGCCTCCAATCTACTGAAAACTACATAGCAAAGAATCAAATGTTCTCGATGTGAAGTTGGATTAGAAGCCACACATGGTTGACTACGCAAAAAAGCCCCATTCTTCTAAGAAGAACAAGGCTTTATCATTTCAATATGGTGACCCAGGAGGGACTCGAACCCCCGACCCTTTGATTCGTAGTCAAATACTCTAATCCAACTATGATGGGATTGCTACTAAGTCATTTTGCCCCTATCTAAAATAGATAAATATTCTTTTTTGCACCCCTATGATACCTCCCCTTCCCCAATTCAGTCAAATATTCTTTTGTATGGAAAAATTTATTTTACCCCTCGTGATGTTTGAACCAATCAAAAGGGCGTATTGACTTTTTGACTATTAAAATAGGTTTGCGAAAAATTGCCCCCCCCCCCCTTACAATGCACAAAATAATAGTTGTAATCGAGAACTATTCTCATAACTGTGGTTAAGGGTAGTTATGCACAGTTAGAACTATTATCAATTAGCATTTTGTCCCCTTCGTTTTTTGTTGCCACGTTCCAGCCTTGCATAGCTTTTATTTATCCGTTGCCTGTTTATCATAAGTAGACTTGTTTTCCTACCAGCCTATTATATAAGTAGTATTTTCTTTTGCATATCGGAAAAGTATCTTTAATCCTTCCCCTTTTCTCTTGACCGTGCGTTAGTCCTACTTTTTTTGTTTTGCCTGCCCATATGATTATATGCGTTTTGTTTTTCCCAAACGTGAACTAGACCACCAGTATTCGTTTTTTAGGTATGTTGCCGTAACACTGGGTCAAATTTCCCGCCGTGCCTTGTGTGTTGTGCCTTGATAGCCAGCCCGCCGCGCTTATTTTTTGTTACCAGCTACTAAAGTAACGCCTTTGTGTAACGTGGTTAGGAATACTTGCCATTTAGTATATATCCTATAGCTGCTCATTTTAGTTGTATGCAATTAAGTTACAACCTATTGATTATAACCGTTGTTTGTTGTTCTCCGTGTATTTTCCTATATCCTTATGCTACTTGTTGTTTATGTACTCCCCTTTTTTTACCACATCGGAAAAGTATTTGCCTTTACGCCGTTGCCTGTGTTCTTCCTTCCTACCTTGTTACTCCTTCCATATAAGCTACCTACCAAACCCTGCCCGCCTTGTATGCTACTTGCTACCTATGGAAACGCCGCGCCGCTTGTTACGTGTCTTTTATGCTACGTGCTACGCACTACGCACGCCACTGGCTACCCCTTCGGGCTACGCCGTGAACGCCTTTTATTTTCTTCGATTTGTAAAACGCCGTAGGCAAGAAACGCGCAAGCGAAAAGAAGGTGAATTGTTTACAATTCATTGTGTAGCGTTAGCGAAACAACCTACTACCTTTGTTACTACGCCTAGAAAGAAAAGGGGAGAACTTACCCCCTTGTAGTTCCCCCTAAGATATATATAAGACAACTTTTTTTAACGCCGTCAGCCCTTGTCCTGTCTAGCTTCCCGCAATTCGGCTATTTTCATTTTGTCACTAAAACCCATACAAAAATATAAAAAAATCACATATTCTACAGACAAAACGCATTTTTTGAATGTACGTTATTTGCGTAAACCATACATTAAAATGGTAGTTCTTCCAGCGGGATTTCTTCTAACGGCTCTACAACTTCGGGCACTTCTTCGTATGGCGCGTTTCCTTCCAGTGCCGTTTCCACTTCTTCCTCTCCGTATCGGAAGTATTCAAATAATTTTAATGTGCTATCTAGTACGGATTTTCCCTTGTATGCTATATATGGATTTAAGAATAAAACGTTCTTTGATTTGGCTATAATGCCCCGCTTTTTCAATCCCGCAATAATTTCGCGCCCATTGCTATCATATTTCAATGTACAACGCTCCAGCAATTCCTTTGCTTTGATTGGTTCGCCGTCCCTGCCTACTATGGCGTTATCATAATCCCGCAGGTGTTCGTATTGTGCCACATAAGAAAATATAGCCTGTTCCCCCCTTGACAAGTCGCAAGGCGTATAGAATTGTTTTAACCAACCACTACGCAGGCTTTTAGCTATCAGCTTTTTAGATTCCACGGACTAGCCCCCTTTGCATTTTCATAAAATGAAGTTGCAACTGCACCAGCCGTTTGTTTTCCGTTGTCGCTCGCCCTTCATAGTCGATTAAATAGGCGTTGTGTGTTCTTTCTTCGATTTGTTTAGCAGTCATGCTATCATGGATTTTATTTTTATTTTTCGTTTGCGCCTCCTGTATATTGCGGTTATTTATTATCGTAACTACTACATATTGTATATTTTACTGATTGTCTTGTCAATCCCAAAAAATCGCCCACCTACACAATACCTTCCGATTTGCTCCAGTTTTTCCTACAAGCTCCGTTTCCCCATCAGCCTATAAATTATATGCCCAAACAAAAAGCAGGATTTCTCCTGCTTCGCATAAACATATAATTTTTTTAATTATCCATAAGTTCTCTTCTTAAAGCTGGGTGTATTATAACATCATTTGCTACCTGCTCTATATCTATCATGTCAATATCGCTCCATTTTATTTTAGCTGCTTTATCTTTTTTCAAAGTAATCGTATATATATTAGCCTCTGTATTAGCCCCAGATTTTGAAACCACGTCTGCAGTAATATTTATTTTCACATCATGTATTTTATTACCCATGCCAGACCTATATAAACTTTTGAAAATATCCTTGCAACCATACTGATAGCTTTGGTACATTTGATTTGCAGTTATATTATCTTTTCCTTTTGCAAAAACAATTATACTATAATGCTCATTATCTGCCATTTTCATAATATTGACATCCTTAATGTCAACAAAATGTGTAGCACTCTCTATTTGATCTTTTATAATATCTTCTTCAGTAAGTGGTTTTTCTTGTTTTTTCTCCGTTATTTGAGTTATTTGTTTTTGTTCTTTTGTGGTATTATTTTTTGTGTTATGCGAATCAAAAAAAAAAAAAAAAAAGGCTATTATGATTATAATTGCTATTATGACAAGGCATCCACAGCCACAGCCAGCATCATCAGTATCATTGTATTCAGTATCTTTTTCCTTATCTTCCATTTTAATCCTCACTATATAAAATAACTTTTCCTAACTAACTAATTCACTTACTGCTGTATAGCCATTTTTTCACTAGTCAAATCCCTACCACAATATCTGCATACCTTTGCGGCTTTCTTCACTCGCTCCGCACAATATGGGCACTCTTTATAATCTTCTTCGTAGTCTTTTAGTGTCAAAGAAAGTATAAACGCTATAGGAAAACAGATAAAACCATAAATAAACCATTTCTTTTTAGAATGACCTTTAATACTAGCTATCGTACTGGGAATGTATGCCAGCAACATATAGCCTATCATTGTAAAGCAAAGTGTAAAAATGACTAATTCTGCCCCCATAAAAACACCATGTCTAAAAAACTCTATCATTCCCTCGTAGACTATTCTGCCTCCCAAAAATAAGGCCAGTATACATTTGGTTACTTTTCCTGCTGTCATTTTTTATCATCCTCCTCAAATATTTTATATTATATCACTTATTAACAAATATATGCAATACGCCACCAAATCGCCATATTTTGATTTTCCCCCTTCTAAGCCCTTGCCTATATAGTTATATACCCTCCCCCCACCCCCCTTGTTTTTAGTAGTGACTACTACAGACAAAAAGAGCCAGCCCCCAAAGGCCAGCTC
>CADAAS010000068.1:15089-16121 GCA_902785885.1 Pseudoselenomonas ruminantium
CAGCTCTTAATTATTATATGTGGATTATTTCAACATATAATTGTATTCCCGTTTCCGATTCGGAAAAATATCTTTGTTTTATACAAAATCGACTGTTGGACTACCTTCGGCAACAGCTTTTTTATTGTATTCGTTTTGCTTGTCCTCCAGTTCCTTGTATAGCCGTTCTTTTATACGCCGCTCCGCTTTTTCAATGGTAGTATTAATAATCTTATCTATCATATAAAAGTTTTGCTCCGCTTCATTAGCTATCTTTTCGGCCGTCTTTATATCATAGCCACGGAACAAGGCATAATAGAACGGGTCGCACCGTTCGTATGGGTTAGAAATTAAATTAAGTCTTATAACTTGTGTATCATGAATATCTAATATACGAACGTTAACAGGCTTTTTTCTATGGAAATATTCGGCTTTTTGGTCGAACAGTTCCGCATATTCGGTATCGCCGATAGTAATTATTTTTGAACTTGTGCAACCATCCCCGCTATTAATTGCATGATTTAAGATAACATAGTCATGTTTATTTGACGGTGACCAGCCTAGAAATATGTCAACATGATTACCATGTAAAATTAAATCCCCATATTCCAGGTCGCTTTTTTCGATGCGCTTAAAATACCGCCGTACATATCGGAAAGTCTTTTTAGTTCCTTCCCAACCTTCACCCTGCTTGTTTAGCAACCAGCCGTTAGCGTTGTAGAACATAACAGCCAGCCCCATACAATCACAACCATCTAAGCCTACTTTGCCCAAACGATAGGGAACGCCGATAAAGAAACGCGCATCAGGCTTTTCCCCTGATGGTGCCCTATTATCATTCAAATCGAAAGAATAATTATTAATGTCGATTGTCACGCCAGCTTTTTCCCGCGCTTCAATTCCTAAACCAATAGCCTTTTTGTAATTGTCGGGTGTTCGTGGGATTGCATAATCCTTCAACGCGCCCAAAAGATTTGAACGCTCTATATTGTCATAACCTTCAAAGGAAAACCGCTTGCCCGATTCGGTATAAAGTCGCTCCCATCCTTCACA
>CADAAS010000069.1 GCA_902785885.1 Pseudoselenomonas ruminantium
TGACTGGCCAAAACATAATTAATCCGCTCCGCATACTCAGCGGTTAGCGCCCGCGTATTGCTTAACGCCGTATCCTGAATATCAAAGGCATAGATTTTTGCCTCATCGGCAGCATGCTCTGCCAAAAATAAGGTATCATGTCCATTGCCGGCTGTAGCATCCACTACCACCTGTGCTTTTTGCAACGCAGGTTTTAGCGCTTCCTTGACTAAATTCAATACATTACTCACGGTTTGCAAGACTTATCCCCCTACAAAAAAGCCAAAGCAGAAAATCTTTCTGCTCTGGCAATACATTACTAAATTAAATTTTATTCAACAACTTCACGCAGAATTACATTTTCCGCTTCATCCGTTGCCTGCAACTGTACGCTGATTACTTCCTTGGAAGATGTCGGCACATTTTTGCCCACAAAATCCGCGCGAATCGGCAGTTCCCGATGGCCTCTGTCCACCAGTACCGCAAGCTGTATGGTCTTGGGACGGCCATTATCAATGATTGCATCCAAGGCAGCACGAATCGTACGCCCCGTATAGAGCACATCATCTACCAGCACAACGATTTTGCCCGTAATATCCACCGGCAGTTCTGTGGGGCGCACAATCGGCTGATAAGCAAGCGTAGACAAATCATCCCGGTATAAGGTGATATCGAGCACGCCCACAGGCGGCTTTTTTCCCTCAATTTTTTCGATATTCTCGGCCAGACGTTCAGCAATGGGCACGCCACGGGTACGAATCCCCACGAGAACGACATTATCCACGCCCTTGTTCTTTTCCACAATCTCATGGGCAATACGGGTCAATGCCCGGCGGATACCTTCACTATCCATCAGGACGGTTTTATCAATAAGTTCCATATCCTCGCCTCCTGCTCACTGCTGTGCTTTGCTGCGCTTATTGCGCAGACCGGTTAAGATTTTCTCCATATCGGTCGGAATTGGTGCCGTAAACGTCATTTCCTCTTTCGTCACGGGATGAGTCAGGGTCAGCTGCAAAGAATGCAGAGCCTGACCATTAATGGCGAAGGGCGATGATTTTTTCGGCCCATACTTGGGGTCATTGACCAATGGATGACCAATGCTGGTCATATGTACGCGAATCTGATGGGTGCGGCCGGTTTCGAGCTTACATTCGACCAACGTGTAGTCCCCAAACCGCTCCAAGACCTTAAAATGCGTAACGGCTGGTTTGCCATTTTCCCGCACGATGGCCATCTTCTTGCGGTCAGTGGGATGGCGGCCAATATCCCCCTTGATAATGCCCGCTTCCTCTTTGATGTTGCCATGCACAATCGCCCAATAGGTGCGGTGCGCCGTTTTCGTGCGAATCTGCTCGGCTAAATCAAGATGTGCCGTATCATTTTTTGCACAGACCATCACCCCGCTCGTATCCTTGTCCAAGCGATGAACAATGCCGGGACGGATTTCACCGTTGATACCGGATAAATCCTGGCAATGATAAAGGAGCGCATTGACCAGTGTGCCGCTGTACACGCCGGACGCCGGGTGCACCACCATGCCACGGGCCTTATTCACCACGATGATATCTTTATCCTCATAGAGAATATCCAACGGAATATCCTCCGGCTCTACGCTTATGGGTTCTGCCTGCGGTACAGTTACCTGCACCGCTTCGCCCCCTCGCAGCTTATAGTTGGCCTTACGCACACTTCCATCGACCAGCACATTGCCCTGCTCAATGAGTTTTTGCACGTGCGAGCGGGAAAGTTCCGGGAAACGTTCTACTACAAACACATCGAGCCGCTGCCCTTTTTCTTCCGCCGTAAATACAACAGGTTCCATATTATTCATCCGTTTCCTTTTCCTTGTAAAGTATGGCATAAATCATGCTGGCTACACCCAGAACAATGGCAATATCGGCAATATTAAACACTGGCCAAATCCGGAAATCGAAAAAATCCACCACCAACCCGCTCCGAATGCGGTCAATAAGATTGCCCACCGCTCCGGCCAACAGTGCCACACAGCCATAATGAAAATACGCCGACTGACGTTTCAGCCGGGGATAATAATAGCCAAAAGCAGCAATCATTACCGCACCGGCCAAAATAAAGAACCAGCTTTGATGGGGCAGCATCCCAAAAGCCGCTCCCGGATTCAGCACATAGGTGATATGAAAGACGTTTTTGATTACGGGAACGCTCTCTCCCGGGGTCATGGTCAGCATGACCAAAAACTTCACCAACTGGTCTAAGGCCAACAGGACCAAAAACATTCCTAATGCCAATCTGCCTTAGCCCTCCTGCTTATCGTCCTCGGCGAGTTCCTTAGCCTCATAGGGAACGGCCTGATGCTCGGACACGGCCTTCTGCAGTGCTTCTGCCTGCGTGCCCATAGCATTTTTTTCCCGTTCTTCTTTCTCGGGGTCAGGAATCTGCTTCATCGTTTCATCGATAACTGCCAGTTCAGACTCCAGCGTCACCTTGATTTTGCGCAGGAAGGTGTTCTTCTCCCGCACCAGACGGTCATATTCCTCTACAATCGCCTGCGCCTTGTTCTTGGCGTCAGCAATGATTTTTTCCGCCTTCATTTCGGCTTCCTGCAGCTTGTTGGCGCACTCTTTTGCCGTATTGTCCCGGGTTTCCTCGGCATTCTTGCGGGCGTTGCTCGTCACTTCTTCAGCGGTCTTCTGCGCCACAAGCAGCGTATCCTTCAGATTCTGCTCCAACTGCTGATACTGCTCGTTATCCTTCTTTGCGCGAGCTAGTTCTTCCTTCAACCGGTCATTTTCCCGGAACAGTTTTTCATAGTCATTGACTACCTTATCAAGGAAATCATCAATCTCATCCTCATTGTAGCCGCGAAAGCTGCGTTTGAAATCCTTGTTGTGTATGTCCATTGGTGTAAGCAAAGTGATTATCCCCTATCCTGTATGGCGGAACTCCGCCAGTTTTCTTATATTACTAAAAATATACTATCATATTTCCACCTAAAATGCCACTTTAGGCGTGGAATCTAATGCAATTCTAATATCATTTGCACCGATAGCGTGTATTCTTGCCATTGCCCACCCGTTGAATTCTGCCTTCATCCAACAGTTTCCGCAAAATATTCACCGTTTTAGTCAGGGAAAAACCTAATTCTGACTGCAACTTCTTGCGACTGTCCAAACCTGCGGCTATCAACTGATAAACACCTTCATCAGCCGCTATTTCAGCTGTATACCCCTGCCGTTCATCTTGTACAACATCCTCAGCGATTACAGGATGTTCCCACTCAGCATGAAGATTCGGCAAAATCACCTTAACAGCATTATCCGACACCAAAAACTGCGGTTTTTCCTCACATTCCGCATAATCGGTCAGAATACGACGCACACCTGTACCAAAGGCCTCAATATAGTGCAGGCGATAAAATATTTCTGCTAGTTTTGGATTGCGTGGAATGGATACGCCCAACATCATATCGTTATAAGTCACGCCCTCTGCGAGTCCTCCTAAAGACAATATTTCAATCCTATCCTCATAAACGCTCACCAGAATGCTGCCGCTGAACCCATAATCACGATGCACAAACGCATTGAATATCGCTTCACGTAAAGATTCCACCGGATAATCCCGGCTGTCCAAACGCTTCATGCCCCGAATCTCTGAATGCAGAGCATTATGGAAGTCTAGATATTCAATTACCTGATTGACCTGTAACAACAGCGAACCAGAAAACTCACGCCGGTCACGGAAAACCACTTGCTTTTTCCCGGAAAAGAGCGCCACCTTAACCGTATGCTGGCACTGGTCAGACAAGAGCAGCCCCAAATTCGTATACAAGCCATCCTTGCTGACAATGTGCAGGGTACGACGCTCTGCCTCACCAAAGGGCACACCAGCTTCCTGCAAGAAACGTTCTGTCTCCTTAAAAGTCAATTCCTGTTCCAATGAGCGCTCCTGCTCGTAATGAAAATCTCCGGCTTCGCGAATCATCTTCCGAATCTGTGCCTCCGATGCCGGTAAACTGACTGGGCCACGCCGTACATACACCCCTTCGGGACGAATACCTTTGCCCTTCAGATAGTAAGGACAATCCGTCCCTCGCTGAACCTGTAAACGAATAACGTCCTTATCTTCTATCACTGTTCTATCACATGATAGAAACATCATCACATCTGGCTGTATTCCATCACGGCATAGACTGATAACACGCTTCTGTACATCATCTACATCTGCTACGCCTACGACTGTACCATCATCCTCAACCCCGATATAAATACAGCCGCCATCCGTGTTGGCAAAAGCCACCACCGCCTTGCGGATACTTTCCGTATACTCGCGCTTGAATTCCGTATGGCTGCTTTCTATCATGCTATCACCTTCTTTAAGGATATTATATCATCTTTCTATCACTCCATCAATATATTCTGTTTTTCCAACTTTTGAACGCACTATAAATACGAATCTACTAATTTGGTAAATGTTATAGTGCAAATCCCCCCCTATAATGCCTGTAAAAATTGTAAATAAACCATTACTCAACGGACTAATATTATAAGTCTTCTCCACATAATAATATACCATCCCCCAAAGTATAGCACACAGCAGTATAATAGAAAAATATTTATATTTCTTCAAACTGACTATATAAATGAGCCTTGAATAATTTATAATCGCTATTAACTCTATTTGCAGACCACTTTTCATAATAAGAAATAAAGCTATCATCTTGAAAATAACTGTACAGATTTACAGATATTCCTTTAGATCCCCCAGCAGCTATCGCATTAGTTATGTTTTCTATAGTTTTTTCAAACTCTTTTTTTGTAAATAATGATATATACAAATTTTGCTTAGAGTCCAAACATTTTTCTATAAACCTTTCTATTCTTCTTCTACGATTATCCCCATTAAGTCCAATTAATCTAAACATAATATTAGTGTCTAAATATAATTTTTCGAGTGCAAGCTCTCACCTAGAGATGAATTATAATTATTTTTATCACCCGAAATCAAGCAATATTCAATTCCGTAACTTATTAAATCAATATCTTATTTCTCTTCTCATTATTTGTCAGAATCATTTGTATCTCCAATCCCAGTTTTTCTCTCACTCTACCCCCAGCGCCTTAAACACCGCATCTTCTGCGCTGTTATAGAATATAATCTGGAAGCTGCCCATCAGCTCTGGTGGAACAGTTCCTAAGTCTACTGCTGAGGTTATGGGCAGCAATATCTTCTTCGCACCACTATCTAAGCAAACCTGCAAGGCATTAGCCAATTCATCTACTTTTATCAGGCTGCCGCCGATGCTGATTTCGCCCATTACCGCCAGACTGCTTTGAGTTGGCTTGTTCAGTGCTATCGAACACAAGGCTATCAATGTCGGCAGGGCCAACGTCTTGGTCATGCCAATGCCCTGTAAATCCTGATAGTTGATATTGTAATCCTTGGTCGTTGTGCTGATACCGCCACTGATATTACGAACGTTAGCTTTGAGGAAGTTGAAGGCAGTGTTGGATGCCTCTTTCGCCTCTCTATCCGAGCCGATACCAGTGCGTTCGAATTTGCCATTCCCAGGAAGCATCTGCGATTCGAGGCGGAAAACGCCCAACATACCAGACTTGCCAATACCAACGGTATATATCTGACCAGGGTTGCATAGCCCTTCGGGAATTAACTTTCCGCCACCTTGTTCTGGTACAGAAACGTAGTGTTCGGCAAAATCTTCATTATCAATATACGAGAAATTGACATCATAGAACTCCATCCCGCCGAGTTTTTTGAGCTGTTCTTTCACACGACGGCGCATCTCCAGTGATATCTGCATGATTTCTTCGATATCTTCTTTTTCGTACTGACCATCAGGATAGACCAGTTTGATGAAGCCGCCCACCATCTTGCGAACGGCGATGGTATCGCGCTGATTCAGATTCTTGCCAAGGCGGAAATACTTATCCAGCTCATCGCCATGAGGCTCCTTACGCAGTTCCCGCATAAATTCTGCCATGTAGTCCGTAATGAAGCCATAATCATCCGTAAAATGCTCAGGACGGAATTTTGGGATTTCCCAGCCTGGAATATAGGCGTGAATACGGTCAAGAAAAGCCGTATCCGTTCCCATCTCGGGCGGGAAGGGGTCAAACAAACTGGATGTTTTCAGCAGAACATCAACACTTTGATTGATATTCCCTACAAAGACCATGGAGGCCGAAGCCGCTTTTTCTTCTTTGCCACGGGCGAAAGAACCAGATGCCATATAGTCCTTCATGATTTGGATTCCATCTTTATCTTTGAAGTTAATGCCCGCCACTTCATCAAAGGCCACGCAATCCCACAGGCCAACCAGCCCCACTGTCTTTCTTGACATGTTGTAGAATAAGTTGGCCACGGTGGTCTGCCCGCCCGAAACCAAAATACTATTTGGGGAAATCTCTTTGTAGATATGCGATTTTCCTGTTGACCTTGGCCCCAATTCGCACAGGTTGAAGTTGTTTTCTACCAACGGCAGCATGCGGGCCAGCAGCAGCCATTTGATACGATACTCCAAAGCTGTTGGCTCCATACCACTGGAACGAAGCAGCAGGTCTATCCACTCTTCTTTGGTAAACGCTTTACGTCCCGCCTTAAATTCCTCCATATCGACATGTGGCATCTGTATGGGCGTGAGCTTGCGGATGCTGATGGGCGTACCATGGCTGTCTTCTTCGACATAATCATAACTCAGCTGAACAATGCACCATATACCGCCACTTAGAAGGCGGTCATACTGGGCAGGATAGCTTTCATCTATGGGGATTTTTTTCAATCCCAGGTTGGAAAACTCAGCTTCATAGGTATCTTCTTTAATATTGAGATTTACAGTTATCTTATCAATTACCGTATAGTTGCTGCGCTGACGGAGCTGTGAAAGGATTTTCTGTGCTTCATCTGGGCGCACAAAATTATCGGCCAGGATTTTCTTGACGTTTTCTACGCCAGCTTCGATTTCTTCCTCATTCTGGCTGGAGCAATACATCCCCAACAGATATTCCAAAACATATACGGGAACATTGGCCCCCTCTTTGATTTTCTTCGTCAAATCCTTGCGGACTATCTTACCCGCATAACACTCCTGAAGCTTTTTGTGCAGACTTTCTAATGCATCTGGCTTCTCATCTACCACTGCGCTGCCCCTCCTTAAAAGCCGAAATCACCAGCAAACGCCACATCTATTCTCATTTCCTGGCGAGATAGCTCGATATTGGTATCCTGGTTCATGATAACCAGGTAATATTTCTTTGCGGCATCATAGGATTGATTCTTGAACACAAATTTTACTTTGAAGATACGTTTCGCCGTGTCCTGTTCACGAGATTCGGCGGCATAGTTTTCTACATTAGTGATTTTCGTGCCGTTCTCATCTTCAAAATACAAAGCATAATTTACGGCCTTGACCGTATCGCTGACAGGAGCCGACTGCACAAATTCCATGTTGGTGATAAGGTTGGTAATCTTGTGCAGCATCGTAACCACCTTGATTTCTGCATTCTGGGTGTCCACGTGGCCTTTCTGTGCATAGACTTCCACCACAGGCACGATGAGTTCCTGGGGCGATGAACCGCCATGAACATAGTTGAGCCCCCCGCCTGGTGCCTTGAACACATTATGGCTCATTGGGAAAGAAACTATCTTCTCATCAGCATTTTCCAAGATTCTCCCCAGGGGCAGATGGCAAATACCATTGTCCTTCACAGCCTTGTTGGCCACGATATAACGGCGTTTCACGAGGCTTTCCTTATCGGCTACTCCCGCAATTTTGCCACTTTCCGTCACTGCATCCCGCTTATAGATAAAGCCGTGGTCGGCGGTGATGATAAAGTGCTGGATATTCGCCGTGTTACTGAGCAGCTTCACCATGTCAAAAATTTCCGTGATGGCCGTTTCACACGCAGCAAACACACTGTCGGGAGAATTTTCCCCTGCACTATCCACGCGGTCATGATACACATAAACCACCTGTCGGCCCGTAAATACCTGACGGCGTTCGTCCTTTTTCAGTTTTTTCAGCTCATCAAAGGAAATGCAGGCATTATTTTCATTAGCCTTTTGCAGAACGGTCTGCCTGCCCTTCATATCTATGACATGCTGACCATCTATGCGTTCCTCGAAGCTATCACTGAGTTCCAGCTCCTGATGAGGCAGCAGCGCCAACATGCCCAACCGCGTATAAGATGGCAATACACCTATCATTGGATTGATATTCACAGTGTTTTTCTCATCATCAGCCAGCTTCACATACAACTCGCGGGCGGCTTCATAACGGAACGCATCCGAAATGATGACAACAGTTTTTTCTTTCTTGTACTGCAAATAATCGCGATAGAAGTGCGTCTGTCTGGGTAAATCGCCAAAATCTCCCTGTTCCGTCAGAACTTCATTCCAGGCAGGAAGCTGGCGACCCAGATATTCATTGGTATAGATATTTTCTACCAGTTCCCGCAAGTTCTCATATTGTTCTACACTCTCCAGCGCATCATAGTTCTGGTAGAAATGACGGTAGGCACCATCAATCTCGTAATCGCTATCGACATACTGTTCCACAGCCTCCACCAACGTTTTCGGCTCGGTATATTTTGCCCTACTGATGATTTGAAAGGCTTCCTTCAGCATATCATAGGCTACTTTTACCTCTTCGCCAAAGTGCATTCGCTCTCTCGCGTCACAAAGGGCAAGTAAATCATAATCACCTATCTTTATGGAAAGGTCTTCCGCTAACAATTTCTGGGTAATGTACTTCAATAAGAATACATCCACACAGCGGAAAATATCACACTCCACTAGAACAGCAGGTTCATAGTCATTCAACAAATCAGCTATACGCAGCCCCTGTTCAACGGTTGCTACCAACTTGTCATATCCTTCACGATAGACGAGGCTGTTCATCATGCCATCAAGGAAAGTCATTACGCTGCCTGTCTTATCCGTAACAAAATGCTGCCACTGTGACGGCAGCGCCTTGGATATTTTACAGCTGGCATAAGTCATGAGAAGTGTTGCAGCAAGTTTGGTCAAATTCGGCGTTTCATCAACATAGCCGAATTCCTGCTGGCAAAGCTCCCAGAAAACTGACTCCAGCTCATACTTGGCGAATTCCTGCAAGTAGCTGTTATCCTGCAAAGAATCCGCTGTCAGCACAACACGCAAAACTTCATCAAAAGAAGCTACCTTGACACGCGCACACACGCACATCATAGCAATGCACAAGCTCTCGTCTGTATAATGGTCGGTTTCTAATGCATAGAACCGCTGCAACCTGTCCTTGCTGCCAAAGAATTTGATATGCTTCTGGATTACAGGCAGAAGTTCCTTATCCATATTCAAATCGCGAACGATAAGAGACGCTCTATCGGCATAGAACCGCTTGGAATAGAATGCGACATCCGCCAGATGATTGTTTACGAGAGCTGGTTCAGGGTAGGGTGCATATATAAGATAATTCGATTCCACATCTTCCCGTTCAATAATTAGCTTGGTTTCGAACTGGTTATGACCATCGAGTACTAATATTTTCGCATTATTCAGTTGTAACTTCTCAATGTCTTCCGCAAAATCTCCATTATCGTCATACCAGAACACAATTCTACGGCTATCACCAGCAAATTCGTCATTTAATCTGTCCACAACCTGCTTCAAACTAAGCACTGCCATCTATCTATCTCCTTCACCCAGCTTTAAGGGAAACTGGGCATATTTCTCATTCCACTCTGCAACGCTTAGAACTTCCAGAGATTCTATCCATTTCCCTGGAAGGGCTAATTGATTTTGTAAACGAAAAGGTAATCTTGCACTTAATCTCTTTCGTACCATTTTCCTCATAACACTATCGCCGTTTTTATGCTCAAGAATATATACAAATTTTTTCTTTTTTTGTTCTACTTGTCGAACCGCCTGTAGATAATAACTACTTTCATAGTACTTTCTAGCCACATTATCAAGTTTTTCTTCCTCCAACGGATTGAAGGCATTAACTGCTTTAGGAAGATTAGAGTTTTTATACTCAACAAGCAGCAATTCATCATTTGTTTCTGCCACAAAGTCAACATCATGCCAAATAGTAAGCCCTGCATTATGGAAAATATCGTACAGTTGGTCAGTAGCCCAGAAAGCTGATGAGAAATCTATCTCACAGGAATGATTCTCGTCACTAAAAATCTGAGACACTTCAATCACCTACCTGCAATCCATATACTTCATCCAGCAGCTTGTTATATGCTTCCATAATCGTATTATGCTCTAATTCATTAAACTGTTTCTTCGTCTCACATTTCACATTTGTGCCTTCCATATAAAGAGAATGATACGCTACACAATCTGATGCTTTCTGACGCACGTTAAAGTATGTAGCAAAAAGATAGTTATGTGTGCTGACAAAAATCTGCACATCATGACGGGAAAGTTCCAACAGACACTCTACTAGGATTGGTAAGTATTCTGGATTCAAATTGGCCTCTGGCTCATCCCATAGTAGAATACTGCCTTCCGTGATGCTTTCATTCATCAAAAGCTGCCAAAGCAGGCCTATTTTTTTTAATCCTTCTGCCTCTACTGCAAAATTTATAAAACGTCCATCATTTTTCTTTACATAAAATTCATTATTCTCTATCACAATTTTCCCATCCATCATTTTCTCCAGATGAGGCAATATATTGAATGCTAGGGTAGGAATTTCCTTTAATTTCCACTGCTGTGCCTTTTGAATGATACGTGTCAATGTCCTATCAAAAGGAAAATCGCGATACCTCTCCGACATGGACAGCAGGCCATTCGCATGAGTCAGCATATCCTTTACTGGAATATACACACCTCGTTTCAATCCTGCAAAAGAAGATACCTTCACCAATATCTCATGGGAATCTGGGTCATCACTCGCATCATGTTTTCCAACTATCACATCAGTAATTGTTTTCGTAGAAATTTCATCGTCCTCTATATCTATAACGATTTTACCATGGTTTGCTTCTGTTAAAAGACGTATCTTTTCTAGGCCATACTTGAAACATTCAAGCAAAACTTTAAGTGTGGGGCCTTCCATAGAATCCGTACTAGCATAAATTGCCTTGAGTATCTGTGTTTTCCCTGTGCCATTCTTTCCCAATAGAATATTTACGCCAGCAACAGGATTTAATTCCAATTTTTCTAGGGCCAGAAAATTCTCCAAACATATTCTTTTTAATGACATAATCCTTCACCTCAAATCTTCGCCAGCATATTGTATGTCCTGCCCTCTACAGTC
>CADAAS010000070.1 GCA_902785885.1 Pseudoselenomonas ruminantium
CGTAGCTGTGTAGCCGATTTCACCTGCAGTTGCTCCGGTCACATTGCCGGAAAGGGTTGCCGACAATGTGGCACCGTTTACCTCTTTGGTGAAATTCTGGCTATGGGCAATACCGGCTCCTGTTGCCAAATTCGTTGCCCCCGTAAGCAGGGTTCCGCTGCCTGTCACTTCATCAGGATTTGTAAATTTAAGGTTTGCTGCATTGATATTTGTCACGCTTGCGAAATCATAGCCTGTTCCCACCGTGCGCGGCGTTCCCCAGGTCATTTCACCAAGGGTAATATCGCTGACATTGAAATTACTTCTTGCATAGACGAGGCTCTTGCCATCATCCGAGGCTTTTACGCCCTTGGACTCGGAGCCGGTCAGGGTTACACCTTTATCCGTATCGGAGCCGGTGGTCTGTGCCTTGTACCTGATTGCCTCCGCGATTTGATTTTCAGCGAAGAAATTATCCTCCGTTGCTGTCAAAATATTCGTTGTTGTACCAGCGACCACATTGGGAGCAAGTCCGGTTCCCGTAATGGAATTTGCCCCAAGGGCTGAAGTCCAGCCGGCAGGAACACTGCCTGCCGTGCCATTCCAGCCCGTAAGGTTGATACCGTTAAGTACAGTTCCCGTAGCTGTATAGCCGATTTGTCCTGCAGTTGCTCTGGTCACGTTGCCGGAAAGGGTGGCCGACAACGTGGCACCGTTTATTGTTTTATTAAACGTCTGCGTATGGGCAATGCTATCCCCTGTTGCTAAATTCGTTGCCCCCGTAAGCAGGGTTTCGCTCCCCGTTACTGCATCAGGATTTGTAAATTTAAGGTTAGCTGCATTGATATTTGTCACGTTTGTGAAATCATAGCTTGTTGTTGCCACGCGTGGTGTGCCCCAGGTCATTTCACCAAGGATAATATCGCTGACATTGAAATTACTTCTTGCGTAGATAAGGTTCTTGCCGTATCCGTGCCGGAGGCCTGCGCCGCGTATTTCAATGCGCCGGTGATTTTGTCGTCGCTGAAGAAGTTCGCCGTGTTCGTGGTTATAATTTCCTTCGACGTGCCGGCAGTAATCGTCGGCGCGGTAAAGCCTGCCGCCGTCACGGGTACGGGAATATTGTCAAACGGGTGGTAGATATTGTCACCGCGAGGTACCCAAGTCTCGGGGACTGCAAACGCCTCTTTCGTGTTGTCCCAGCCCGCAAGGTTGACGCTCGTGATTCTCACGCTGGAAATATCATAAGTTACCTTATTCTCATGGGCTGAATCGTTATCATAATTTTTTCCTAAATGTATATCTCCACCCACATACGTATTGAGCTTCGCACCATTTGCCACCGTATAATCAAAAACTTGAGGTTTGGCTACAGTTGCACCCTCCAAGCCTGTCGCGTTGCTGATCAGCGTCATGGACGCGCCGGGCGCCATGCTCTTATACGCCGCTTCGTCGGCTAGCGTGAGCTTGAAGCCCGAAAAATCCCAATCTACCAAACCGGCTGTTTTATTATTGTAATTAAAGACGTTGCTGAAATCATACCCCGCGCCGTCAAATACCGTGCCATCCTTCACCCACGCGATGGAACCGAGGGTGATTTTATTGACGGGGCTGTTGGCGACGGTGTAGGTAATGGCCTTGTTTGTATCGTCAAGATCCACGGTATGGGTGCTGTTGTAGCCGATAGTGACGCCGCCCGTGCCTGCGGTCTTCGCCCCACTCTGCACCGTAACATTTGGATTCGAGCTGTTCAGCGTTGCCGTAGTCTTGCCGTTTGTGCCGGTATAGGCCAAAGTAAATTCCGGCAGGGCAGATTCTGTTGCCTGAAGCAGCGTCATGGTGCCCGGCGCGGTCGCCTTCCCCGTCACCGCCGACACGTCGAGCACACCGCAGTTGGAAACCCCCTGCGCCGTCAGCACCGTACTCCCGCCAGTCCATGCCAGCTTCCCCGAATCGAATTGAATTGTCTCGAAATTTCTCACTGTCTCATCGACGGTGTTCACGCCGGAAAGGTTCAGCGTGTTGCCCGTAATGACGTCGCCTGTGCTGTAAGGATTATAGCCGCCGTAAACATCACGCGCAATCTTGGCGTTGTTCAATGTGACGGTATTGCCTGTGGCACTTCCTTGCATAGAATATCCGCCATAGACGTTCATGGATATTGTGCCGCCGTTGACCGTGACACTGTTGCCCGTTGCTGTCCCACTACTCCCTCCCTCTGTACAACCGCCATAGACATCTCCGCCCACCGTGCCCGTGACGGCAACATGATTGCCCGTGACATCGTAACCTCGGTCGGATATGCCGCCACAAACCTCGTTCGTCACCGTGCCGTTGACGGTGACGGTATTATTTGTTACGTTGCCGTTTATGTTGAAGTAATATGCGCCATTAACGGTTCCCGTAACCGTAAAGCCCTCGTTTACCGTGACCGTATTGCCGTTCGGGTCGCCGGTTCGATCACCCAAATCATCTCCGTTGTTATGATTGCCGTTCACCTCCCCTGTGTGATTCGTCTCGATAGTCGTAGTCTGTCCCGCCGACGCCACGCCGCCGCCCGCTATCCACAGCGATACGGCAAGTGCCAGTGCCATCTGGGCCTGCCTTTTATTTTGTCCCCATTGTTTTGCTTTACCGGAGGATTGTTTTATTCCCCCTGAAAGAACTCTTGTACGCATTTACTATACACTCCTTTGTCACTGACAGCTTATACCCAAGGCCAATAATCCATATTATAAATTATTTAATTATTCTCACCTATTAAAGTTTACTATAAGATATACTAAAAATCCATAACAAACGCTAATTTGCTGAATTTTTTCTGCCGCTTAGCACTGGCGATAACTTTGCCAACAACAAAGAGGCCCCAACTCTTACGAGCTGAGGCCTCCATTTATAAACTGCTTATTACATTTTTGCAATCTCATGCAAAGTTTCCACAATCAAATCCACCTGCGGTTTTACAGTTTCGAGCAGCAGGCGTTCTTTCGGACTATGGATATCCATGGTCGTTACGCCGATGGACACCATATCAAGCTGCGGGTTCTTGCGGAAATGCCAGCCGCATTCAAGGCCTGCATGAATAGTTTCGACCTTCATATCTTTGCCGTTCTGTTTCTTGAAGGTTTCCGCCATGATTTTGGCCAGCTTACTGTCCTTGTTTTCCTTCCAGCCCGGGGACTGCGTACCGATATGCGCCGTAAAGCCCGTGAGTGTGCCCCATTCTTCAGCCATAAAGCGGAATTCGTCGAGCTTTTGGTCAACAGCGGAACGCGGGAAATACTGGACTTTTACTTCCGTATCCGTGGTTTCCACTACGCCGAGGTTGGCAGACGTTTCCACAAGGCCCGGAATCACCGTGGACATGGCAAAGGTTCCCGTATGCAGAATGGTCAGCAGGCGAATCAGACGGACCATATCCCCCGCATTCATCACCTGTTCCGGCACATCAGCACCGGTCAGCACAAACTGCGCATTGGGGTCAACACTGCCATACATTTTGTTAAACCGTTCCTGCTGGTCTTTGAGCACCTTTTCGATAGCAGCCTTGTCCAAATCCGTAACAATGGTCATACGTGCATCATCGGGGATAGCATTGCGCGCCTTGCCGCCGTTAAACGCAGCCAATTCCACTTCACCCTCAGCGGAAAGCGCCGCGAGCGTCATGGCAAGTGTACGGATAGCATTGCCACGGCCGTCACCAATGCGCTCACCGGAATGGCCGCCCAAGAGACCCTTGACCTCAATCTGCCAAGCTGCCGTCATTTCCGGCTTCACCCATTTGATTTCACGGGAGAAATCGAGATTAACACTGCCGGCACTGCCTACCGTCAGTTCATCGTAGTTTTCCGAATCGCAGTTAATCAGGAACTTGGCATCCTGCAGATGCTTGGCATCGAGATGAATAGCACCCGTCATGCCCTGCTCCTCGTCTACCGTGACAATCATACGCAGCGGGCCATGGTCCTTGGCATTTTTCATAATGTAGATGGCCTCCGCCACGCCAATGCCGTCATCAGCCCCTAGGCTCGTACCATCAGCGCGCAGGAATTTTTCATCCCGCACCAGCTTGATGGCATCTTTGAGCGGGTCGAAGGCGACGCCTTCTGCTGCCACGCAGACCATATCCATATGGCCCTGCAGAATGGTCAGCGGAGCATGTTCAAAGCCTGCACAAGCCGGTTTATCGGCAATAATATTATTCTTTTCGTCCTGCGTTACGGCAAAGCCGAGTTCCTGCAAATAGCCCTTCAGAAAATCGCTGACGGCCTGCTCGTGACCGGATTTGCGGGGAATTGCCGCCAGTTTTGCAAACTCATTTAATACGCCTTCCAAGATTTCGTTGTTCTGTGCCATTACTATCTCCATTCTTTAACCACATAAAAATAGGCCAGACAATCCCCGAAGAGACTGCCTGACCTAACCTAAAAACTTTATTATTGCGGGCAGCTATCAATCCGCCAGTGCCATCGTCATGGCCTCTGTCACATCTACCCCATTGGGTACATAGAGCATTATCTGATTGGAAATGCGCTTTGCCGAGCCATCCAAAACGTAGCAAACGCCATTTACGAAATCACAAATGCGACGCTGTTCCATAGCTTCAATCTGCTCATAATTGACCACACAAGCCTTGCCAGCTTTTAGGTCATCGGCAATCGCCGTCACCTGCTCAAAGTTGCGCGGAGCATAAATCTGCATCTTGAGCTGCGGCTGCTTGGTCGTATGCACCGTAAGCTGCGGCTGGGATTTTTTCTGCAGGAAAGCACCTGCTTCCCTGCTATAAGACGGACGTTCCACACGCACCGACTCACCATTGGAAACCTTATACTCTTCCGTGTAACTGACACCCGTCACAGCGCTTCTGCTGCTATTCTTGGCAACAGCCTGTTTTTTCTGCTGTTTCTTCTCTGCCAGCTCCTCTTCGATTTCATCGAATTCCTCATCGTATTCATCGTTCAGCGGCATGATAACATCAACTAAGCCCGAAAACTTGTCAGCAATTTTTCCAAATGGCCCCATCTTCAATCGTCCTTCCAGTAGTTTTTCACATTTATAAGTTCATTATCAGTGATTCCTAGTCCCAATTAACTTATCTTATGATAACACAGTTCTACATAAAATGCAAAACTCCTGCTTCATAAAATTTTTTCGCAAAATTTATTTCCGCGTTATGTGATAAGAAAGGCTACTAAGACCTACAGACAAATCCTCATTGACAATATGCATGGTATCCGGCACTTCCATCTTGATGGGCGCAAAATTCCAGATTCCTTTGACGCCAGCTGCGACCAGTTTATCGGCTACCCCCTGGGCAAAAGCTGCCGGAACAGCAATGATGCCGATATGGATTTGCCGTTCCTGCACAATCTGCTCCAGATTGGCAATGTCTTCCACCTTTACATGGTTAACCGTTGTGCCAATCACTTCCGGGTCTTCATCAAAGAGCGCTACGAGGTTAAACCCCAACGTGACAAAATTATGGAAGTTAGCCAAAGCTGCCCCCAAATGGCCAATGCCGATAATTGCGATATTCCAATGATTGTCCAAGCCTAAAATGCCGCCCACATTGCGCTTCAATTCATTGACATAGTAGCCTACGCCTTTTTTGCCAAACTGCCCGAAAGACGCCAAATCCTTGCGAATCTGCTCCGGCGTAATGCCCAGGCGGCGGCCCAGCTCGTCCGAGGAGATAATATCTATCCCCTCGTCCTGTGCCAAGCGCAATGTACGGAAATACAAGGGCAGGCGGTCAATGGTCGCCTTTGATATGGTTGTCGGACTTTTCATCTTTTCCTGCCTCCCCTGCATTTCCATCATCTTGCGGCTTATCTTCATCAGCTTGTTCAGTCTCTCCTTGAGTTTCAGCCTTTTCCTCAGTTTCAGACTTTTCTTCCGTTGCCTCAGCTTCAGTTTCCTTATCTTCCGTTTCAGCCTCGGCCGGCTGTTCAGGCTCGGTTCCGGTCTCTGCTTCGGCTGCCGGCTGAACATCCTGCTGTTCTTCATCAACAGGATCCGTTTCCGGCACCACTTCCGCTTCCGGCTTCGTCTCCGTCTCCTGCACCGTTTCTTCCGCTTTGTCGTCTGCGGAGATTTCACTCAACAGGGACGCCGGCACTTCAGCGGTCAACTCCGGAGTTTCCTCCTCGGATTGATTTAATTCGGCCACCGCCGCGATAAAGGCAAACAGCATCCACAGCAGCATTGAAGAAGGAATATTGAAGAGCAAGTCATCCGTAAAGCCGTTCAAGGCAACCGAGATAAGCGCCAATCCTAAACCTAAAGCCGTACCACCTAAAAGATGCCAGTCCGTCCAGTGGCAAAAATCCTGCCATAGGGGAACTTCCGGCCTTTCTGCCTCTGTCTGCACACTGTCGGCAACTTTTTTCAGTTCCACATCAGCTGCCGCTTCTTCATTATAATCAAACGGAGTAGGCGCAGCTGTCACCGGCTTGGGCGGCAGAAATTTCTGCTGCAAGGTCAGGAACAGCGAGCCGAAAAACAACCAGACAAAGGACAGCATACCGGGGATGCCGATTTCTGCCGCATAATTGAGATACCAGTTATGCGCATGCACAATGCGGATATCGGCTCCCTGCAGGTAAAAATCGTACTCCGGATACACCATCCAGTAAGCGCCCCAACCAATCCCCAAAAAGGGATGGTCCTGAATCATCGCAACGGTGCTTTCCCAGAAGGCCAGCCGCATTTCCGACGAGGTGTCCACCTTCGTAAACACCGAACTCAGACGTTCATAGAGCACCGGGTCAACCACAAGCAAGCCCACGGCCACCGCCACGCAGGCTAAAAGCACGCGCCAGTCCTTGAACATGCCATAGACAGCAAAGATAACGGCAATAACGAGGCACGCCCCGCGGGCATAGGTCATGGCCAGGCAGGCAGCCCCCGCCGCCAGCATAACGCCCAAAACAATCTTTTTCTTCTGCGAGTCTGCTTTGACAAACAGGCCAAAGACCAGGCAGATGATAATATCCAGGTATCCGGCCAAAATATTGGGATTTTCCCAAGTGGAAAATACGCGTTTCCTCAGTTCGGGGAAGGCATCGCCATCCACCCATTTCATGGCACTGATATCAATGCCGAAAATGAACTGGTAAAAACCATAGAGCACGACCAAAATGACCGCCATAGCCGTGACGACAAGCAGTTCCTTAACCTGCTGCACACTACGCAGGTTCTGCCCCACCACGAAATAGGTCAGCACATAGACACCCACCAGGTTATACCAGTTGTAAAAACTGAACCCTTTATCCGGTGAAACCATTATCGATAATGCACTGAGCAGGATAAAGAGCGCCGCCGGTACATCAAAGGGCAGTTGACGGAACTTAAACTCCGCATCCGTACGGAACCGCAGAACGGTCAGTACGCTGGCAATAAGCAAGGCCGCCGTAGCCGCTGACGGCAGCAGCGGCAGCAAAAAGGCTTCGGCCAGCACAAACTGCCAGGACCATTTCTTATACCGCTCCCGCCATTTTGCTTTAGCAGCTGCCCGGCGTCTTTGCTTGACCAGCTGCATTTCGGGAGAATCCATGTCACTCATGCTTCTCCCCCCTTTTTATCCAACAGCATTTTTCGCAGTTCCCCGACCAGATACAGGGAGCCTGCCATGACCAGCAATTTTTCGCCATTAGCCAGCTCCAAGGCACGGTTCATCGCCTCATCGTTATCTGCTATAGCCTCCACATGCTGTACATGTGCTGCTACCTTCCCGGCCAAAAGCTGTGGGTCACTGGCCCTGTCCGAATGCGGTACGGTAACAACCACTGTGTCGTTCGGGCGCAGGAGAGTATCCAGCATGGTATCGATATCCTTGTCCTTGAGAATCCCCAAGAGCAGGACACGTTCCTCTGCCGGATAATAAAGGTCAAGGCTTTCCCGCAGGGCAGCCATGCCTGCCGGATTATGGGCGCCGTCAATAATAATTTTCTGGCTGCCCATATCCACCCGCTCAAAGCGGGCAGGCCAGCTGACCAGGGACAGCGCATCATCAATGGTCTTATTGGTGATACGGTCGTCCAGGTTGTGGATAAGTTTGGCAGCCATCACTGCTACCGCTGCATTTTCAATCTGATGCTTGCCCAAAAGATGGAGCGTATAAGGTTCCTTTACCGCCCCCAACAGACCGGATGAGAATTCCAAGCGCTGGAAATTGCTCTCACAGCTGATGAATTCGGCACTGAAGTCCTCACCTGCCACAAAGATATCCGCATTCTTTTCCTCCGCCTGCTGACGGATAATATCCAGGGCAACGCCTTGTGCTGCCGTGACCACCGGCACATCCTCCTTGATAATGCCTGCCTTATGGTGGGCCACGCCTTCCAGCGTGCCGCCACAGCGGTCAGCATGTTCCAAGGTCACGTTGGTAATAACGGAAACCTCAGGCACAATGACATTGGTGGAATCCAGAAGCCCCCCGAGTCCCACTTCAATAACGGCATATTCTACATGCTTAATCGCAAAGTAGAAGAAAGCCAGTGCGGTAAGCACTTCAAACTGGGTCGGACATTCTTCCCCATCTGCCACCATCTGGTCGATATAGACCTTGATGGAACTTAGGCAATCGGCAAATTCCTGCTCGCTGATGGCCTGGCCGTCCACCCGAATCCGCTCCGTATAGGAAACGAGATGCGGGGAACTGTAAAAGCCCGTATGGATGCCCGAATGGCGCAGGATGCCCGCCAGCATGGCGGACACCGAACCTTTGCCATTGGTGCCGGTTACATGAATCGTGCGATACCGTTCCTGCGGCAGTTCCAAACGCGCCAGCAGTTTTTGAATGCGTTCCAGGCCGAGTTTAATACCAAATATATTGAGACTTTCTAAATATGCCAGCGATTCCTGATAATTCATATAGGATTCTCCTAACGATTATTTCAGTTTGGCCAAATCCTGCATACGGCCTTCCACAGATTTTTTCTTTTCTTCATAACCAGCCAGTTTTTCCTTTTCGCCGGCTACCACATCGGCGGGAGCCTTGGCGAGGAAGCCTTCATTGCCCAGTTTCTTGGCCAGGCGGCTGATTTCCTTGTCGAGTTTTTCGAGTTCCTTCGTGAGACGTGCCGTTTCCTTATCCACATCAATAAGACCCTTGAGCGGCAGGAATACTTCCACGCCGTTTACCATGCCGGCCATCGCATTTTCCGGCTTGTCGGCACCGGCAGGCAGAATGGTAATCGGGTCAGAAGATGCCAGCTTGTCCAGATAACTCTGATTTTCCGTAAATACAGCGCGCAGGGATTCGTCCGTGAAGTTCAGAATCAGCTCGCTCTTCTTGCTCGGAGCCGCACCAACCTCAGCACGCATATTGCGGACGGTCTTGATGGTTTCCATGATGGCCGTCATATCGGCTTCGATTTCGTCGCTGATGCACTCGTCCTTAACTTCCGGCCAGCTGGTTTCCATAATGCTCTTGAGGGCATCATCATGAGGAACCTTCTGCCAAATTTCCTCCGTGAGGAACGGCATAAACGGATGCAGCAGGCGCAGCGTGCCTTCAAGCACCGTGGAGAGCACATAAAGTGCCGTATTGCGGGCACGGACATTTTCCTTGTCGTAAAGGCGTGCCTTCGTGAGCTCGATATACCAGTCGCAGAACTCATTCCAGATGAATTCATAAATCATGCGGCCGGCTTCGCCGAGCTCGAACTTGTCCAGATTTTCCGTAACGTCACGCACCGTGCGCGCATAACGAGACAGAATCCACTTGTCAGACAGCGTATAATCTTCCTCTGCCGGCTTGAAGCTCTTGTCAAAGCCTTCGAGGTTCATGAGCATATAGCGGGAAGCGTTCCAAATCTTATTGGCAAAGTTGCGGGCGCCTTCCACACGTTCCCAGTAGAAACGCATATCGTTGCCCGGCGTGTTGCCCGTAATCAGCATGAAACGCAGGGTGTCGGCACCATACTTTTCGATAACTTCTACTGGGTCAATACCGTTGCCCAAAGACTTGCTCATCTTGCGACCCTGGCTGTCGCGCACAAGACCGTGGATGAATACATGATGGAACGGAATATCCTTGCCGAATTCCAGGCCCATCATCACCATGCGGGCTACCCAGAAGAAGATGATGTCGTAACCGGTTACGAGCGTAGCCGTCGGATAGAAATGCTTGAGTTCTTCCGTCTCGTTCGGCCAGCCCATGGTTTCAAACGGCCAGAGGCCGGAGCTGAACCAGGTGTCGAGTACATCTTCATCCTGATGAATGTGCTTGCTGTGGCAGTGCGGGCATTCCGTCAAATCCGTACGGGAAACACTGGTTTCACCGCAGTCATCGCAGTACCAGGCCGGAATGCGATGGCCCCACCAAAGCTGACGGGAGATACACCAGTCGCGGATATTTTCAAGCCACTGCAGATAAATCTTGCTGAAGCGTTCCGGCACGAACTTGATACGGCCGTCCTTAACGGCTTCCATAGCCGGCTTGGCAAGGCTTTCCATCTTGACAAACCACTGCTTGGATACCATCGGTTCAATCGTGCTATGGCAGCGGGAGCAATGACCAACAGCGTGTTCATGTTCTTCAACGGATACGAGTACGCCGAGTTCTTCAAGCTCTTTGACGAGCGCCTTGCGGCATTCGTAACGGTCCATGCCGTTGTACTTGCCAGCACCTTCGCCCATCGTACCATCATTGTTGATGACCTTAATCTGTTCGAGGTTATGGCGCAGACCCATTTCAAAGTCGTTGGGGTCATGAGCCGGTGTAACCTTAACGGCACCAGTACCGAATTCCTTATCGACATATTCATCGGCAAATAGCGGAATGCGGCGGTTCACAATCGGCAGAATCAAGGTCTTGCCCACGATATCCTTATAGCGTTCATCTTCGGGATGTACAGCTACGCCCGTATCACCGAACATGGTTTCGGGGCGGGTCGTGGCGATTTCCACATAGCGGTCTTCGCCCTCTACCTGATAGCGCAGATGCCAAAGATGACCGTTTTCATTTTCATGTTCCACTTCGATATCGGAAATGGCCGTGTTGCAGTTCGGGCACCAGTTGGTAATGCGCGTACCCTGATAGATAAGGCCCTTGTCATACAGGCTTACGAACACTTCGCGCACAGCGGCAGAGCAGCCTTCGTCCATCGTGAAACGCTGGCGGTCCCAGTCACAGGAAGAACCCAGGGAACGCAGCTGGGACATGATGCGGTTGCCATACTGTTCCTTCCAGTCCCAAACGCGTTCGAGGAACTTTTCGCGGCCCAGTTCATAGCGGTTCGTGCCTTCTTCACGCAGGGAAGCTTCAACCTTGGCCTGCGTAGCAATACCGGCATGGTCACAGCCCGGAATCCAGACGGCATTGTAGCCCTGCATGCGGCGGAACCGAATCAGGATATCCTGCAGCGTATTGTCAAGGGCATGGCCCATGTGCAGCTGACCCGTGACATTTGGCGGCGGGATAACCATGCTGTACGGCTTCTTGCTCTTGTCCACTTCAGCATGAAAGAGTTTGTTCTCCTCCCAGAACTTATACCATTTCTTTTCAAACGACTGCGGGTCGTAAACCTTCGGAATGTTGTTTTCCTGCGTCATTTCTTCGCTCATTATAATCCTCCTTACGGAACTTCCGAAAAGAAATTAAATCCATTTTAATTTCTTTTCTCCGTTCCTCAATAAAAAAGCGCCTCCGCCCCAAAGGACGAAAGCGCATACTTTCGTGGTACCACCAATGTTCCCGACAGGAAACGCCCTGCCAGCTCAAAGCCTTAACGCGGCCATACGTCTGCGCCTACTAAAGTTCAGCCCAAAAGCTCCGAAGCGACCTTCACGCCTCCTGCACGAAAACTTCCACCAGCCGTTTTCTCTCTCTGCCGCAGGTCTAGCCCTACTCCTCTTCGTCATTGCCTTATTATTTACTAATATGGCGTTAATTTTATCACAAAATCTTATCTTTGACAATGGACTTTGCGCAAAACCTCACATAGTCACCTGCAAAATAAGGAATAACACCAACCCGATACCCGCACCGACAATGGAACCATTCATGCGTATCCAAAGCAAGTCCGGCTCCACCTTGTCATAGACCAGATGATTTAACTGTTCATCCGTCACGAGCGGGTCAACATCCCGGGCCTTATCCTCCAAAAAGTGAATGCGCAGCTGGTCAAACATATTCTCCACCGCAGCTTCCAAAGGCAAATCCCGCAAAAGACTGTCCTTTAACTCATGGGTCAACTGATGGAACTGCGGCTCCCTATTGAGTTCGACCGCCTTTTCATAAAACAAGTTCAGAATTTCTTTCTGCAGTTTGGAATCACTGCGGCCAAGTTCATCGAGCATCGTCAAAAGCTGCTGTTGGATAAGTTCAGCCGCTTCCTCATAGTTAATCAAATCCACCGCCTGCGCAAAGCCTGCCAATAACTGTGCAAAGACATTATCATTGGTCTTTTCCTGCTCATAGGCCTCAAGCATCGCCTTAATCTGCTGACGGGCAGCAGCTGTAGAAACCTGCCCCCGCCAATAAGCAGCGACCCGCGCCAAAAATTCCTTATCCTTGCCGGTTTTCTGCAACCATGTTCCCCACAACGCAAAAAAGTCTTCCGGCTCCACTTTGGCCAGTGTCTCCCGCAGCTTAGCCGCGATAATCGCCGCCTGCGCCTTGCTCTGCTGCAACAGGAAGTCCCGCATATAATCGACCAGCTGCTGGATAAGCCGCGCTTCCATAGCCGGTTCCCGCAACCAGGAAATCAGCATCGGCATAAGATGCATCTTTTCCAAATGATGGAAAATCTTGCGGCGGGAGAAAAACTCCTGCTGCACCAACGTCACCGAAGCTTCGATAAACGCTTCCCGCCGCCTTGGCAAAATCGCCGTATGATAAGGAAAGCCCAACGGCTTTTCGAAAAGCGCCGTCACCGCAAACCAATCGGCAATACCACCAACCAGTGCCGCTTCACTGCAAAACAGCAGCAAATCCGCCAGCAGATTCTGTGGATAACTTAAATGAAGCCCCAAGGACAGCAGAAACAGTACAAAGACAATGCACAAGGTCTTATCTGCCTTGTTCAATCCACGCGTCATCAGCCCCACATCCTTTCCGCCAGCGCAATAAGCACATACAATCCCATGCCCACCAAAGCACCGACAACGGAACCATTGATGCGGATCATCTGCAAATCATCCTGCACCTTGTCCTCCACAAACGTTACCAGTTCATCATCCGACAAACCATTCAGATGTTCACGGATAAGCCCCGGTATCAAATCGTGATGTTTTACCAATTCTGTGCGCAAAAATTCCTTAACCGCCTTGTCAAACTTGGCTTGCAAGGATGCTGAACCGATAAACTTGTCAATAAGCCGGTCCACATAAGCATGCATCTGCGGTAGCCAGAACGGATTATCCCCTTTGATATTCACTTCCAGCCAGCGGGCAATCAGTCCGGTCAAATCCACCTGCTCCAACAGCTTATCCTTGCGGTCTTTCAATAAATCCCGCAGACGCTCGTCCTGACTCAAAGTGTAGAGCATCGCCGACAGCCCCCGCTGCAAATCGCTTTTCTCCGCAAGGCCTGCCTGCTGCACCTTTACCATCCGGTTCTTGATTCGACCAACGAGCAAGTTTAAAATCTTTTCGTCACTTAACCCCATCGAAGCCAGCACAAACGCCCGGCCAGCTGAATCCCGTTCATAGCTTTCCCGCAGAATACGGATATGCTCCAATAGTGCCTGCTGCAAAGCGGGAGATTCGAGGACCTGTCCCCCAATAGCCGTCAGGCTCACCAGCAGCCGTTCCAGATGTTTCTTCTGCGCCAGTTGCTGCAGGACATCGGGCAAAATATTTTCCAGCGCAAAGGAATTCACCCCCTGCCGTATCGCCGGAGCAAGTTCAGCAGCTATCTTTTCCGAATCCAGGTCATTTACGACCTTCAGCAGCACCTCATCCATCACTTGCTGCACGCGTTCGCGCCCGCCGCGATGGATGAAATACGCCGTCAAAAGCTGCGCCGTATCCTGTTTTTCCAGCACAGCCATGATATTTTCCGTACTCAGCAGGTCATCACTGGTATAGGTGACCAATGCTTCCATAATGCGCGGCCGGTTGCGCCGCAAAATATCCGTGCGGTAGGATATGCCCAACGGACGACGAAAAATGGCGGTCACGGCAAACCAATCTGCCAGACCGCCAATCGTCGCCGCCAAAAAACCGTGATGTACCATACCGGCAACAAAACCTCCCGGCAGGGCAAATGTCCCCAGAAAACCTGCCGCACTTAGGCCCAAGGCCAGATTGGCTTTATTTTTTTTCTGCAAGATTTACACCTCAGATTCAACGGATTTAATTTTTACTTCGTCATAAGCTCCTTTAAGTATGCCTTGAACGGCTCACCCAAATCCTCACGTCGCAGGGCATATTCCACCGTAGCCTTCAAAAAGCCCAGCTTATCGCCCACATCATAGCGCTTGCCTTCAAAATCATACGCATAGACTGCATCCTGACGAGCCAGCACCTTGAGGGCATCGGTAAGCTGCACTTCGCCGCCCTTGCCCGGCTGCGTGTTTTCCAGAATGTCAAAAATCTGCGGCTTAATGATATAACGGCCCAAAACAGCCATACGGCTGGGTGCTTCTTCCACCGCCGGCTTTTCCACCATATCGGAAACCCGCATCAGACGGCTGTTGTCCGTCTGCGTTCCCGCTACGATGCCATAGGAAGAAACTTTTTCCTGCGGCACATTCTGGCAGCCCAGCACTGAACCGCCCGTAGCCTCGTAGATATCAATCAGCTGCGCCAGCGCCGGCTTCGCCGGATTGTAAACCACATCATCGCCCAAAAGCACCGCGAAAGGCTCATTCCCCATAAACGAACGAGCGCAGAGGATTGCATCACCCAGCCCCCGCATATAACGCTGACGGATGTAATGGATATTGATATCTGCTGTCTCCCTCACCATGGCCAGCAAACTGTCCTTCCCCTTTTTGGCAAGTTCCATCTCCAAAGCCGGAGCGCTGTCAAAATGGTCTTCAATCGCTCGCTTGCCATGACCACTGATAATCAGGATATCCTCAATCCCGCTGGCCTTGGCCTCTTCCACGATATACTGAATGGTTGGCTTGTCGACGATAGGCAGCATTTCCTTCGGCGTTGCCTTGGTAGCAGGCAAAAACCGCGTACCATACCCTGCTGCCGGAATTACCGCCTTTCTAATCTTCTGCATAATCAAAATCCCCTTGCTTTATAAATTCCTTATATATTATACACAAACTGAGGAATCTATGCCACTATTTTACAAAATCCTATTACATTGCACAAAATGACAGAATATAGCAAAATATGACCTTGCCCGTAAACAAAGTTGTTTTCATCGATATCCTGCATTTAGTATTGCCGGTTCAAAGTACATAAAATTGCAGTTTGTTTGGGAGTTCAGTTCGTGGTAAAGGTATCCTGTTTATGCGTAGTCAGGGGCGAACGGGGAGTATTTTTTCTGTTTCCCGCTAAACGACCCCTTCGCAAGATAGCGTTGTCCAGTTACCTGCGCCGGGCAAGCCAACGGCGCGTCTTTCAGCGTATTTGCTTAGCTGCTTCCTACAGGGGGCCGGCCTTCACTACGTTCAGGCAGTCGCTCCTAACAGAAAAAGTACTCCCCGTCCGCCCCAAGCTACGGATTATGCAATCGGCGAGAACTCGTTGCTCCCGTAACAAGAACATCGATGTACTTGCTCCTTGTCACTACGAAAATACCGTCTTATATGGACATCGCTTAGGGCGGAGGTGGTGATGCTTTTCGCCGTGGAACGACTGTCCGAACGAAGTGCGGACTGGCCCACAAACGGCATAGACTAAATACTGGGCTGAACATACGCGCCGCCGGTCTTGCCCGGCGCAGGCAGCTAAAAAGCTCATACATTTACTTGTGGGTCATTTAGTGCAACGACGAAAAGTATTACCACCTCCGCCCAAACTGAGCTGTAACAAAAATCTTTCAGTACGCACTGACAAACTGCAATTTAGGTAAAAAGACGCCGTGGATAAATGCCTTTGCTTTTGCATTTTATCACAGCGTCTTTCCCTATGCTGATATGAAATTTAATCAGCCGATTTTCAGTTTTTCCTGTGCCGATACATGGCGGTTAAAGCCCATATCCTCCTTGCTCATGCCGAGGGCAAAGCCGACGAGCTGCTGCAGGTGCAGGATGGGAACTTCTGCATGGGAATGAACGGCTTCACGACCTTCCGGTTCGTACATGTCCAGCTGCATCTGGCAGAGCGGGCACGGCGTAGCAATGGCCATGGCGCCGGCACGGCCTGCGCTGTCCACAATCTGGCCGGTAACGGTCAGCACATCATGCTCGGCGGCCAGCTGGGCATGGAAGCCGCAGCATTTACGGCTAGCATCGAACCAAACCGCTTCTGCGCCGAGTTTGCGAATCAGACGTTCCAGGTATTCGGGGTGCTTGCCATCGCCGTGGTTCATGACTTCCTGCGGGCGCAGGATATGGCAGCCATAGTAGCCAGCAATCTTGACGCCATGCAAAGGATTAACCACTTTGCCGTCCAAAAGTTCCGGATGTTCGTCCAAAATCCAAAGGAAGTGCGTCACCTGGCTTGTGCCTTTATACTCATAAGGATGACCGGACTCTTTAAGCACCTTGTTAACCTTCTCCTTGAGTTTGGCATCTTTATCGAGACGGGCTTTGGCGGTGCGCAGCTGCAGGGTGCAGGTGTTGCAGACCGTCATGATGTCCAGCCCCATATTTTCGGCAATGGAGATATTGCGGGCGTTAATCACGAGCGCGGCAAAGTCATTGACCCCCTGCGCATGGGATGCGCCGCAGCAAGTCCAGTTGGGAATTTCTTCGATTTCAATGCCTAATTTATCGCAAACTTTTTTCAGCGAAGTGTAGGCTTCAGCTGCTGCACCTTCCAGCACACAGCCCGGAAATAATGCGTATTTCATAATCATTCAGCCTCCTTCGCAGCCGCTTCGGCATTCTTCACAATCTTGCGGATGGTTTCGATTTCCGGATTCACCTTATGCGTATCCAGCGGATTCATCTTGCCTACCCGCATGAGGCGCAGGGCCATGGGCGCACGCAGACCGGCCATCAGGAAGCCTTCGGACTTGATGTTGAGCTTGGATTCATCGAGGGTACCGGATTCGCTGATATCGTCATAGATGGCTTTTGCATGGCGGGCGCCGACGTTATCATCCAGCTTCTTGGCAAAGGTTGCTTCCTTGAGTTTTTCAATGGCACCGGCCGGGTCAAGCCCCTTCGGGCATTTTGCCGTGCATTCCTGACAGTTGAAGCAGCGCCAGAGCCCGGCATCCACTACTGCTTTGAGATGTTCTTCGGGGCTCTTATCGCGGCTGTCGGCTACGAGTTTTTCGGCCTTGACGAATACAAACGGGTCAAGGAAATCCGCCTGATTCAGCGTATTCTTGTTGCATTCGGATACGCAGGAGCCACAGAGAATGCAGCCGGCGTATTTCTTGTATTTGTTGAAATCCTCCGGGGACTGCTTGCAGCCTTTTTCCTTGGAGAATTCGTCCTTGGGCTGTACCACGGGCTTAATCTTCTTGATGCGGGCGTATTTCGGGTCCCAGTCCACCACGAGGTCGCGGATGACCTTGAAGTTGCCCAGCGGTTCAATGGTCAGCAGGTTGGTATCGTAGCGTTTCACCAGATTTTCGACGAGCATTTCGCAGGCCAGTTCGGCATTGCCGTTGACGCGGACCGAGCAGGCGCCGCAGATGCTCGAACGGCAGGAGCAGGTAAAGGAAAGCGTCGGATCCTGTTTTTCCTTGATTTCAATTAAGGCTTCCAAAACCGTCATGCCGACTTTCAGGGTTACGGTATAATCCTGTACCCATTTTTTGCCTTCGACGAAGCGATGGATTCTCAGTTTCACATCCATAATCAATACTTCCTTTCTTTCGGCTGGTATTTCGTGATTACGACATCTTTATACTCGGCACGATATTTGCCGGTTTCCTTGTCCTTGAAAATCAAGGTGTGTTTGAGGAAGTTTGCATCATCACGTTTTGGGAAGTCTCGGCGGGAATGGCCGCCGCGGCTTTCCTTGCGGGCCAGTGCGCCCTGCACAATCGCATGGGAAATCTGCAGGAGGTTGCCCAGCTCTACATACTGCTCGAAAGCGGTGTTATAGACATGAGAATTATCGCCGACATAGCAATGTTCATATTCTTTATCCAGCGCATCGAGTTCGGCGCTGGCCTGGGTGAGCTGTGCTTCATCGCGGAATACGCCAGCCTTGTACCACATGGTATTAATCATGGCATCGCGAATTTCCGGCACGCTCTTGTTGCCTTCCCGGCCACGGGTCGTTGCCTTGTCAAAAGTCTCTTTCCACTTGTCGCAGGCTTTCGCCAAGGAATCCTGACTGCCCACATAGGAGTTGGCTTTGGCAAATTCAGCGGCACCATCACCGGCGGTATGGCCGAAGACCAGCACTTCCGACAGGGAGTTTGCGCCTAATCGGTTGGCGCCATGCACGGATACGCAGCTGCATTCACCGGCTACATAAACGCCCTTTACGCGGCTTTCGCCCGTATGGAAGTCTGCCATCTCCAGACCGCCCATGGAGTAATGGCAGGTCGGCGCAATGGGTACGGGTTCTTTGGTGATATCCACACCGGCAAAGCGGCGGGAGAGGTCATATACCTGACCGAGACGCTCATGGATGCGTTCGGCCGGAATCTTGGTGAAGTCCATATAGACACCGGCATGGATGCCTTCGCCAACGCCGCGGCCCTGCTCGATTTCCGTAGCAATGGCACGTGCGACGATATCGCGGGTTGCCAGTTCCATTCTCTCCGGCGCGTATTTGCTCATAAAGCGCTCGCCGTTCTTGTTGATGAGCAGCGCACCTTCGGCACGGCTGGACTCGGAGAGCAGTACGCCGTTAGCCGACAGGCCCGTGGGATGGAACTGCACCATTTCCGGGTCTTTGAAGGGAATGCCCACATTCATGCCGGCAACGATGCCATCACCGGTGGAGCTGTACGGATTGGACGTACGCACCCAGTATACGCGGCCATAACCGCCGGTGGCGATGATGACGGATTTAGCCGGAACGCCTAGCAGGTTGCCCGTGCGCATATCCATGGCGATTACACCGTTGAGCTTATCGCCGTCCATGCTGATTTCGAGCATCTGACATTCGGAAATAAAGTCGATGTTGTTTTCCAGGCACTGCTCAAAGAGCGTGTGCACCATGGCATGACCGGCGCGGTCTTCGAAGTAAGAAGCACGCGGATGGCTGTGGCCGCCCATCTTGCGCTGATGGAAAGCGCCATCCTTCTGGCGGTTAAAGGGATAGCCCATATAATCGAGCTCATAGATGTTTTCGCCCGCGCGTTCGGCGAAGTATTCCACTGCATCCTGGTCGCAGAGATAGTCGCCACCCTTGATGGTATCAAAGACATGGGATTCAACGGTGTCCGTGGGGTCGCTCACGCCCGTAACACCATTCATGCCGCCCTGTGCCATCGTCGATGCGGAGCGGGTCGGAACCAGCTTCGTCATCACGGCCACCTTGAGCTCCTTGCGTTCTGCTGCCGCGAGCGCCGCCCGCATGCCAGCACCGCCGCTGCCGATGACCAGAACATCATAGGTTACATCCCCTGTTTTTACCTTTTCCGGAATATTCTTCCCATCCCAGGCAAAATACGTGCCGGCTGCCAGCACAACACCGGCCGCTGCCGCCCCCTTGATAAATGTGCGGCGCGAAATTTCCGTTGCCATATTGCTTTCCCTCCTAATAAAACACTAGGCTTTCTCAAATCTCAAAAAGCGAGACATTAATTAAACCTATTATATATAAATAGCAGCTATAAGGAAAATACATAATCCTTATAGCTGCTATTGAAAAATCCAATACGGTTTTGTCAGAATTTGAATTGTTTCAGCGCTTGTTGCTGTTCATGGGCCATATTCGAGAGCGTTTCGCTGGCCGAGGCGATTTCCTCGGACGATGCCGACTGTTCCTCGGTGGCCGCCGATACGGATTCCATATGCTGGGAGATAACCTGCCCCTTGGCCGTAATATCCTCGACGGAATGGGAAATATTGCCCGCATCCTCGTTGACCACAGGAATGGCCCTATCCATGAGTACGGTCTTTTCGGCACCATTTTCAACCAAATCGCGAATCTGGTCAAAGACCCGCTGCAAGTCCTCTACAGACTGGGCGCCGGCCACCACGGCTTCGCACCCCTTATTCATGGATTTTACCGCCGCTTCCGTATCCTTCTGCATGCTCATGATGAGCTGGGAAATCTTTTCGGCTGCTTCTTCGGACTGCTCGGCAAGCTTGCGGACTTCTTCGGCCACGACCGAGAAGCCGCGTCCCTGCTCACCAGCGCGGGCCGCTTCAATCGCCGCATTGAGTGCCAGGAGATTGGTCTGGCTGGCAATATTGGAAATCGTATCGACAATGGCGCCGATTTCTTCGGAACGGGAACCCAATTTGCCCACGATTTCCGAAGTATCGCTGACGGTCTTTTCGACACCACGGATTTCCGCCACGGATTTTTCGAGTACATCATAACCGCGCTCAGCTTCTTCCGCGGCCTGCTTGGAATTGCGGGACACCTCACCGGCATGTCCGCGCATTTCCTGAATGGACTGATTGACCTTGGTCAACAGCGCCGTATTATTGTTGAGTGCCGTCTCCTGGTCAGCCACGAGCTGGGCGGATTCGCCCACGGCCTCCGCCGACTGCACAGCCGCCTGCGCGGACTGCATGGATGCTTCTTTCAGGTTGGCCGAGGCTTCATTGATGCTCTGCACGGTTTTATAGATGCCCTGCATATAGGAAGCCATCTTATTCTGCATATCCATCAAGGTTCTGGCCAGATGACCGAATTCATCCCCACGGTCAAAGGTCACGCCCGTAGAGCGGAAATCGCCATCACGGAGTTTTTCGCAGCCTGCCTCCATAAAACGCAAAGCACCGGCAATGCTATTGGCAATAACCCGGCTGATACCTGCCT
>CADAAS010000071.1 GCA_902785885.1 Pseudoselenomonas ruminantium
ATGGTGAACAGGGATAAAACGGTATTGGCGAAGGGGCAGTTTAGCACGATGCTGCGGCAGTTGGAAACAGGTGGTGGCATTACCGATACCGGGGAAAGCAGCGGTGAGGATACCACTACGGTGATTCGAGTCATGTCGGACGGCTCTGTGCTGATTACGGTGTATGAGGGGGACAAGCTCGTATCCCAGACCAAGACCCATGCCGCGCACCCGGAAGAAAACCCCACGATTCTCAGTACACAGGTGGAAAAATCTGCGCCGGATAAGGCCGAAGAACAGCTGTCAGCCAGTGAACAGGCTGCGCAGATGCTGAATATGCTTATGCAAAAATAAAAGCCGACGAGACATAAATCTTGCAGGCAAGGAATAGTTGTGCTATACTTTGGTTGTAGAAAGGTGCTCAGGCAAGGAGCACTGAAACTTATAGGCGTATGTTCAATGTGCAACAAAAAGGAACCCCACGATAGAGCGGCTAAACAACTATCGTGGGGTTCTTGCGTACTTGCGGCTACGCCAGACCGAGCCTGATTACCCGAAGATTAATGTGATTAACCAGTCCAGGCATTTGGTAATGTAATTGGCAAGTACACTACCCATAACGGCAATCACAAAGGCTCGTATGTGCAACGTGCAACCCTCCTTCCCGTTACAGGACTTCCAAACGGAGGTTTGGGCAACGTGTCCATTATAGCATAATCCTATATAGTATAAAAGCTCTTGAACTTGATGGTTTGGGGGCTTTAACATTATAAGCAGGAGAAAAACATTTATAAATAACATACAATAAGGGGTAGCCAAAAAACTGTATTTGTAGTAAACTTGTCTAATGAGTGTTTAGAATCGAATTGGGGAGGTAGCGGCGTGGCCGAAAAGATTGATATATTGGGTGTGAAGGTGGATTCTGTCACCATGGCTCAGGCAGTTGCACAGGTGGAAGATTATATGGATGAACGGAAAAATGTCCTGATTGCCACCGCCAATGCAGAGATGATTATGCGGGCAACGCATGATGAGGAATTAAAAAATATCTTAAATGATGCTGCATTGGTCGTGCCGGATGGGGCTGGTACGGTTTGGGCTGCCCATCATTTAGGTTATGAAATGCCGGAACGTGTAGCAGGCTATGACCTGGCGCAGGAACTCATGCGCATTGCGCCGAGCAAGAAGCAGAAGGTGTTCTTCTTTGGCTCGGCTCCGGGCGTGGCGGAAAAAGCTAAGGCCAAGGCTGAGGAACTTTATCCCGGTATTGAAATCGTAGGCACGCGGGATGGCTATTTCAAGGCCGAAGACGAGGCAGCGATTATTGAGGAAATCAAGGCTGCGCAGCCGGACTTGCTGCTCGCCGCCCTTGGCGTGCCCAAGCAGGAGAAGTGGCTCCATGCACACCTGAAGGAACTTAATGTACCGGTGTCCATCGGCGTAGGTGGTACGCTGGACGTTATGGCCGGTGTCATGAAACGTGCTCCGTACTGGATGCAGAAGGCAAAGCTCGAATGGCTGTTCCGCGGACTTTTGCAGCCGAAACGCGCAGGTCGTTTGATGGCTCTGCCGAAGTTTGTGCTGAAGGTGCATAGCTATAAGTCGCGCCGTGCGTAATGTTTATCATTTATAAGGAGGTGGAAGCTTGACCCCTATTATTTCTGAGGGTTATCCCTTTATTGGTGCCTGCTTTTTGCTGGCGCTTCTCGTGGGCTTTTCCATTAGCCCCTATGCGGCGGTAATCCCCATTGTACTGATGTTTTATTTTTGTTATTTCTTCCGCAATCCCAAACGGGATATTGCGCTTGACGAAGATGTGATTCTTTCGCCGGCTGACGGTACCGTAACGGATATCGTGCCGATGGAAACGGACGAATTCGTAAAGGAACCCTGCAACAAGGTCGTTATCTTTATGTCCGTATTCAACGTGCATGTGAACCGCAGCCCGATTCGGGGCAAAATCAAGCTGCAGAAGTATTTCTGCGGCCGTTTCCGTCCCGCTTATAAAGATACGGTGGGCTTTGAGAACGAGCACCATGTGCTCGGCATCGAAAATGAGCGCATCCGTATCAGCGTAAAACAGATTGCCGGCATTTTGGCCCGCCGCATTGTGTCCTATGTGACTTTGGACGATGAAATGAAGCAAGGCGAGCTTTACGGCATGATTAAATTCGGTTCCTGCCTGGAAGTGGTAATGCCGAAAAATGTGGAAATCGCCGTGACCAAGGGGCAGAAGGTTTCTGGCGGCTTGACCGTTTTGGGGAGGATAAAAGACTGATGGATTACAGACGTTTTCTACCGAATTTATGCACGTCCATGAACCTCGTGTTCGGCATGTGCTCCATACTTTCGACCTATCATGGTGATTTGATTTGGGGCTCGATTTTCATTTTGCTGGCGCTCGTGGCCGATGGCCTTGATGGTCGCACGGCGCGTTTCTTTGGCGTGTCCAGCGAAATGGGCAAGGAAATGGACTCGCTCTGTGACCTTGGCTCCTTTGGTATTGCCCCGGCATTTTTGGCGTGGGTATTTGTGCTGCAGCATCATGGCCTTTTGGGCATGGCTGTGGTGATTATCTTTGCCGTATGCGGCATGTGGCGCCTGGCGCGCTTTAATGTCAATGCGGATGTCGTGCATGGCTACTTCATGGGGCTGGCAATTCCTGCCGGCGGCAATATCGTAGCGATGACCACCCTGCTCTTTGTGAGCCTGGGCATTGACCCGCTGGGATTTGGCATTGCTTATCCCATCATCATGGCCATTGTGGGCTATCTGATGGTGAGCCATGTGCATTACCCCAATTTCAAGGGGGATGGGGCAGAACCCATTTACCTGCTTACGAAGATTTTTGCGTTTGTGATGTTTGCCGGTATTTTGTGGCTGGGCCATGAGGCTTTGCTCCCGGCGTTGGCGGTGGCAGTATTCTGCACCTATGGCGCAGCCGGTATACTCAATACAATTATTGCACTGTTTGCAAAGGAAGGCTGATGATTTTTGACACATCCATTTGACATCATCATGGTGCCGATGCAGATAATGATTTTCCTCTTTACCCTGTACTTCTTCATCATTGGTTTCTGCGGCATGTGGCGGCGGAAGGAAAAGAAGGTCAAGACCCCGAAAAAGACGTTTGCGCTCGTGGTGGCCGCGCATAATGAGTCGGCGGTTATCGGTCAGCTGGTAGAGAACCTGGGCCACCTGAACTATCCGAAGGACATGTACGATATCCATGTGGTTGCCGACAACTGCGACGACAATACGGCCGAAGTGGCCGCTGCCGCCGGTGCCATCGTCCATGAGCGCACGCACCCGACGAAAAAGAGCAAGGGCTACGCACTTGACTGGATGTTTGACCGCTTGTTCAAGATGGACAAGGAATACGATGCCGTCTGCGTGTTCGACGCCGACAACCTCGTACATCCGCAGTTCCTGATGGAAATGAACAACCGCCTCTGCAAGGGCGATAAGGTCATCCAGTGCTATATGGATGCCAAGAACCCTTACGATACCTGGGTGGCTGGTACCTTTGCCATTGCGTTCTGGGTGATCTGCCATATTTCCCATCTGGCCAAGTCCAATATCGGCCTGTCGGCCTGCCTGGGTGGCACGGGCATGTGCTTTGACATGGAAATCCTGAAGCGCCACGGTTGGCAGGCAACCTGCCTGACCGAGGACATGGAATTTACCATGAAGTGCATGGCCGAAGGAATCAAGACCAGCTGGGCGCATGATGCCATCATCTATGATGAAAAGCCGCTGACCTTCAAGCAGTCCTGGAATCAGCGCCGCCGTTGGGCACAGGGACAGTTTGATGTGGGTAACCGCTTTATTCCGAAGATGCTCAAAGCCGGTTGGAAAAACAAGGATATCCGCATGTGGGATGAATGCATTTACCTCATGCAGCCGCATTTCCTGATGATTTCTACCATCTTCATCATCATCAGTTATATTCAGTTGGCGTTCCCGCCGTTCTACACGAACATCTATAACTTCATGCCGTCGCAGCTCATGACCGCTATCATGCTCGGTCAGTACATTCTGCCCATGATTATCCTGATTAAGATTCGGGCAAAATGGAAATCCTGGCTCTACATGCTGCTCTATCCCGTGTTCATTTACTCGTGGATTCCCATTATCTTCCTGGGCTTCATCCACCGCAACGAACACGAGTGGAGCCATACCAAGCACACCCGCGCTATGAGCATGGATGATATTGTGGGCAACGTGAAGAATACGAAAGACATTTTGAAGTAAATCCGCAAGCCTTCCCTTAATGGGAAGGCTTTTGTGTTATAATAAAGATGACTATAACGCGCAAGGGATGTGACAATCATGGCAAAGGCTTTTTCCGAAGATTCACGGGTCAAGATTCCGGCACTATTGCATTTTACGCGGCTGGGCTATCGTTACCGCAGCTTGAAGGATATCCGTCCACAGCTGGACTTGGAAACGAATATTGCACGGGAGCTCCTTCGTGATGCCATGAATCGGCTTAATCCTGGCCTTGACACAACCCCTTTGACCGATGATGAATTTCAGGCAATCCTTTCCGAACTATCCGATAGCTTGGCCGCAGATGATTTAGGGAAAGGCTTTTTCGGCAAATTGCAGCAGGGAATCGTCTGCCGCGGGGAAACCATGCGGCTTATTGATTATGACCAGTCAATGGAAAATGACTGGTCAGTGGTGACGGAGTTGCCATGCTTAGTTGACAAGTCAACGGAAACGGGCAGTTTCCGGCCGGATATCACGGTTTTGGTCAATGGCTTACCGCTGACCTTCTGTGAGGTCAAGATTCCCAACAATTTGAAAGGGATGCAGGCCGAATATGAGCGCATGAACAAGCGCACAAGCAATGCCAAGTATCGCCGTTTCCTCAATATCACGCAGCTGATGGTCTTTTCCAATAATATGGAATATGATGATACGGAGGCAGTGCCGATTTCCGGGGCGTTCTATGCGACCAATGGCCGCGGTCACTTGTTCTTCAGTCATTTTCGGGAAGAAGATAAAGATATTTATGTCCGTGTAAACGAATTGAATCCCAAAGATGAAGACACTATCCTGCAGGATACGAATATGGCGATTCTCAAAGGCCGTGCGGATTATGCGATGAATTGCAACTTCATGACGCCGACCAATCGCATTTTGACCTCGTTGTTTTCGAAAGAACGCTTTTTGTGGCTGCTGCATTATGGCATTACCTATGTGGAAAAGGTAAACGATAAAGGGGTTATGGAAATCGCCAAGCATCTGATGCGCTACCAGCAGTTTTTTGGCTCTAAGGCCATTGGGCGCAAGGTGGCTGCTTTACGGGAGCAGGAAAAGGCGTCAGCAGGAAAAGCCTGCTACATGGATGAACGCATGGATTATAACTTGGAGATGGTAGCCGACCTGCCACAGCATAAAACGCAGCAGCTGGGTGAGAAGCGTCAGGCCCGTGGTGGTGTAATCTGGCATACGCAGGGCAGTGGCAAGACAGAACTGGCTTTTTACAATGTCAAAATCCTTGCGGATTATTATGCGGCTCAACAGATTGTAGCGAAGTTTTATTTCATCGTTGACCGTCTTGACCTGATGCAGCAGGCGGCAGACGAATTCCGTGCCCGTGGGCTGAACGTGGTGGAGATTGGCACGCGGGCGGAGTTTACGAAAAATATTCAGAGCACCAGTGAGCAGACACTTTCCGGCGGGCTGGTGATGAATGTAGTCAATATCCAAAAATTCGGTGACGATGCTGTGACCAAGGCACCGGATTATAATGTCAATATCCAGCGTGTGTACTTCATTGATGAAGTACATCGTGACTATCGTGCGGATGGTTCTTTTTTGGCAAGACTGGTGGCCTCTGACCGCAATGCCATCATGTTTGGCCTTACGGGAACGCCCCTTATTGGCAAGGTGCGTACCAAGGATTTGTTTGGCGATTATATTCATAAATACTATTACAATCAATCCATAGCTGATGGCTATACCCTGCGGCTTATCCGCGAGGGCATCAAGACGGAATACCGTTTGCAGCTCAATGCTGTGCTGGACAAGTTAAGTGATGAGGTGCAAAAAGGCCTGATTCAGAAGAAGGATTTGACTTGTCACGAAAACTATGTAAAACCCTTGGTGGACTATATCGAGGAAGACTTCATTGGTTCCCGTTTGCTGTTAGGGGATAATACCATCGGTGCCATGGTGGTGGCTGATTCCAGCCAACAGGCACAGGCAATCCATCAGGAACTTAGCAAACGCGGCACATTCCGTACCGCATTGGTGCTTTCCACCATTGGCGAAACAAAGGACGAACTGAAAGAAAAGCGGGATGCCTTCAAGCGGGGCGAGGTGGATATCCTCGTGGTCTATAATATGCTGCTGACCGGCTTTGATGCACCGCGTCTGAAAAAACTTTATCTGGGGCGGGTTATCCGCGACCATAGTTTGCTGCAATGCCTGACCCGTGTCAATCGTCCTTATCATCAGCTGCGTTATGGCTATGTGGTGGACTTTGCCGACATTCGGGCTGCCTTTGACAAGACCAATCAGGCATACCTGGCAGAATTGCAGGAAGAACTCGGCGATGACTTTGAACAATTCTCCAGTATCTTTAAGACGCCCGAGGAAATCGGGGAAGATTTGCGCAAGATTGCCGATAAACTTTTTTCCTTTGACACCGACAATCTGGAAAATTTCCAACGGCAGATTTCTGCCATCGAAAATAAAGGTGAGGTGCTTGACCTGCGGCAGATGCTGGCCTTGTACAAGGAACTGTACAATTTGGCGCAGCTCTTTGGCTACGAAGAACTTACGGCAAGCCTTGACCGGGACAAGATTCGCACCCTTTATCAGCTGACGGAGCAGCGTTTGCAGCTGCTCAGGGAAAAAGAGGCCTTGCAGAATCCGGAGGATATGGACAGCCTCATTGAACTGGCAGCGCACGACATTCAGTTTACCTTCCATAAAGTCAGCGAAGGTGAGCTGTCTCTGGCAGATGCCTTTGCCAGCAAACGGCGGCAGACCATTGGTGAGTTTGGGCGCAATCAGGATAGGAAAGACCCGGAATTTTTGCAACTTTGGGAGGAACTGCGGCGTATTCTCGAAGGTCATGATATACAGGAAATGACCGTGGCGGATATGCAGGAGCAGGACGAGAAGCTGGAAATCCTGCGGCAGAAAATACACGACCTCAATGCGGCCAACGCCAGACTTACGGAACGCTACGGCGGCGATATCCGCTATATGCGCCTGCACAAAAATCTGACTCGTGAGGGGCTGATTACCTCTCCGAGCCTGACCTTTGAATTCCTGCAGGATATGAAGGCCTATATGGATGAAAGTCTGCTGCACAAAGAAACCATCCTGACCAATGAGAAGTTCTTCCTGCAGACCTTATGGAAAGAAATCAAGCAGGACTTGGGCGGCAAACAGCCACTCACCGTTGATATCGTCAAAGCCATTGGCAACGAAATCAAAAACGAATATATTTGAAATTAGGAGATATCCATGCAATTACAATCCGAGAAACAAATGATTTATGCCCTCATTGATGACCTCAAGGCCATCTGTTCCAATTACGGTCTGGGCAATAGCGGCAACGAGTACAAAATCATCACCGAATCTTTCCTCTATAAATTCCTCAACGATAAATTCTTGGCGGGCTTAAAAGACCTGCCGGATTTTCAGGGCAAGCCCCTTCAGGAAATCGAAGCACATCTGGCAAAACTTACGGATGATGATTTTGAATTCCTGATGATGGACTTGGACCCGCGTATCGCCCGCATCCACCCCGAAGACCTTATCAGCAGCCTATTTTCCCGCAAGGGTGAGGATGGTTTCCATACCACCTTCGATAACGCCCTGCTTCATATTGCCGAGGTCAATAAGGATGTATTCTCGGTGGCCGCCGGTGCGCAGAACCGCGTGCGCCTCTTTGATACGCTGTCCAATCTGGTTACGGAGGTGGAGCGTCAGGATGATTTCTGCCGGGCGATTATCAACAAGCTCAATGCGCAGAGCTTTGCTGCCGTATTCCAGCAGAAGTATGATTTCTATGCGGATATCTTCGAGTATCTTATCAAGGACTACAACAAGGACAGCGGCCAGTATGCCGAATACTACACGCCGCATTCCATTGCGCAGATTATCGCAAAAATCATCGCCCCCAATGGCGCGCAGAATGTCAGCATCTATGACCCGGCGGCAGGTTCCGGCACGCTCGTACTGACCTTGGCGGAACAGATTGGTGAGGAAAACTGCACCGTTTACACGCAGGATATTAGTCAGAAATCCAACGAAGTCCTGCGCCTGAACCTTATCCTCAACAACCTTGTGGACAGCTTGCCCCATGTCATTCAGGATGATACCTTGGTTCGTCCTCGTCATCTGGCAGAAGACGGCAAAAGCATCGAGAAGTTCGATTATATCGTCAGCAATCCGCCCTTTAATACCGACTTCAGCGAAACCCGCGACCAGCTGGCGGGCGAAGGCTACCAAAAGAGATTCTTTGCCGGCGTTCCCAATGTGCCCAAGAAGAAAAAGGAAAGCATGGCCATCTATCAGATGTTCCTGCAGCATATCATTGTCAGCATAAAAGAGGGCAAAGGCAAGGCGGCTATCGTCGTGCCGACAGGATTCCTGACTGCGGCAACAGGGATTCCCTACAAAATCCGCCAACATATCGTCAAGCATAAACTCCTGCGCGGCGTTGTTTCTATGCCCAGCAATATCTTCGCCAACACGGGCACCAATGTTTCCGTGGTATTCCTCGACGCCGCAGGCACGGATGATGAGAAAGTCCTTTTGGTTGACGCGTCAAATATGGGCGAAAAAGTCAAACTCGAAGGGACGAAAAATCAGCGAACCTATCTGAGCAAGGAAGAAATGGACAAGATTGTTGCCACCATGAACGAACGGCAGGAAATCGACGATTTCAGCGTCCTCGTGAGCCTTAAAGACATTGAGCAGAAGAAATGCTCCTTCTCCGCAGGTCAGTACTTCAAGGTCAAGATTGAATATGTTGACCTGACCCCGGAAGAATTTCAGCAGAAAATGGCTGATTATGAACAGCAGTTAAAAGCATACTTCGCTGAAGGGCATAGGCTGGAAGAAGAAATCCTCAAGGGAATGGGAGAGTTGAAGTATGAGAAAATGTAAGATTGGGGAAATTGCTGAACTTTGTTTGGGAAAAATGTTAGACCGTGAGAAAAACAAAGGAGAGTATGAGCCATATCTTGCTAATGCTAATGTGCAGTGGGGAAGATTTGAATTAAATGATTTACCATTAATGAAGTTTGAAGAAAAAGAACAAGAACGATATGGATTGAAGTACGGTGATATTGTCATGTGTGAAGGGGGCGAGCCGGGAAGGTGTGCAATATGGCGCAATGAAGTTCCTAATATGAAAATTCAAAAGGCCTTGCATCGTATTCGAGTTACAGATGATAGTGTGGATTACAGATATTTGTATTATTGGTTTTTGATTGCAGGTAGGCAAGACTTGTTAAAGGGAAATTTCATAGAAACGACAATCAAGCATCTTACAGGTGAACGATTAAAAGAAATTGAGATAGAATTACCTTCACATTCAAGTCAAAAGAAAATAGGTGTACTATTAGAAAATATTGACGCTAAAATCGAAAGTAATAGAAAATGTATAAATGTTCTCGAATCTATGGCAAAGACCCTCTACGACTACTGGTTCGTCCAATTCGACTTCCCTGATGCCGACGGACGCCCCTACAAAACCAGCGGCGGCAAAATGGAATGGAACGAAACCCTATCCCAAGAAATCCCGGCAGGGTGGGAAGTAGATAACTTGTTTCGTATAGCATCATATGTAAATGGTCTAGCATGTCAGAAGTATCGTCCGCAGGGCAATGAGGAATCTTTGCCAGTTATAAAAATTCGTGAAATGCATGAAGGGGTTAGACCAGATACGGAGAGTGTATCAGCAAATATTCCGTTAGATAATGTTATTTGTGATGGAGATATACTTTTTTCATGGTCAGCAACTTTGGAAATTCAATATTGGACTGGCGGTAAAGCTGGATTAAACCAACATATTTTCAAAGTAATACCGTCTGAAGACATTCCGAAAGAATATGTGTATCATCAGTTAAAAGAATATATAGTTAATTTTGTTAAGATTGCTGAAGCTAGAAAAACAACAATGGGACATATAACGCAAGACCATTTGAAATTCAGTCGCATTGTAATACCTCCTTATGAGGTGTTAAGACGATTTGAAGAGCGGATGAAACCAATTCATAAACAAATGGTTAAGTGTAATCAAGAAAATCGTAAACTTATTTATCTTCGAGACTTTCTTCTCCCCATGCTAATGAATGGTCAGGTCACATTTCGCCAATGATAGTTTGAAAGACACACAATAGGTCTTTGTTTTTGGGAAATGAAAGGTATAAAATGAAACTGACAGATAGGAGGTATGGATATGACAGCTTTTCGTATAAACCGTACTAATGATGCCGTATTCAAGGCTGTTTTCGCCAAACACCCCAAGATAACGATTGCGCTCATCAATGCTTTTTTTGAGTTTCAAGGCACTGAACTCATCGCCGATATAGAATTTATCGACAGGGAAATAGATGCTGATGAATACGAGGGAAAGGAGTCGCGCCTAGATATTTTGGGGCGTACAGCTTCGGGAACCAAGGTCAATATTGAAATGCAGGTAAATTCCCTTGCCGCAATGGGAGAACGTTCTGTATATTACTGGGCACGCAATTATGCTGACTTGAAACGAGGCGAAGAATATGACCAATTAAATCGTACTGTGGCTATCAATATTTTGGGATTCAACTTATTCGATGTGGAAAAATATTCGGATATGCACAGCTGTTTTGGCATTTATGATGTAAAAACAGGGTGTCAGCTGACAGATAAATTGGAAATCCATTTTTTAGAGCTACTGAAATTTAAGGGTAAAAATGTAAAAGAAATGAACCGTATGGAAAAATGGGCAGCATATTTTTCCCCAACGACTTCCGAAGAAGAATTGGAAAAAATTGCTGCATCAGATGAAGCCATAAAGGAAGCAATGGAGGTGGAGGATGTGTTCACAAAAGACGAAGTAGCGAAAAGGTCTTACGAAAAAGCAGAGAAATTCCGCCGTGACCAAGCCGCACAACTAAAATACGCCGAAAAAAAAGGTGAAGAAAAAATAAAATCAGCACACATTTTCATCTCCAAGCGAATGTTGCTAAAGGGTATGTTGAGACAAATTGGTAATATTCCGTCCATGATATATTGAAAAGAGGAAATGCTATAAATGTTATATGCAACCTTTATCTTAAAAGATGGTGTTTATCTTAATGTGTATGTAACGAAAGAGTATGAGGATAGAGACGGCGGCATTAATTTAGCAATTAGAATCGAGCAAAAGGAGCATGAAGATAATTTCTGTGAGTGGCGTTTGCCTGACATGACTTGCCTGAAGTCTTTCGGTTTTTCAGAGGATGATTTATTTGGCATAGAAAAATATCTAACGGTCAATGAATCTATCATTTGGGACGATTGGAGAGAACAGAAAAATGCCATGGTTATTCATTATAAGCATGCTGAACCGAAACGATAAAGAGATATCAGCTGGATGACGCTCAAAGAAGAAAAGGTGAGCTATATGACCTATGAAATGAAAATGCGAGAAGCTCATGATGCTGGTCGTGAAGAAATGACCATTTCGATGGCCGTAAAAATGCTCAACAAGAATAAGCCTTTAGAAGAAATTATGGAGTTTACCGAATTACCCAAGAAACGTATAGAAGAATTAGAAGAACAACTTCAAACAGAGCATTAAGATTTTTTCGGCTATTTTCAAAAATAAACTAACAAAAAATTACTGTTTCAGATAAACCCATAAAGGAAGCAATGGAGGTGGAGAAAGTGTTCACCAAAGACGAAGTAGCGAAAAGGTCTTACGAAAAAGCAGAGAAATTCCGCCGTGACCAAGCCGCACAACTAAAATACGCCGAAAAAAAAGGTGAAGAAAAA
>CADAAS010000072.1:0-17018 GCA_902785885.1 Pseudoselenomonas ruminantium
TGGCGCATTGCGGCAGCCTTTTTGTTGTGTCATAAAATCACTTCATAGAAATTTACTCCATTTCGAAATTTATGCTTGACTTTTTATTTGCAGGCTTTTTTATATCCGATCTAATTTCCCTGGCGATTAGCCTATTTGTATCCTAATCGCCCCTATAAAACCGACCTTTATCATTATAGCGCTATTGTTACTGATTTGCTAGTTGCAATAAGTTTCACATTTTGCCCAAACTGAGTACGAATATACGATTTATGCGTAAGCATTTAACCGCATAAAAAGACCGGCAGAAGAATCTGCCGGCCAAAGAAATTTTATATTTTTATTGAACCCTTGACGTGAAGCCGTTCACTAGTGATTTCACTCATTGCAACAGCCCCTTATTGCGTTACCACATATTATTTGCCAGCGAGTACCTTGTAGCCTTCATAACGGCCCTTGGCATCGTTCTGGGTCTTTTCAAAGAGTGCCTCAGCAGCTTCCGGGAAGGAACGCTGGAGGTTGATGTAGCGGTTTTCGCCCATCAGGAATTCCTGGAACTTGTCGAAGTTCGGTTCCTTGGAATCGAGGCTGAACGGGTTCTTATCCGTGCCCACGAGCTGCGGGTTGTAACGGTAGTTCACCCAGTAACCGCATTCCACAGCCAGTTTTGCTTCGAGCTGGCTGTTGCCCATGCCCTTGCGGATACCGTGGTTGATGCACGGTGCATAGGCGATAATCAGGGACGGGCCATGATAAGCTTCGGCCTCGGTGATTGCCTTCATGAGCTGGTTGTGGTCAGCGCCCATAGCGACTTGTGCCACATAGACGTAGCCGTAGGACTTGGCCATCATGCCGAGGTCCTTCTTCTTCGTCTTCTTGCCTGCAGCGGCGAACTGTGCGATAGCTGCAGCCGGCGTGGACTTGGAAGCCTGGCCGCCCGTGTTGGAGTAAACTTCGGTATCGAAGACGAGCACGTTGACATCTTCGCCGGAAGCCAGTACATGGTCAAGGCCGCCGTAGCCGATATCGTAGGCCCAGCCGTCGCCGCCCAGAATCCACTGGGAACGCTTCACGAAGTAATCCTTGTTGTCATAGAGCTTGTTCAGGCATTCATCGCTGCCCTTTTCCGCTTCGAGCAGTGCCGTCAGTTTGTCAGCACGTTCACGGGAGCCTTCGCCCTCGTTCATGTTGTCCACCCATTCGGTGAGTGCTGCCTGCAGGTCTGCACTGCCCTTGCCGGCTTCCACAGCAGCCTTGGCATCAGCGGCCAAAGCATCACGGACGGATTTCGTGCCCAGGAACATGCCCAAACCGAATTCAGCGTTGTCCTCGAACAGGGAGTTTGCCCAAGCCGGGCCATGACCCTTGTGGTTCTTGGTGTACGGCATAGCCGGAGCACTGCCGCCCCAGATGGAGGAGCAGCCCGTAGCATTGGCAACCATCATGCGGTCACCGAAGAGCTGCGTCAAAAGTTTAGCATACGGCGTTTCACCGCAGCCTGCGCAGGCACCGGAGAATTCCAAGAGCGGCTGTTCAAACTGAGAGCCCAGAACCGTCGTCTTCTTCATCGGGTTCTTCTTCGGCGCAACCTTCTTGGCATCTACACCATAATCGAAGAACTTCTGCTCGTCCTTGAGTTTGTCATCAAGCGGTTTCATATCGAGAGCCTTCACCGGGCAAACCTGTGCGCAGTTGCCGCAGCCCAGGCAGTCCATGGTGGATACAGCTACCGTGAAGTGGTAATCCTTGATGGCCTTCGTCTGCTTGGACGGGAAGCCTTCCGGAGCGTTCTTGAGTTCTTCTTCCGTCGTGAGTACCGGACGGATAGCAGCATGCGGGCAGACATAGGAGCACTGGTTACAGCCAATGCACTTGTCCGTATTCCAAACCGGTACATTGATGGCCGTACCGCGTTTTTCGAAAGCAGCACCGCCAACAGGGAACGTGCCGTCAACCATGTCTTCCGTAAACTTGGAAACCGGCAGCTTGTCGCCTTCCTGACGGTTCATGACTTCCTGAATTTCGGTGATGAATGCTGGAGCCTCTTTCTTTTTGGCGCCGTTGTTCATGTTGACAACTTTTTCGCCCTTCTTGCCGTAGGACTTAACCACAGCGTCCTTGAGGTATTCCACTGCCGTTTCGAGCGGAATGATGGCAGCAATCTTGAAGAAGGCAGACTGCATAACCATGTTGAAGCGGCCGCCGAGGCCGAGTTCCTTGGCGATATCCACAGCGTTAACCGTGTAGAATTCGATTTCGTTCTTGGCGATATAGCGCTTCATGGCAGCCGGCAGATGCTTGTCGAGGTCTGCATCCGACCAAACCGTATTGAGCAGGAACTTGCCGCCCTTCTTGAGGCCGGCCAGCAGGTCGTATTTGTAGACATAGGACTGCTGGGAGCAGGAAATGAAGTCCGCATTGTTGATGAGGTACGGGCTCGTGATGGGCTGCTTGCCGAAGCGCAGATGGCTCATCGTAATACCGCCGGACTTCTTGGAGTCATAGGCAAAGTAAGCCTGTGCATACATGTCCGTCTTATCGCCGATAATCTTGATGGCGCTCTTGTTGGCACCAACCGTACCGTCAGAGCCGAGACCCCAGAACTTGCAGGCTGTCGTGCCAACCGGAGTCAGGTTCACATCGCTCATAACCGGAGTCAGGCTCGTATGCGTTACATCATCATCAATACCAATGGTGAAGCCATCTTTCGGTGCATCTTTCTTGAGTTCTTCAAAGACCGCGAAAATCTGATCCGGCGTCGTGTCCTTGCCGCCCAGACCGAAACGGCCGCCCACGATGATGGGGTTAAGTTCAGAGCCATAGAAGGCGCTCTTAACATCGAGATACAGCGGTTCGCCCAGGGAACCCGGTTCCTTCGTATGGTCAAGCACAGCAACTTTCTTGACCGTCTTCGGCATAAACTGGAAGAAGTGCTTGATGGAGAACGGACGATAGAGATGTACACTCATCAGGCCGACTTTTTCACCCTGCTTGTTGAGGTAATCCACCGTTTCCTGCACAGCCTGGCAGACAGAACCCATGGCGATGATGATGCGGTCAGCATCCTTGGCACCATAGTAGTCAAACAGGTGATGTTCACGGCCCGTAATCTTGGCCAAATCAGCCATAGCTTCTTCGACGAGTTCCGGCAGCGCTTCGTAGTACTTGTTGGAGGCTTCGCGTTCCTGGAAATATACGTCCGGATTCTGTGCGGTGCCGCGGATAACCGGATGGTCCGGATTCAGCGCACGGCGGCGGAATTCTTTTACCGCTTCCCAGTCGAGAATCTTGCCCAAATCATCATAATCCACTACTTCGATTTTCTGAATCTCGTGAGAGGTACGGAAACCATCGAAGAAATTGATGAACGGCACACGGCCCTTGATGGCCACGAGATGGGCCACAGCGGCCAAGTCCATGACTTCCTGCACGCTGGCTTCACAGAGCATTGCACAGCCAGTCTGGCGGGCTGCCATAACATCCTGATGGTCGCCAAAGATATTCAGGGAGTTAGCGGCCAAAGCACGAGCGGATACGTGGAACACGCCCGGCAGCAGTTCGCCGGCTACCTTGTAGAGATTCGGAATCATCAGCAGGAACCCCTGGGATGCGGTATATGTGGTAGTCAGGGCACCAGCCTGCAAGGAACCATGCACAGCACCAGCGGCACCGGCCTCCGACTGCAGTTCAATCACACGGACTTTCTGACCAAAGAGATTGGTCTTGCCTTTGGCTGCATCTTCATCCACATGCTCAGCCATCGGTGAAGACGGCGTGATGGGATAGATTGCAGCAACATCCGTAAAAGCATAGGAGATGTATGCGGCGGCCTGGTTGCCGTCCATGGTTTTCATCTTTTTGCTCATGTTTTATATTGCTCCCCTCTGAAATAAAATACTTCAAAACATATCACTTATTATACACCGCCCAAAAACAATTGTAAACAAAACAAACTATTCTTCGTCAACTCATAATAATTATCGCCATCATAGCTGCCAAGTGGTAAATCAGCTTGTATCTCCCACCAGACAAAAAACGGCCGATGGACATTTACACCATCGGCCAGGATTGCATATAAATTTTGTCTGAAAAGTTTAGATTAGAAATTATACAATAGAATCTTATCGATTTATTCAAATTTACCGCCATGCGCCAACCAGCTCATCGCTTCTTTTTCCGTCAGATTTACGCCCTCAATTTGAACAATCGTCTGGCTGGAACCATTGTGCATATCTTTAATGCGCAAACGACCAATCTCCGTCAGATAACCATTGACCGCTTCAATGACATCATGGTCTTCCAACGGATAGTTGACATGGTATTCCAAAACGGTTGCCACCGAATAACCTTCAGCAGTATAGATGGCAATTTTCTGACCATCGTCCGTGTTAACCAGGCCGTTAATGCTGCCGCCGGTCATATGCGCCATACACAAACCGGATAGCGCCATCATCATAACCGCCACAAAAACCATAATCCGCTTTTTCATACTTCTTCCTCCTCTTACGCTTAATAATTCTCCTTTTTTATATTATCCTGCAGCCATCTGTTTTTACCACATCCGGCGCAGGGTAACAGCACACATGATGTCCCGGTCGTGACTGCCGCGTTTCAGCATAGCATCTCCGGCAATGGTCCAGCCTGGCGAAAATTCGCTCTCGCCGCATATGGACATGACCATATGCGTCTTATCCTGCTGGCCGCGCATCTCGTAAGCTGTGGAACCGCCACCGGCAAGGCCAAAAGTTACCCGCGGATTGGCACCGCTGAAAGCATGCCTCAGGCCAAGCCGCATGGCATAGCTGCCCTTGTTCAGATAGCGCTTGAACTCCATTCCCAGCCCCGTGGCAAAATAAGTATTACCGGCACTGTTTACTCTCTGGCCTAATGCGCCCACACCACTTTCCGTATAGCCATCCTGCCACAAACGGGACAACTGCATATTCACATAGGGACTCACATGCCAGGCAGCGGCTTTATTCGCCTGCAGGTCGTATTTGTATTCACCGCCCAATTCCAAAATATGGCTGTTGTAATCGGCTTTAGCCGTACCGAAGCCTGATATTCCCCGGCTCAGGTCATTTTTCAGCCAGCCATGGCTAAGGTATACATAGCCCTCATGAGGGCCGCTCTTGCAGCCGCCATATAGCCCGAAGCGCGTATCCTGCACCTTGCTGCCGGCGGAACCGGCTGCAAAGGAACTTCTGCCATAGCTGACAAACATAGCTGACAAAACCGCCCACACGCCAGTTCCTCCCGGCCGCCTTGTCATACCCCAGAGCAAAGGTCGTGCCATGGTAATTGGCCCCGCCCTTTAACTCGCCCCAGTTCTTGGCCGTCTTGAACCAGATATCGTTATCCACCGGCTGGTCGACTTTCGCCTGCAGTTTAAGCCCTTCATCGGCAGTCGATTGCTGATCACCAGCCAGTTTTGCCACCGGAACATGGACAGCCATATTCTTCATGGCATAGGCTTCGGCCAGTCGTGCGGACAGGATATGGCTGGTCACCGTGCTGGTCTACGCCACTCACCCTGCTGGAATTTTTCCGCCCCCATGCTGTCATACATATTGATCACGGTATTGCAGGCATTGTTTACAGTCTCATCCGTGCTGCCTAAGTTATTGGCGGCTGTCATTTCCACAGACAGCGTATTGTTGTCCGTAATTTTGCCTTTGGCACTGATCATGCTGGATACCGGAACAGCTGTGTCTGTATTGGCAATCGTTCCGCTAATAGACTGCGCGGTGAGAACGGTCCTGCTCTCCCCAGGCATCATTTCGCGGGCAGTCACCGTTGACCCGTCAATCTTTGCGGCCCCCTTGACAATTATCCGGCCGTTTTCACCACTGCCATAGGCCTGCAGTCTGCCATCCGATACCAGTGTGCCATTAATCGTCATATTCCGGTCGGCAGCTGAAGCCCCAATCGTACCGTGATTGATAAACTGCCCTGTAGTCGTATCCGCGGCAAAATCAGCACTCTGCCTGTCGCTCATATCATTTACGGTATAGGTTCCCCCAAACAGCGCCGCATCTTTTGCCACCTGTACGTTTACCACATTGGCTGTGCCTTCATAGGTCAGCGTTCCGGCATTAACCTTCATCTTCATGTTATCCTCCCTGTTCCGGAATGTACACATCATAGTGATATGCATTATCGCCAAAATAATTGTTGTATTGGATATACAACATCGTACGATTTTTCCCTTTATCATAAGCACCTTCACATTCCTCTGTACCGAACTGCTTCCAGGCAGAAGTGATATTGCCCTGAATTTCGGCGCCCTTATTGATATTGATATTTTTTACAAAAGCATTCTTGCTGATGTAGATGGCATCTTTCCCGCCAACAAGCGTACCGGACAAATTATAATTCTCTACCAATGGCCCATTTAATTCGTCTTTATTGGCATTGTAGCTATCGACGTCCAGTTCATTCAGGACAAGATTTTCAGCATCGATAATCTCGCCTGTCTCACTAAGCTTTCGCTTATAACGGATATACGAGCCGCGATACTCATCTCTGGCTCCATTGGAACTGGAACCGAAATCAAATCGTGCCCCTGTACCGAGTTCACCACTGGCCGTTACGGTTCCGGCCTGTTCTACCGTATGATTTCTGCCATAAGCAATCAAAAGCCCGTTGCCACGCTTGCCATCCGCATGGATTTCTGTCTCCTTTGGCACAATCAGTGTATTGCCCGTGCCATCCACCCGCACACCTACTGCGCCTGTACCTTTGGTCATAATATCTGCATTCTGCGTCACTTTATTATCTGAACCATAGATATGCAGCCCCACGCCCAAAGGTTCCAGGCTGTAGGTATGATCAAGATAGGCTGTTCCCTTGGCATTGCGTTTGAAATATCCCTGATTGTTGACAATACTTCCGCCATTGCCATAGATGGAACGGCCGAAAAAAGCCTTGCGGTCAATCTGATAACCCAGGTCCTGCATAACGGCCAGTTCTACTTCCAAAAAGGATGTGTAGTTGGAGTAGTCACGATGACTCATCATGCCGGCTGTCTGCAGGTGACCACCTTCAAACTTATACACTTTTTTATCTTTTACCGTGCTGTCCGGTTCCCAGCCATTGACCGGCAGGGCGGAACGCCCAAAAAACTTCGCCCCGTCCAGGGCTTCTGTCACATGTTTACCATAAAAATACGCATAGCCTTTGCCATCAGCAGTGATTTCCCTATCTACCACAAAATAATTTTTAGCGGGATCTGTTGCATCCTTCGTGTCCACAATCTGCATTCCGGCCTGAGCCGGCTTGCCGTTTTGATCCCGCACATGCAAGGTCCAGGAAAGCTTATCCGTCATATTTTCATCAACAAAATATTCATTTACCTTCTGTGCATTTGGTTTCTTTTTACTAATAAAGAGCATCCCCAGGGCATGTCCCAATTCATGGCGAAACATCCCCACAAAATCAGTAGCCTGTTCATTGGTGGGCAGAACCGTCTCCGCATCTATCCACCAGCCATCCTCAGCCCCCTTACGCTTTGCCCCATAATGCTTACCAATCCATACTTCACTATAAGCATATTTCCCTTTGGGCAGGACACTTTCTGTAGTATAAGACACCGGTGTAAAAACTTTCCCTTCCTGCAGCTGCTCGCCCAAATAGAACGCATCCTCCTGGAAGCTTTTTGCAATTTCCGTCTTTCCATCAGCATCGATCGACGATGAACCTGCCGCAGCATTTTGCTCGTCGAACGTTGTAACAAAAATCTGCCAGAGCGTGGTGTTTTCTGCCTTAGGCGCCAAAATATTTGTCCAATAATCCGTACCGGCCACCGTAGCTGTGATAAGCTCATCATCCAAATCATATTTCGCCGGGTCAACCAGCCAGTTCTCCTTATTTTTACTCCCATCACCTATCCCGTAATCCTTTTTCATAAATTTCAGTTCAGCAAAATTCTCTCGGCCATAAACAGAGTACTCCGTTGCCAAATAAGGATTTTCTGTTGCCGGCTCTGCTGCCAAAGCATACGATAACGGCATAGCCAGACTGGATAAGACCGCCGCCGTCAATATACAATTCCTTTTGTTTCGCATGGTAATGACATCCTTTCCTACCCAATTTTTTCGTATTAATTACTTCTACCTGTTCTAGGGCACACGTTCTTATTCCTGCCTTGTAATATATTTTTCCTGGAAGAAGGAAATCCATCTTCCCTGTCGAAGTAAAACGATAAATCACGAGATATATCCTGCCGTAAGTTAATGGGAATAATTGGGAGAGTGATTCACAAATGATCAAGAACATTACCATCTATGTCATCCTCAAGCTCGAGTATGGCAAGGGCCAGGAAAATGTTTACTCCAGTATCCTCAACGTATCCTCCAGCAAGAGTACCGCCGAAACCTTCAAGGAACATTACGAAGAACAATTCGCGGATGAAATCCAGAATGAGCATGATGGTCGCTTCGTCTCCATCCACATGCACAAGGCCCTGATTCAGCTCGATGACGAAATCATTGCGCCGGATATGTTCATCCGCTTTATCGGTGACAAAAAAATCAAAGATACGTTCTAAATCCATATATACAAAAATCCCCCGCTGATTCCTCAGCGGGGGATACCATTTTCAATAATGGTCGGGATGACAGGATTCGAACCTGCGGCCTCTTCGTCCCGAACGAAGCGCGCTACCAAACTGTGCCACATCCCGGCAACGAATAATATTATAACGTAACCTGATGATTAATGCAAGCCCTTTTTTATCTTTTTTCAAAAAAAATAAAAAAAGATAAAAAAAAGTCCGTCAGTATAAGACTGACGGACTTTTGTATATTCCATACGAATCGTAATGATTAACGCTTGGAGAACTGGGAAGCCTTGCGGGCTTTCTTGAGACCGTATTTACGGCGTTCTTTTTCACGCGGGTCACGCGTAACGAAACCAGCTTTTTTCAGGGCCGGACGGAGTTCAGCGTCCATTTCCATGAGTGCACGGGTGATACCGTGACGGATTGCGCCTGCCTGACCAGATACGCCGCCACCTGCAACATTTGCGATAACGTCATACTTGTCAACAGTTTCCGTAAGGTTCAGAGGCTGACGAACGATGAGTTCGAGAGTCTTCAGACCAAAATATTCTTCCATGGTACGACCGTTGATCGTAACCTTGCCTTCGCCTGGAACCAGACGAACACGGGCAACGGAAGACTTTCTGCGGCCAGTGCCGTAATAGCTTACTTGTGCCATTTATATGTTCCTCCTCCAGATTAGCGAATGTTCAGCTCGAGCTTTTCCGGCTTCTGAGCTGCATGCGGATGCTCGCTGCCAGCGTAAACGCTGAGCTTGCGGTACATCTTAGCACCGAGACGGTTATGCGGCAGCATGCCTTTTACAGCGTGCTCAATAACGCGTTCCGGGAACTTTTCGAGCATCAGGCCAGCGGACGTGAACGTCGTGCCACCCTGATAACCGGAATGACGGAAGTAAGTCTTGTCCGTAAGTTTCTTACCCGTAAATTTAACCTTCTCTGCATTGATGACGATGACATAATCACCCGTATCAACGTGCGGAGTAAAGGTCGGTTTATTTTTACCGCGAAGAACTTTAGCAACTTCAGCTGCGAGACGGCCGACAGTCTGCCCTTCAGCGTCTACAACATACCATTTACGCTCAACGTTGGATGCATTTGCCATAAACGTTGTCTTCATGCGTTTTCCCCCCTAATAAGTTCAAATAATTATTCGATATGCAACGCTCTCGTGGCTGGCTTCCGGGGCTAATGGATGCCATGCCCGTAACATCACATAAAAACATTCTACGCAAAATCAGGCTTCAAGTCAAGGACTTTTTTATTTTTTTTTGCAAAAAAATCAACATTCCTTGAAGTAATTGATCGTCCGCGCCAAACCTTCGCCCAAATCCATCTTGGGCTGCCAGTTGAGGTTCTGCACGGCTGCCTCATGGCAGAGCATGGAACGGTTGATATCCCCTTCACGCGGTGCAGCAAAAGCCGGTTCCACCGTTTTGCCCGATGCCTTGGCCATGAGTTCAATGAGCTCGAGCAGGCTGGTCTCCGTCTGATTGCTGAGGTTGTACACCGCGTTAGCCTTGTCCGTGGTCATCGCTGCGATGATGCCAGCAGCGATATCGCCGGCATAGATGAAGTCGCGGGTCTGCTTGCCATCACCGAACACCGTAATCCCCCGGTCTTTGGCAATACGCTTGGCAAAGATGCTGATTACCCCGCCTTCGCCGGTATCGCCCTGACGCTCGCCGTAGACATTGGCAAAGCGCAATGCCACATAGTCCAGGCCATACAAATCATGGTATAGCTTTAAGTATTTTTCCACCGTTACCTTGGACAGGCCGTAGAAGGACATCGGTGCCAGGGTTTCTTCCTCACGAATGGGCAGCTTGTCCTCGGTCACATCACCGTAAGAAGCTGCCGTGGAGGCAAAGATGATGCGCTTCACACCGCTATGACGGGCTGCTTCCAGGATATTCACCGTACCCATGACATTTTCCGAAGCATCAAATTCCGGGTCTTTAATGGATACATCAACCATCGTCTGCGCAGCCAAGTGCACGATAACGTCAAACTTAGCCTGTTCAATCTTTTCGCGTGCCGCTTTATCGCGGATATCCATTTCCCAACAGGTGCAGGTATCCTTGCCCTGCGGCAGATGCTGCCAGGTTCCCGTGCTCACGTTATCGAGTACCGTTACCTGATGCTTAGCGTCCAAAAGCTGGCGCACCAAATGCGAACCGATAAAACCTGCGCCACCTGTTACCAATATATTCATTATATAATCCCCCTCTGTACGGAGCTGCCTAAATGCGCTGTACTATTCAATAACTCTACTGTAGGATTGGCGTCTGCGTCATAGCGCACGATATTCACCGCCGTATTGAACTGGCGGATACTCCAAAGATACTGCAAGGGCATGTGAAGCGCCGCGGCCAAAAGCGTCCGCAATACTGCACCATGTGCCACCACCACAATGGTCTGCCCATCATGCCCTTTGATGAGTTCATTGAGCCGCGCCACAGCCCGCTTCTGCACTGCCGGAAAACTCTCGCCGCCGGGAATTTCCAAAATATCCGGATGCTGCAGGAAATTGGCCATCGCATCTTCCCACTTATCCACAATCTGCTGATACGTCAGACCTTCCCAATCACCAAAACTGAGTTCCCGGAAAGCAGGCTCAGCCTGCACCGGCAAGCCAAACTGCTTGGCAATCGTCTCTGCCGTCACCATGGCGCGCTGCAAATCACTGGCATAGATGGCATCTACCTTCTCCACAGGGAAATTTTCCGCCAGCTTAACAGCCTGCTGGCGCCCCTCTTCCGAAAGCTGTACATCCGACTGCCCCTGATAACGCCCCGTCACATTCCATTCCGTCTGGCCGTGACGGATAAAAATAACTTTTGTCAAACTACTGCCTCCAATGCCCTGAGCATTTGTTCATTCTCCGCGCGGCTGCGCACCGCCACACGGATATATTGCCGCCCTTCCAGCCCGGTGTAATTGGCACAGTCACGCACCAAAACGCCCTGCCCGCGCATCCGCGCGGTAAGTTCACCGCTGCTCAGTCCGGTTCCTTCCACATTGACCAGAATAAAATTCACGCTGGGCCTAATCGGACGAAGCCCGTTCACAGCACAAAGCCGCGCATAGAGCCAATCCTTCTCTGACTGCACGAATTCACGACTTTTCTTATGATACACCTTTAAGCCCAAAGCCGCAACACCTGCAGCCTGTGCCAGCGAATTGACATTCCAGGAATCCTTGCCCCGCTCCAGGCGCTGCACAAGGTCCGGATGCGCACTGGCAAAGCCCAGCCGCAACCCCGGCATGGCGTAGAATTTTGTCAAGGAACGCACCACGAGCAAATGCTTATATTGACCAGTCAAATCCCTGACGGTGTAATCTTCTTCATCCGGCAGAAAATCCAAAAAGGACTCGTCCACCACCGTCCATATTCCCCGCGTTTCCAAAAATGGCAGGTATTCGACAAGCTGTGCCCGCGCCAGAAGTTTTCCCGTGGGATTGTTGGGATTGCCGATAAAAATGCAATCCACATTTTCAATTTCCTGCTTGAATCGGTCAATATCCGGCGCAAACTCCGCGGCCGCCTGCAAAGGTGAAAAGACGATTTCTGCCCCCACGGCTTCCGCCGCCCGCTGGTACTCGCCAAAGGACGGCACAGGAATGCCCACCCGCTTGGGCCGTACCATATGCACAAGCAGATAAAAAAGCTCAGCCGCACCATTGCCCAATAACAGCTGTTCCTCCGGCAGATGGTAATGCTCGCTCAATGCCATTTTCAAAGCCTTCGCCTGCGGGTCCGGGTAGTGAACAATCCCGGCAATATTCTCCTGAATAACCTGCTCGACCTCCGGTGCCAGACCCAAAGGATTGATATTTGCCGAAAAGTCCAGCCACTTGCCACCATGCGGGGCTTTGCTGTAGATATTGCCCCCATGCTCAAACTTTTCCATTATCCCTCTCCTTGCCATAAGCCGCACACTTACGGACAAAATTCTCCGCCGCCTCAGGACACCCCGCAAAATGCAGATGCAGGTAACTGCCCAATACATTTTGCACCTGCTGGCCTGCAGGATACTCGCTGTTGTTCCGCAATTTCCGGAAAACAAATGGTGCCTTAGCCTCACTTATCATTTCTCCCTCTTTGGAGAAATGGAATTCATGGCCCTTTAATTTTGTCCCTGCATGGCCCAGCAAGCTGTCCTGCTGCAGCTCGGCCTCCACATAGCCCACCATCTGCAGCTTCTCTGTCATAACCGCCCGCCCGGAAAATACGCCGGCCATTTTATGCACCTTGCCGGCAAAATCCTGCAAGGCGTCCATCAGATACATATAGCCGCCGCATTCCGCCAGCATAGGCATTCCCGCCTGCGCCAATGCCTTGATGACCTTGCGCATAGGCACATTTCCCGCTAGCTTTTCCGCAAACATTTCCGGAAATCCCCCGCCGATAAAAAGGCCGTCTACAGCAGGGAGTTCTTCATCATGCAGCGGACTAAAGGGCACAATCTCAGCCCCCAATCGCTCCAGGACCTTGATGCTGGCCGGATAATAAAAGGAAAACGCTTCATCACGCGCCACGCCAATACGGCAGGAATCACGCTTACTAACTTCTGCTACTGATTTCACCATCAAGGGCTTGGCGCTGCGTGCCAAAGCCAGCACCTTATCCAAATCGATTTGCTTGGCAGCCGCCTGCCCCATGCGCTCGATAAGTTCAAGTTCCTCATTTTCTTCCACCGGCAGCAGTCCCAAATGACGCTCCGGCATCTTAAGCGATTCATCACGGCGCAGGGCACCGAAAACCTCCATGCCGACGCCCGCCATCGCCTCACGAATCATAGCTTCATGGGTATCCGAACCCAAACGGTTTAGAATGACACCTGCCACCTGCACCGCAGGGTCATAGTCCCGAAAGCCCTTGGCAATTGCCGCCGCCGAAGCGCCCATGGATTTGGCATCAATCACGAGCAGTACCGGCGCATTGATGATTTTAGCAATCTCCGCCGTAGAACTTATGCCCTGCCGCCCGCCGTCATAAAGGCCCATAACACCTTCCACCACGGCAATATCGGCATTTTCTGTCTCTGTCGCCAAAATCTCCGGCAGAATTTCCGCCGGAGTCAGCCAACTGTCCAGATTATGCGCGGGCTGACCGCTGGCGAGTTTATGGTAGCCAGGGTCAATATAGTCAGGACCTGCCTTGAAAGATTGCACCTTCAGTCCCCGCTGGCGAAGTGCAGCCAAAAGCCCTGTTACAATCGTGGTTTTCCCCGCCCCTGACTGGGTTGCGGCAATCACCACACGCGGTATACTTCTCATCGTCTAACCTCCACGCCACCGGAACATAAAGAAACCTGCCCCAAATAATCCACACCAGCAGTTCGCGCTATCCGTTCTGCACAGGCATGAAGCTCTGCCGCGTCCTTGTCTGCGCTCCACCACAGCCCTAAAACCGTACCGCTATGCGCGACATTTACGCCCCATGCTCCAGCTGACTGACCGGACTGCCAAATCTGTGCCAATTCTTCCTTATATAATGCCTTCTGATTGGCCAATGCACTTTCCGTAGCAATCTGCGCAATACGTTCAGCCCGTCCTGCTTCCATTGCCTGCCGAAAAGCGTTGCACATTCCGCTCATATCTTCAGCCACATTTTCCTGTTGATGAAAAGCACAGGTATCCACCATGCCGCCCACATCAAAAACGGCCCCGCGCAGCGCCGGTACCTGCGAGAAACATTTCCATACCTTGCCGCATACCTGATTCATCAGCACAATGCCCGGCCAGAAAACGCCATCTGTCGGTTCTATCTGCACAGCAATATCCATGATTAATTCCGGCGTCCAGCTTTCCCCAAAAGCTTCCATCACCGCCACAACAACAGCCGCGATATCCGCACTAGAAGAAGCCATGCCCTTCCCACGTGGCAACTCTGAAGTCAATTTCATTCCGTAGGGAAAAGATGACCTGCCCAACCGGGCTAACGCTATTCTTAGTGCCTGCTGCGACTTCTCGCCCAAACCATCGAATTCGAAAAAGCGGTCACTTACCTGTACCGTTGTATAGCGGTCTATAGGACAAGTCCCCAAAAAAGGCTCTCCGCCCGCAAATCCCTGCACCAATTCCCCGCACGAACCGGGAACGCGCACCACAATCTCCATCTGCTATCTCCAAAATCATCATGAACATTGCTAAATTAAAACTTACCATAAAATTATAGCAAACGTGTCTTTTTCTGTCCAACAGCTGATTCCTAGTCATGTAAAACACAAACCAACGATTTTCTTTATTTACTTACTATACAAATTGTCTTGTCATAATTCCTTGAGCCACAACGCTGATGTTATTCACCAGATTATCCATACGTTCTGTATCAAACAAGTCATTCTTACTGTAAACCTCTTCTACTATTTGCCACAATAGTGATTCCGTCAGACTGCCCCAATGAACAGCCGAATTGCCCAGCAGCTTCACCTGTTCAGCATGCGTATCGCAGAAGGGCTTGGCTGGTTGGTCTTTTAACTTCATACGCTTATTCAACTGCAAATACCAAAGACTATTACCGTTATCAAATATCGGTGCCATGCCCAGGAACTTTCTCGTCTGCACATTACGAATAAAACCGAAGTTGCCATAGTGCCGGTCAGCATTGTTTATCAGATAATCAAACAGCAGCATATCATCCAGCTCTTGCCTGCTGACCGGAATAGACAATTCTTCTATGCAACGGAAAAAATGTTGATAGCTGTTTTCGTAATTTAGTTTCGGTACTACATTCAATATTTCCAATGCTGGAACATACTCGGTATCCGGTGTAACAAATGTTTCGCATACACTATATGCCTTTTCTTCATCTTTATCCTGCACCAGTGAATAATTGACATGTGGCAAATCTAATAGGTCCAGCAGTCGTGAGGCAAACACCTCATTATAGGGTTGTTGGTCATAAGGTGCAGAACCTTCTTTGTAGAGAACTCTTTTCCCTTGTTCGATTTTCCAAAACTTAGGTAAATCACCGTTGGAACTGCTATCTGGCGTATAACTTAAGCGACCTGCATTTGCCATTGTACGAAAAACCTGCTCGGTAAAATCGTTATCGAACATATTCACATCATACCAACCATAATCCGCACTCTCCGCTTTGAGCCAATATTGGTCAGACAGATTCAAGCCGAGACTTTTGAAGGATAATGCACTGGCTGTTTCTACATTGTATGCTTTCAACATAACCGTTATATCCTGACGATTTGCCGACACACTGCGATTATCCAACCACTTTTGCAGAGCAATCCCAGAACAGCCATCGTACAACACGGACAAAGGCAGGTATTCACGATTATCTATATGTAAATCGCTGATAATCTGTCCCGTTATTTCATTTACAGCAAAATCAGCTACAGGAACATCCTGGCACATCAATTGAAAATTCACCCCGCCCCCCCTTTCCAAGCATAAAAAAACGCCTATTCGGCGGAACACATATCGTGTTAAACACAATAATAAAAAGGAACTTCTTTTTCCGGGCGGTCAACTCCGTCTACCGATTCCGACATCGGCGCTACCGGAGCCCCAGTCGCAGGTAAAGCCGGAAGCCCTGAGGTCTTGTGACCTAGCAAAGAACGTTCCTTTTCTACTTACAGTATGGATGAAACCCATCAGCAAATCAATGAATTTATCTATGCTGCAGTACTTTTTAATCATTAGGTTCTAAGCCGCCTATTCGGCGGAATACGTGGTTTTTAGGGCGTTTTTATCACTCTGACTTTTCTAAGCCGCCTATTCGGCGGAACACTGCAAAAAATTTCCTACACTTCCCACAAACAAAGATTTTTGGATTATTTTACCCAAATTCAGAACACCTCGCTCGCCCATTATTTTATAAGGTCCTGCAAGATACCCAAAATTTTGGGGTTAAATGCCAATTTCTCTACACATTCACCTTGCCTATTGTATTCTCTACTCTTGATAAAAATCCTCTTTTTATTCGACAAAAACCGCACACAACCTGCTGTCGTGTGCGGTTCTTCCTATCAGCACCGTATAAAATCGCCGTCTTCCATCATCTGCCATTGCTCATCGGCAGGGAGCGTATGGTTTAAGATTCGTTCCACATTCAATCGGTCGCTTGTTTCATAGAATTTAACGGCGTCAGCCTTGGGCAGACCGCCCTGAATCTTGCGTTGAATCAAACGTTCCTGCAAAAGCTCCGGCGTTGCCTTGATGCTCAGTGTGTAATCAGCCAGTTCCCGCAGGTCACGCCACTGCGGTTCGTCCAGCAGCAGCCAGTTGCCCTCGACCAGCAAAATATCGCCATTGACTTCGAGCGCATTGGCAATCGGATTATGAATCTTGCGGTCATAGACCGGCCAGAAGGATTTTCCCTGTTTTGCCTCCTGCATCTTTGCCCGCAGACCTGCCACATCAAAGGTTTCCGGCGCGCCCTTGATGGACCTCAGCGTTATCGTTTCGCCGTCACGTTCTATCGTATGCGAATCCAAATACGCATTGGGATAATG
>CADAAS010000072.1:17056-26882 GCA_902785885.1 Pseudoselenomonas ruminantium
GCCGGCGGTGCCGCCAGAAAAGCCATGATTTTGCGCTGTTTCTGCCGCTGTATTTGCGTTAATTTCCGCAGCAAAGGTAAAAATAATTGGTTTACGGTATCCTCATTGTATTTTACCCGCTGCGGCAGGCCATTGATGACCATATCGTAAAATTTCCACGGCTTATTGCTCATATCTGCACCTCTCATTTCCACTACATTATCGCCACAAAATATGCAACCCGCCCGGTATCCAGGATGTTAGCCAAAATACCAGCAGTACCACGGTTTCGGTCAACGTTTCGATAGCGCCATAAGTGTCACCGGTCAGGCCGCCCAATTTACCAGTCAGCCATTTGGCTGTGCACCAGGCAAAAACCAGCCCCGCAATGAGCGCGGCAATCGCCGCCTGTCCCCAAGGGATAACAGCGGCTAAAGTGGTGAACACCGCCAGCATTACCGTTTTCCTGTCCGCCATATCGGCAAAGATTTTCCCCATGCCTTCCTTGCGGGCATAAGGGAAGAAGGCAATCGCCATAACCATGGCCATGCGACCAATAATGGGCATGACAAAGAGCGCCGTCATAATCAATACGAGTTTTACATCACGCAGCGCCGTCCAATTAACCAAGAGCAGGCAGGCCAAAGCGATTACTCCAAAGGAGCCCACCCGGCTGTCCTTCATGATTTCCAGTACCCGCTCACGCTCCCGACCGGAAAAAACACCGTCCACGGTATCCATAAAGCCGTCCAGCATCAAGCCGCCGGTCAGCAGGATGGGCAGGATAATCAGCAGTGTCGTCACCAAATTTGCCCAGCCGAATACGGCAATCAGGCACCAGGCCGCCAGCATATAAATTGTGCCTAGGATAAGCCCAACCAAAGGAAAGAACTTCGTACTGCGGCCAAAGTCCTCAGCGGTCAAATCCGTTTGATTTTTCACATGTATTCTGGTCAGAAACTGCAACGCGGTAATAAATGATTTCATTTTACGCTCCCATCACAAGCCAAACATGGCATAACAAACGATGATGAACAACACCGTTGCCGTATACATCAGCCGGATTGACCCCATGATATGCTTGATGCCCAAAGTCTCAATCTGCCCGCCCATATAGGCGCGGAAGTGCTGCTGACCAAAGTAGGAGTTATAGCCTCCCAGCCGAACATGCAAAGCGCCCGCCACCGTGGCTTCGGCATAGCCGCCATTGGGGCTGGGGTGCTTTTTGGCATCGCGGAGCATCATGCGGTAAGCAAATTTGTAATCATAGCCCAAAATCCATGCGGCAAAGATAAAGAGTACCGCCGTTATGCGGGCAGGAATGTAGTTGAGCACATCGTCAAGCCGCGCCGCCGCCCGTCCAAAGTAAAGATACTTGTCATTTTTGTAGCCAATCATGGAATCCATGGTATTCGCCGCCCGATAGGCCATAGCCAGTGGCACGCCGCCCAATACAAAAAAGAACAACGGGGCAATAATGCCATCTACGGTATTTTCTGCAATGGTTTCCACCGTAGCACGGGCAATCTCCGGTTCGTCGAGCTTATCCGTATCCCGCCCGACAATCCAGCCGACCTTGCGGCGGGCTTCAGTCATGTCACCAGCCAGCAGCAGGCCATAAAGCTCTTTTCCCGCCTTGGCAAGGCTTTTGGGCGAAATGGCAAAGGACAGCATGACCGCCCCCACTGCCGTACTGCCAAAGCTCCAAGGGATTTTGTAGGACAACAGCATAATCCCCTCGGCCACGGCATAGGTCAGCCACAGCACGAGCAGCACCAGGACTGCCCCCCAGGCAAATTTACGGCTGTCCTTGTCGTCCGGATGATAGAACAAGCGCTCAAACAAGGAAATCAGGTTGCCCATCAGCACGACAGGGTGCCATTTGCTCTTGGGGTCACCGATAATGCAGTCCACGAAAAAGGCTAAAATTCCCGTCAGCATGAGGTTTCCCCCATAATCTGCGCCAGTTTTTCCATATCGAGGCTGTCGCGCACCACGCTGGCCAGACGGTTATAGGCACGTTCCTTTTCCTGCCGCACACTGCGCTGAATGGCAAGGGCCTCAAGCCCCTTGCGGATGCGCAGGGCATTGAGCAGCTGACGGCGGAAATCGTCATGGTCAAAAATGCCATGGATATAGGTGCCAACTACCTGTCCCTGCGCACCATTCTGGTTGGTCAAGCCTTCGACAATAGCAACCGCCTGATTAGCGCGTTCCGTTATCTTAAAGGGGTGCTGTAATTCGCCCAAAAACTTCGTTTCACCGGTGTGAATTTCGTAGCCGCATAAGCCCGCTGCTTTTATCTGCTGGCCTAAGAAAGCAAACTGCACACAATCTGCCTGCACTTGGCTGGTCAGTTTTTCGGCGGCAAAGGTGGTTTCCATCGGCAGGTAGCCTAACCCTGCCACCTCATCATTAGCCGATTCCGTATGCAGGGGGTCGGCAATTTTTTGCCCTAACATCTGATAGCCGCCACAAATGCCCCATAACGGCATGCCCTTTGCCACCTGTTCGCGAATCGCCGCTTCCAATCCGCATTCGCGCAAATGCAATAAATCTTCGGTGGTATTCTTGGAACCGGGCAGGATAATCATATCGGGATTGCCTAAATCCTCCGCCTTGCGCACATAGTAGAGGGAAACATCCGGCTCTGCTGCCAGGCTGTCAAAATCAGTAAAATTGGAAATCTTCGGCGTCTGAATAACTGCAATATGCAAATCCGCCTGAGCCTGTTCCGCCGATTCGTTGTCCTTCTCATCAAGGGAAACAGAATCTTCATCATCAATGCCCAAGGCTTCAATATGCGGCACAATGCCCAACACGGGCTTGCCGGTCTTTTCTTCCAGAAAATCCACCGCAGGCGTAAGCAGCGTTACATCACCGCGGAATTTATTGATGACCAGCCCTTTGACCAAGGCCCGCTCATCCTCATCCAAAAGTTCGAGTGTGCCGACCAAGGACGCCAGCGCACCGCCCCGATCGATATCGGCGATTAACAGCACAGGGGCATTCAAGTGTTTTGCCACTCGCATATTGACGATATCGTTGGCTTTGAGATTGACTTCTGCCGGACTGCCCGCCCCTTCAATAACCAGGGTATCAAAATTTTTCTGCAGGCGCTCCAGCGCCTCGGTCACAGCCCCAAAGGCTTTTAAAGAATAGCCTTTATGGTATTCCCGCGCGCTCATATTGCCCACAGCCTTGCCGTTGATTACGACCTGCGAGCAGGAATTGCCCGTTGGCTTTAAGAGCACCGGATTCATATCGACCATGGGTTCTAAGCCTGCGGCTTCTGCCTGTGCCACCTGCGCACGACCCATTTCCTTGCCGTCTTTGGTCACATAGGAATTGAGCGCCATATTCTGCGCCTTAAAGGGCACGACCTTGCGCCCTTCCTGATGAAAGATACGGCACAAGGCTGTGGTGATAATGCTTTTGCCCACATGGGAGCTTGTGCCCATCAGCATAATGGAGTTTGCCATTTGTTATCCGTCCTTTTCCTGCCTAAGGCAGGCATTGAGTTTTTTGATATTTACGGGAATCCCCGCGATAACGGCGTATACATCATCCGCAGCAGCAGCAACACGCTGATTGCTCAGCCCGCTGGCATCCCGATAGAGCCGGGCCAGTTTGTTTTCCGGCACAATCCCGGCGCCCACTTCATTGGTGACAAAAATCGTGGATGTGCCCTGCTCGGCAGCTGCCTGCGCCGCCTTTACCAAGGCACCCATCTGCTCCTCGACAATCCGATAAGCTACTTCATCGGTCAGTTCATCATAGAGGATTCTGCACAAGTGGTTGCTGAGATACAGGGTCAGGCAGTCAAAGAGCAATACCTTGTGTTTTTTTGCCGCTTCAATAATCGCTTTTTCCGCCTCAAACGGAGCTTCCCAGGTCTGCCAGGAGGATGGGCGCCGCTCACGGTGCAGCTTGACCCGATAACGCATTTCCTCATCATAAATCTGCGCCGTGGCAATATAGCCAATAGATGTGCCCATCTCCGCCGCCAGTTTTTCCGCAAAAGCAGATTTTCCCGAACGCGCGCCGCCGGTGACCAAGATAATCTTTCCCGCCATAATCAGCCTCTGTCGTTGTTGATGAGATACATCATGGCATTAACCGCCGCTGCCGCAATCGGACTGCCACCCTTCGTGCCTTCCACCGTGATATAAGGAACCGTCGTCTGTTTGGCAAGTTCCGCCTTGGAATCAGCCGCGCCCACAAAGCCTACAGGAATGCCCACGATGCAGGCGGGGCGCAGATTTTCTTCCTCTACCTGACGCAGGACTTCAAACAGCGCCGTCGGCGCATTGCCGATGGCGACAATCGCCCCATTCATCTGCGCACCAAACTTGCGCATAGCCGCCATCGAACGGGTAATCCCCTGTTCCTTGGCCGTCTGGGCCACTTCTTCATCGGCAATCAGGCAATGTACCTGTCCGCCAAAAGAAGCCAGCTTGCGCTTGTTGATGCCCGTGCGCACCATTTCCACATCGGTGTAGATATCGCAGCCGCCCTTCAGCGCCATCATCGCCTGCTCAATGGCATCCGCAGACATCTTGATGATGGGTGCATAGTCCACATCCCCTGCTGCATGAATCAGGCGCGAATACACCTTGACCTGCTCAGGGCTGAGGTTCATCCCCTCCAAATGGGGCGCAATAATTTCCATACTGCGATTTTCAATCTCCATAGGCTGCTTGATAAAATCCATAATCCGTCACCTCGTCTTCACTATCATACATTGTATATATTATCACATTTATCCTGCTTACGCACCCTGCAGAAAAAAGTTCGCAACACAAGACAGTTACATGTGATGGGGTCAAGGAATCCATTGCCTCGGTGCGCATGCCGCAGGATGAGCAGGAAAGGCACCGCATGGATATTGATATGTCCATCAAGAGCATTGGCTGGGTGTTCGCACTGACGGTAGCTGGCTTGCTCGCTATCTTCTATGCCTTTGTCAGCCCCGAGGGCCTGCCATCGATGCAGACTGTACGCTGTTTGCCTCGGGGCTTATCGTCGGCGAGTCGCTGATTGGCGTTGCCCTTGCCGCAATCATCGTTGTTTCGGTTACGAGCGGCGGCAGTGACAGCCCGCTGGCGCTCGTCGGCAGTGACTTTGCCGATACGGCTGAATTCTTGGGCCTTGTCGTTTTCCTCATCACGCTGGTCATTTTTGGCAAGACGGTGCTGGGCAATAAAAACAACTAAAGAACAGGCTCATTCCACTGCTGTGCAGGCTCCCTGCGCAGCAGTTTTTCTTGTTCGTAATTATACAGCCCCCTTCGTTTAAAGCAAAAACAGGGCCTCCCCATGAGGAGCAGCCCTGTTGCCGCAGCAGATACCTGCTTTCGTTTGCGCTATTGACTATACTTTAAACTTCTTCACTTCCGCACTTAGCGTCTTCGCCAGTTCTGCCAAGTGGTTATTCGCATCGGATATCTCATGCATGGCCGCCGCCTGCTGTTCCGTTGCCGCCGATACGCTTTGTGCTTCATCCGTAGCAACGCGGCTCGAATCCATAACCCGTTCCATATTATCGGCCAGTTCATGCGTCGCTGCATTGAGCGTTTCTATCGCTTCCGTGGATTTTTCCACCGTGCCGTTCAGCAGTTCCACCTGTTCCTCAATCATCCTGAACGCTTCGCCCGTTGCCGTTACAATAGCCGCCCCATCACTGACACTTTGGCTGCCCTCGCTGATGGATTCCACCGCCATATCGGTGTCCCGCTGAATATCGTTTACGAGCTGCGTGATATTTTGCGCCGCCAAGGCAGACTGTTCAGCCAGTTTCCGGACTTCATCAGCCACTACGGCAAAGCCCCGGCCGGCCTCACCGGCGCGTGCCGCTTCTATCGCCGCGTTCAGTGCCAGGAGATTCGTCTGTCCGGCAATATTGGAAATCGTCTCCACGATGGAACCTATCTCGGACGAACGCTTGCCCAATGTACCGACAACATCAGCCGAAACCTTGACCTGCTCGGCGATATTTTTAATCTGTGCTACAGCCTGCCCCACAGTCTTACGCCCGTCTGCCGCCTTGTCTTTGCTCTGCTGTGCGGTTTCGGCCATCACCTTCGCACCGGCATGGAGTTCATGCATATGTTCGCGCATACGAACGGTACTATTCTGCAAATCCGTGACAATGCGCACCTGTTGATTCGTTCCATCTGCCAAGTGCACCGCGCTATCGGCCACCAGCTGAATCGAGAGCTGCGTTTGGCGCGCCTGCTCCTTCAGCATTTCCGCCGATTCCGTCACACTGTTGGTGGATTTGTTTACTCCCAAAAGCAGATTTCTAAGCTTATCCCGCATCACATTGGCACTGGCTGCCAGTTCCCCGATTTCATCCTCGGTTTCCGGCAGAGGTTCGCCCCGCATATCACCATTGGCAATTTCCTGTATCGCAGTGATTGTACGCCGCAAAGGCCGCAGCATTCTGCCAATAATCCACCAAGAGAAAATCCCCATCAAGGTGGCAATAATCAGCATGGCTACGATGGTCGAGAAAATGAATTTATATTGGATGTCATCTAATTCATGCACCGACAAGCCGACAAAGGCCATGCCGATAACCTTGCCACTGCCATCTTTAAGCGGGCAGTAAGCACTTTCGTAACTCTGTCCCAGGACTTCGGCACTACCCGTATAATTTTGTCCGTTTTTCAGCACAACCTCCTGTACCATGTCCGAGGCCGGCGTTCCCACAGAACGCTTGCCTTCCGTCTGGACGGTAGTTGCCACACGCGTATTTCCCCGGAAGAAGGTAACATGACCGTCCAGCATATTGCCAAAACTGTCGACAATATCCGTTGAGCCTTCAATTTGCTGTTTTCCCTTGTAGAGTGCATTGTTTTCGATACGCCATTCTCCCGGATAGCGGTCATCCATAAGCGCCAACAGCGATTTTACATTTGAATCGGCCTTCATCTGCAAGGATTTGGCAAACCCATCGGCCGCACTGCGATACCCCAGAACCCCCATACACAAGCAGGCTATGACGATAAACAAATTTACCCCTAGCACTGCCTTGGTCTGCAGTTTCATAAACGGCAACCTCCTTGTGTAAAAATCTTTTAAATCTTACATCTTTTCAGCATTCCATATTCGCCACAAAAAAAATAATCCCTGCCATTGCAGAGATTATTTATCATTAGCATGCGACCGCACAAAGGACAAGATATCCTCGTAATGATGCCCCATACAGGGATACGCAAGCTGCGGACGGTCAATCAGCACGATGGGCAGGCCCAAATCCTTAGCTGCCGCTAATTTGGTATCCGTGCCGCCGATGCTGCCACTGTTTTTCGTGATGATGACCTGTGCCGCATACTTGCGGAACAGCTCTTTATTCAATTCACAGGAAAACGGACCCTGCAGGGCTACGATATGCCCGGCATCAATGCCCAATCCTTCACACAAAGCAATAACCTCAGCCGTGGGCAAAACTCTGGCCGTCAGTTCCGCATCTTTTAAGTGCGGGCTATGAACGAACTTTTCCAGATTACGGCTGCCGGTAGTAAGGAAAATCCTCTGCCCCAGCTTTGACGCCGCTTCCGCCGCCTCCTCATAGCTGTGCACCACCGTTATCTTATCGTAAGCCAGCTCGGTCAAATCGCGCTCATAGCGGATATAGGGAATAGACAAGGCACTGCAGGCCGCCATCGCATTGCGGCTGACATTGGCCGCATAGGGATGGCTGGCATCCACGAACAAGCTTATCTGCTGTGTTCGCATATAAGCCTGCAGCGCCTGTTCATCCAATGGCTTGTCGTTAATCAGGCATTTCTGCCCGCAGGCATGGGCAAGAAGTTCCCCACCATAACGGCTGACCACGGATGCCGCCACATCATAGCCATTTTCGAGCAGCAGCTTGACTATCTCCCGGCCATCCTGGGTGCCGGCCAGCACGAAAATCATAAGCCCGGCTCCTTATTGCCATAACCACGCGGGGTAATCATATAGCCGTCCTTCACATAGGTCATGGAGTTGCCGATGATGACCAGGGAGAACATATTGATTTCCTGTTTGGTGAAATCCTCCAACGTGGAAATGATTTTGCCTTCGCCCTCACGGCTGGCCGCTGTAACAATGCCCACAGGTGTATCGGCCTTGCGGTGCTTCAACATGATTTCCCGGACCCGCTCGATATTTTCCACCCGCTTTTTGCTTTTGGGGTTGTAAAGTGCCGTAACGAAATCTCCCTGTGCAGCCATCTCAATGCGTTTTTCAATGGTCTCCCAGGGCGTCAGCAAATCCGACAGGCTGATTACGGCAAAATCATGCATCAAGGGCGCACCCAAAACAGATGCTGCCGCATTGACCGCCGACACACCGGCAATCACGCCGCCAAATTCCGGACGGCTCTCCTGCGGCTGCTGCAGGACAAGTTCCAAGACTAGGCCTGCCATGCCATAGACACCAGCATCGCCGCTGGACACCACCACCGTATTGTGTCCCTGCGCGGCCTCACTGACCGCCATCTTGCAGCGGTCAATCTCCTGCATCATGGCCGTGCCGATAACCTTGCGCTCACCCAACAGGGATTCAATCAGCTTGATATATGTGTTATAGCCGGCAATAACATCCGCATCCTCAATGGCCTGCCGTGCTCTCGGCGTCATGTCCATAAGGCTTCCAGGGCCAATGCCCACAACTGTTATTTTTCCCATAATAAAGCCACCGTCACTTTTTCAAAATTCGTTTTTCTCAGCGCCAATCGGCCTCCGCGGGCTGCTGCCGAGCAATACGCGGCCGCCTCGCAGACATTGCCAATGCCGATACGCTTTTTGACAAAATCTGATTCATGCAGCTGATGATGCTCAATCATCTGCTGCATTTTATCGTTTTCATAGAATTTCACGGGACGCACCAGACTATCCCCTGCATAGACTATCCCCGGCTCATGCTTTTTGACAATGGTGCTGGCCAGTTCGTCAATAAAGGAACGGTCACGGCCAATCATGCGACAGGCCGCATCCAACGCCGACATCACCAGTGCCGCCGGCGTTCCCTTGCCAACAACCTGAGCGCGAACGCCTGGAAGTCCCAGATCAAACTCGTTCCACGCATAGGATTCGTCGACGACTATCTGACCTAAATATCCAGACTGATCCGTGTAGTCGACGTAAGCGCTTTCACTGAGTTCAACACGAGCGACGGCCGCGCCGCGATTTGTCAAAGACACAAGAAATCGATAGGGACTGTCGGGCTCAAGAGAACCGAGAGTCACAAAGGTTGGTTTAACCGTATTATGAGAGACTTCAGCGGCGTCGACAAATTCTTTTGGAAGCGCCTGTCGCGCTTCGTCGCTAAGTTTCGGGGCGGCTCCAAACGTTTTAGCGTCGGAGCCAAGAGGAATTTCCGGCTCGGGCTTTTTGGCGCTCATGAGCTGAAACGTCCAAATGAACAAAAAAGTCATCATCAGGATGAAAAAGAAGTTCGATTTGGGCGGTTTCTGCTGTTCAACTCCCCTGAGCATGGAATTGGGTATTTGAGGCGGTTGAAGAGGAGGAAGTTTAGGAGCGCTCATTGTAAAACAGAATATTGCTGGTTGTAACTAAAACCCGAACGTTGAATCAGATCGTTCAAGAGAAGCCCGCGAACCCACGGGAGCGGGCGTTCAATCTAGCGTTAAAGAGGTCGAAGCGTCAGAGCACAAACTCGAAGCAACGCGGATTACAAAAGGTTAACGACCTTCTTCAAGGCGTTTCCACAGAAACTGATATTCAGCAAGTCTCGGTATTTCCTGAATTTCCATTTGCGTCTTGGAAACGTCATAACGCACGCGGTGGTACTCAACATAATTGTCAGAAGAGTTTTCCTCGTACTGAACAACGACA
>CADAAS010000073.1 GCA_902785885.1 Pseudoselenomonas ruminantium
ATGTCGCAATTACTGCACCGACAATAATGGGGAAGGTGCGTTGGATGGGAAAGCGGAATTCCTCCCCGCCGTGCGTGATGGATTCATAGCCAAAAAACATCCAGGGTGTCACCATCAGCATGCTGAAAATCTGCAGGGTAGGCGTGCCGCCGATATCCGGGTCAAAAGCGGGATAGAAGCTGGCATGGTTGGTGCTCATGGCCAGTACGCCGCAAAAGAGCAGGACAACGCCGAAGAAAAGAAGCAGGGCCATCATGGTGTGGATGGGGCGCTTGGCCTTGCCCCCATACGCGGAGAAAAAGGCAAACGCGATAAGTACGGCCCAGGTCGTAATCATTTCACCCGCATAAACATCAAAGCCGGCCACCTGATAGTGGAAGCCCCTTTGCAGAATATCTCCAAAAAAGAAGCGTACCAGGACAACTACAGCGGTCGCATTGGCCCAGATAATGGACAGATAGGTGACAATGAGTGCCCAGGCAGCCAGAAAGGCATGGTCATGGCCCATTACCTGCTGCACATAGGCATAGAAGCCGCCGTTATCGCGGTATTTTTGTGCCAGCTTGCAGAAGTTGGCGCCGATAATCAGCATGGCTATGCTGCCCAGGGCAATGGCGAGGATGCTGCCCACAGGACCGGCATGGGGCAAAAAGAGATTGCCCGGCATCATAAAGGCACCCCAGCCCACGGCACAGCCGAAGGACAGTGCCCAAACATTTAACGGATAGAGCAGGCGCACATTGTTATTGGAGGAAGTTCCTGCATCATTAGGCGTGTTCATAAGCATGACTCCTTTATCATTCTGCCAGCGGCAGGTTTAAGGTAACAACGATATCCTTGCCGATGCTCTGGCCTGGGGCGGTACTGATGGCCAAGGTGCCGCCCAAGAGGGATACAAGCATTTTGGCAATGCAGATTCCGCCCAGGTTCGTGCCTTCCACTTCAAAGGGCTCGGCGATATGGGCAGCGACATCCGGGGGGATAGCCGCTCCGGAATCGTTGACATGAATTTCGTAAACAGCACCCCGTACGGTCTGTCCCTGATGGTTAAGGATGGTGGCGGCCTCTTTTTCCATGAGCGTTACCATCACGCCGCCGCCTGCGGGGGTGAATTCACAGGCATTGCTCACGAGATTGATGAGGATGCGTTCGAGCCGATGCTCGTCGCAAAGCACGTTGGGGTGAGCCAGCTCAATGGGATAGACTTCAAAGAAGATGTTTTTATCCTGCAGTTGCAGGGCAAAGATATCCTTGATATGCTGCAAGGTGCGCCGCCAGTCCATCGGCGCAGTATCGAGCTCGAAGGTGCCGGCTTCCGCATCCCCCATGTCCTTGCTGCCTTTGGCCAGCATATCGTTGATGAGCTGCATGAGATATTGCGTATGGTTGTCCAGCTGTCCGAGGCAATTGCTGAGCCGGTCAGGAATGCGCCGGGGACAGTTTTCCTCCGGGCAGGCGGAACAGATGGTACAGTTTTCCAGTGAATGATGAACGGAGGTTTGGGCAGCTTCCATAGGAATGCGGATATCGTGCGCTAAGTTGCGCAGGTAGGTATTTTGCGCATGATTGACGGCATGCTGTTGCTGCAAGTGGTTCGTCATGCCTCGCTCCCGCCGTTTCAGCGTGATGAAGATATTGGCCATCAGGAGCAGGATAATCAAAATCATGGCCATCTGCACAAAGCTGTCTGTGGCAAGTTCACTATAGTCCGCCTGGACATTGCCCGCGGCAGCTTCCTGCAGGCGCTGTTCCATAACCTGCCGCAGCCAGATGCTGTTGGAAAAGAAGTTCAGGAACAGGATGATAATGCACATGGAGGTGCTGTGCCCGAAGCGGTTATGGGGGTCGTGCTTGAAGACATACCAATAATAGGCAAAGCCGATAAGGCTCCATACAGACAGCATAAGATAGGATTCCGTGTCGAGCGAGCCGCCCAGCAAAAGTCCGGGAAGCAGGGGGCAGAAGAAGAACAGGCAGGAGATAAAGATGCCGACAAGCCCCAAGGCCTTGTCGCGTTTACGCCCTTCCCTTTTTGCCAAGAGATAGGCACAGTAGGAGGCATAGCCGTAGGCAACCGAGCCGACAACGGTGATGACATCGCAGAGCCAGACGATGGATACGCGTCCCAAGAGCGGAATCAACAGGGAAATCAGCATGATGAAGATAATGGCATTGCGGGGCGTTCCGTCCGCAGTCCTGCGGGTGAACCAGGCAGGCAGGACTTCACTGCGGCCCATAAACTGCAAGAGCCGTCCGCAGGTGCGGTAAAGCCCCATCAGGCTGGTCATAATGGCGGTGGCAATGGATACGCAGAGCAGCCCCAGCCCGTTATAGCCAAAGACCGCATAGACACTGTGGAAGACCGGCAGTCCGGCTAATCCTTCCAGATTGGGTCGCTGCGCAATATAACTCGTCCAGGAGGAAAACTCTGGGGGAATCGCCATAACCGCCATATCGGCAAGGAGAATATAGATAAGACCGCCGGCGAGCACCGCTGCCGTTACGATGGGAAAGAGCTTTTGGTGGGAGAAGTTAAAATCATCACAGGCATGGGTGACGGCTTCAAAACCGAAGAACATCCAGGGGGCCAGCATTACCATGCTGAATACCTGCATAGCAGGATTGGTGTAATACTGGAATGCCGGGCTGTAGGTATACATGCCGGTTTCCTTGACCAGTGCGATGTAGAGGACGACCACGGACAGGAAGAAGACGATGGCGCAGAAGGTGTTGAAGTATTTGAGCAGCTTGCCGCCATAGCCCGCCAGCAGGCCAAAGATGATGATGAACATCCAGGTGGCGGCTACCTCGCCAAAGTAAATATCAAAATTGGCAATGGTATAAAGATAGCCCCAGGAAAGAAAATCACCCAGCAAAAATCGTGCCAGCAGCACATTGGCTGTGGCATTGGCCCAAAGAATGGAAAGGTAGGCAATGAGCAAAATCCAGGCTGCCAAGAATGCATGGTCGTGGCCGATGATATTGCGCACATAAGCCACAATGCCGCCATCATCCTGATATTTTTCCGCTAGACGGCAGAAGTTGGCAGCGATGACCAACAGAAGTGCGGTACTGATGGCCATGGCAATCGTGGTACCCAATGGCCCGGCGGTGGGTATAAAGAGATTAGCCGGCACCATAAAGGCGCCCCAGCCCACGGCACAGCCCAGCGATAAAGCCCAGACATGCAGGGGGGATAGCAAGTTACTCCTTGCGCGATTATCCATATAACAACGCTCCTTCCAATTATTTGAGCTTACGGACAAAATAATATTTTTAGATAATTTCGCCTTTACGGGCGAAAATTCCTTCCATCATAAAAAAAAGCCCTCCTCTTGAGGAAGGCTGGTCAGCGTACGATTTTATAGATGGCCTGCGGGATGCTCAAAAGCGGCAGTTGCTGCTGTACGGCACCGATTTCAAAGGCTGATTTCGGCATGCCGTAGACGGTGGATGTTGCCGCATCCTGTCCGATCGTGGGCGAACCCTTCTGGCGCATTTTCAGGAGCCCTGCCGCGCCGTCCCGGCCAATGCCGGTAAGGATTATGCCGAGGGCACGGCTGCCGGCCACATCTGCCACGGTGTCAAAGAGCACGTCTACCGAAGGGCAGACACTGTGTACGGGCGGGCCAGGCTTGCAATCCAGTATATAGCGGTTGCCCATGCGGGAAATGGTCATGTGCTTGGCGCCTGGAGCAATGTAGACATGATTGGGCATGACCACATCACCACTGGCCGCTTCCTTGATTGTCAGCTTGCATTCCGAGTTCAGGCGCTCGGAAAAGAGCCGGGAGAACATGGGCGGGATGTGCTGGACGATGACAATCCCCGGCAGGGGCGGCTCCAAGCGGGTGATGATGGCCGATAGGGCCTCGGTGCCGCCAGTAGATGCGCCTATAGCAATGAGGTCGATAGGGCCTGCATTGCCAGAGGGCATAATTATGGGTTCGCTGGGAGATGGAACTGATTTCAGTGGTGCTTGGACTGGCTTGGAGACAGGCCAAATACTCCGGGGGGCTGCAGCGCTGCTGCCAATACTGGTGCTGTGCGTGAAAATGGGAGATTGTTTGCCTTGTACAGCCAGCAATGTGTTGACCAGATTATCATAAAACGCATCGGCGGGTTGGCCAATGGAGGGTTTTTTCAAGTAATGGGAGGCACCGAGGATTTTTGCTGCCTTTTCGCCGCTTTCCAATATGCCATAGGTGATAATGGGAACTTTAGGGAAGGTCTTTACCAATAGCGGCAAAAACTTTTCCTGTTTTACGAGCAGGGAACCTAGCGCAAAATTCAGTACGATGGCCGTGGGCTTAAAAATGGACAGCTTATCCAAGGCATCAGCGGGCTGGGCCGCGTGCTCCACCAAACTGCCGCTGGGGAGCTTTTTGGTCAGTTCCTGCACCAGGGAGTTCTGGAATATTATGGAGTTGTCGATAACGAAAACTCTCAAGTCCTGCATAAATTCCTCCAAATCGGCAATCAACCAATGTATAATCATAACTATTATACCATTGTACCACAAAATCCTGCTTATGGGCAGAAGAATAATTTTCTATTGGCATTTGATTGTTAATTTTCTAATAAATTGACATATGTCCTAATCTTTGTTATGCTCATGTTATTCAATTCTTGTATAAGCCCGCTGATAAGGTGCGGGCGTTTCTACAGGCAACCGTAAATTGTCACAGTCTACAAGAAAGATGGAGCATGACCGACATATTGGATAAGTGAATGGCTTCTTTTTTCTTGGTGACGACGGATGATTTCCTGCCAAGAAAGAGGAGGCTATTATTTTTTATGCAAGTACAAGCAAGTCAGTCTTTCCTGGAGCGTTTCTTTAAGCTCTCGGAAAAGGGAACCACGGTACGTACGGAGGTTATCGCTGGTTTCACTACCTTTATCGCTCTGGCCTACATTATGTTCGTCAATCCGAATATACTGGCAGATGCCGGGGTGCCCAAGGAAGCAGCCGTTGCTTCCACCATCTGGATTGCGGCTTTGTCCACGTTGATGATGGGCGTGTTCGCCAACTATCCTGTGGCTTTGGCACCGGGCATGGGCTTAAATGCATTCTTTGCCTATTATGTCTGCGGCGTATTGGGGCTGCATTGGACGGTGGCGCTGGGCGCGGTATTTTTTTCTGGCTTGCTGTTTTTGATACTGACCATCAGTCATGTGCGTCAGGCCATCATCAATGCTGTTCCGCAGAATCTGCGCGTGGCTATCGGCGTAGGCATCGGCCTGTTTATCGCCTTTGTCGGCCTTAAGGGTACGGGGCTTATCGTCAGTGACCCGGCAACCTTTATTACGCTGGGCAGTGTGCTCAAGCCGGAAACAGCCATGTCCCTGTTTGGCCTGGTGCTCACGGGGGCACTTATGGCTCGTGAGGTGCAGGGAGCCATTCTTATCGGTATCGTTGCCACGACAATCCTGTCCATGGTACTGGGATATACGCCGGTGCCGCATGCTTTTTCCGAGGTTATCAGCACCAGCCTGCCGCATATGGGCGAAACCTTCGGCAAGCTGGACATCGTGGGTGCCTGGAACTATGGCATTCTCTCCATTATCTTTACCTTTACGGTAGTGGAGCTTTTCGATAATATGGGTACCCTCATTGGTCTTACGGCGAAAGCCAAGCTGGTGAAGAAGGACGGCGAGATTGAAAATCTCGACAAGGCCCTCAATACCGATGCTGTGGGGACGATTTTCTCGGCAATCTTCGGTACATCCACGGTTACTTCCTATATTGAAAGTGCTGCTGGTATCGCCGCGGGCGGCAAGACGGGCCTGACTGCCGTTACGGTAGCCGTACTGTTCCTTGTATCCCTGCTCTTTGCCCCGTTGATTGGCCTTGTGCCGGGTTATGCAACGGCGCCCCCCCTTATTTTGGTTGGTGCGCTGATGATGAGTGAAGTGGACAAGGTAAACTTTGCTGACTTCACGGACGGCCTGCCGGCGTTTTTGACCATCATCATGATGCCGCTGACCTCTTCCATTGCCAACGGTTTTGCCTTTGGCTTCATCAGCTTTGCCTTTATGAAGACACTCGCCGGCAAACCGAAAGCAGTCAGCCCCATCATGTGGCTCGTGAGCATTGCGTTTATGATTAATCTTTTTATGCGTGCGTAAAATTTAAGTTTTTGCCGGGATTCGCCGATATATAAATAGCACAAGGATGTGCAGCTTCAGTTAACTGAGGAGGTGTGGCTATGGATATGAGTATTGCCGCGATGTCGGTGAACATGCATCAGGGACAGGCTATGCAGGATATGGGCATGGCTGTCCTGAAGATGGCCATGGATACCACGGAAGTTGCTACAGAGGAAATGCTGGAGGAACTGTCTGTTGACCCGAATCTGGGCACGATGGTGGATATTCAGGCCTAAAAGAAAACTGCTGTATCAGGCTTTCGCTGTGATATGGCAGTTTTTTTTGTGTTTCGGCTTATTTTGTGGTATCATTTATGGTTGGTAGCGGCCTATCATAAGGTCGCATGGACAGCTCAAATTAGGAGGTTTTTGTTTGGCTGCGATAACTTATGAATTAGTGAAAAAGGACGAGGCAACAGGCGCTCGTGCTGGTATTATCCATACACCCCATGGTAGTTTTCCTACGCCGATTTTCATGCCCGTGGGCACGCAGGCGTCGGTCAAGGGCGTATCGCCGGACGAGTTGAAGGATTTGGGGGCAGGGATAATCCTTTCCAACACCTATCATCTGTTCCTGCGTCCGGGCATGGAACTCGTGAAGGAAGCCGGCGGGCTGCATAAATTCATGCATTGGGACGGGGCAATTCTCACCGACAGCGGCGGATTTCAGGTGTTCTCGCTGGGGGATTTGCGCAAAATCACGGAGGAAGGCGTGACCTTCCGTTCGCATATTGACGGTTCCAAGAAGTTCCTGTCGCCGGAAGTTTCCATGCAGGTGCAGATGTGTTTAGGCTCGGATATCGTCATGGCTTTTGACGAGTGCGTGCCTTATCCGGCTGACCATGACTATGCCAAGCAGTCCACGGAACGCACGCTCCGTTGGGCGCAGCGTTGCAAAGATGTGATGACGGCACCGAATCAGGGCCTGTTCGGCATCGTGCAGGGCGGCATGTACAAGGATTTGCGCCGCTGGCATGCGGAAAAGATGGTGGAGATGGATTTCCCGGGCTATGCCGTGGGCGGTCTGTCCGTAGGCGAACCGCCGGAACTCATGTATGAGATGCTGGAATATTCCACGTCCCTGCTGCCGGAGAACAAGCCCCGCTATCTGATGGGCGTGGGCACGCCTGACCATTTGGTAGAAGGCGTAATGCGCGGCATTGACATGTTCGATTGCGTATATCCGACCCGTGTGGCGCGCAATGGCATGGCCATGACCTGGACGGGCAGGCTCGTAATGAAGAATGCCAACCTCACCCATGACCATCATGTAATTGAGGAAGGCTGTGGCTGCTATGCCTGCCGCAATGGCTATACCCGCGCTTATATCCGTCATCTGGTACGCGCTGGCGAAATCTTCGGCCTGCGCCTGCTGTCTCTGCACAATCTCTATTTCCTTGAAGAATTCGTGCGCAGAATGCGTCAGTCGATTATTGACGGCAAGTTTACGCAGTTCCGCAGTGAATTTTTGGCCAATTACAAACGCTGATAAACTAAAGAAGAGGTGTTTTTTATGACTCCGGAAACCATGACAGCTTTGGGCACATGGGGGCCCATCTTCGTGATGATTGCCATTTTTTACTTTCTTCTGTATCGACCGCAGAAGGCCGCGCAGAAGCGCCGTATGAGCATGCTCGATACCTTGGAAAAAGGCAACAAGGTTATGACCATCGGCGGCATCTACGGCACAATTGCGGGCATTGACGATAAGGTGATTAAACTGAAAATCGCTGAAAACACGGTGATTGAAGTATCCCGTGCGTCCATCAATGCCAATATCACGCAAGACAAGCAGGCCTGATCATGGACGGGGCTGTAAAAGACCTGCGGGCCGAGAAAAAGGCTTTGCGGTCAAAAATCATCGCCGACCGGCGCAAGCTGACGGATAATTATCGCCAGCGGGCCAGCAACCGCATGATGACGGTGTTCTGTGCGCTGCCGGATTTCAAGGAACCGCGCAAGGTGCTCTGCTATGCCTCTATGGCGGATGAAGTGCAGATAAGGCCATTGATGGAAAAATGGCTTTCTTTGGGGGTAACCGTGGGCCTTCCCCAAATTACGGGGAAAGGGCAGATGGAGGCCATGAGCTTTACTGACTTTGATAGTCTGGTAGAGGGAGAATACGGCATACTGACGCCTGATCCGGAAAAGGGCGAAGTAATTCCGCCTGAGGAGCTGGATTTAATCATCGTTCCCGGCATAGCCTTTGACACCCGTGGGGAACGGCTGGGCAGGGGGGGCGGATTCTATGATGCCTACCTTGCCCGCGCAACTAAGGCCAAGCGGATAGCGTTGGCGTTTTCCTGCCAGCTGGTGGCCTCGGTTCCCATGGAGGAACATGATGTCCTGGTGCATAAGATTATTACGGAGCAGGGAATATATAACTGCTTATTGTAAGAAATCACATCACGTGATTTACGTCCGTGAGCGCTCATCCTTGAGCGCTGGGTGTTATGGGGGAGTGTGTTATGGAAGTTAAGATTGGGATGGCCAAGACTTCTAAATATGCGACGGAAGTCTGTGGCGATACCTGTGATATTGTGGAACGTCCGCATGGCGGCATTTCGGCGATTATTGCCGATGGGCAGGGCAATGGGCTGGCTGCCCACCATACCAGCAGCTGGGTGGTGAACAAGGCCACGCAACTGATTTCCGACGGTGCCCGCGACGGGGCCGTAGCGCGGGCGGTGCATGATTATCTCTATGCCATGAAGGACAAGAAGGTATCCTGTACGCTGACGGTTGTAAGTGCTGACCTCGACACGGAAACGGCGGTCATCAGCCGCAATTCAAACTGTCCCGTAATCATCAAGACGCCGGAGTATGAAACGGTGTATGATGAAAATGTCGAGCCTATCGGCGTCAACCGCCATATGAAGCCGCTAATGTATGAAGTGCCACTCACGGCGGGAATGCTGATTGTGTCCTATACGGACGGCATTGCGCATGCCGGCAAAAAGCGCTTGGGACATCCGGCCGATTTCGAGAAAATCATGGAAATCGTGCGCAAGAATGAGGCAGAGGATGTGGCCTTTATCGCCAAGAGCATTATGGATTATGCGCTGGAGCTGGATGCGGAGAAGGCGTCGGACGATATGACGGTGCTGGTCATGGGGATTACGGATGGCTCGCCATCAAGCCCGAAGATTGAGCAGTTGGAAGTTACTTATCCGTATTAAGTTAATGCATTCTCTGTACTTTTCTTTAGACAAAGAAAAGTACCAAAAGAAACTGGCGGCCTAAATCCCTTCCGGGGATTTAAAGTCCGCGCGCGCCCGTCCTTGGGCGCGGGGGACTGTTATTAAAAAGCCTTCCCCTTGAGGGGGCGGTGGCAGCCGTTAGGCTGACAGATAAGGTGTAATTACCTTATTAACAATATTTTTTAACTGGATAGGAGTGATTGTCTTGAAGATTGCGGTTGTGGGAGTTTGTGCTTCGGGGAAGACTACGCTGGTTGCCGGATTGAAGGCGGCTGGCCTTGATGCTTATAATGTGGCGCAGGAACATTCCGGGATTCATGATTTTTGGGCGAAGCGCCATCCAGATATTTTGGTGATGATTGATGCGACCATGCCCGCTATCCATAAGCGGCGGGTGGTTTATTGGGATGAAAGCAGGTTGGAGGTGCAGCATAAGCGGCTGGCGGATGCCAGGGCCCATGCTGACCTCTACATCCAGACCGATAAATACAACGCTGCCGAGGTGCGGGACAAGGTCATCGACTTCGTCAAAGAATATAAAAAACGAAAGACAAAAGGGGATGAAATCTCTTGAGAAAGAATAATCTCATGAAACTGATTGTCTGTGTCGTCGCCATTATTGGCATCTTCCTGGCCTTTGTAAAGCCGTTGGCTTTCTCCATTCGTCAGGGGCTTGACCTGCAGGGCGGTACCCATGTGGTGCTCGAGGCAGAAGACACGGACATTGCCAAGGTAAATGATGACGCGATGAACCGCGTGGTCACGATTATGGAAAAACGCGTCAACTCGCTGGGCCTTACCGAGCCGATTATCCAGCGTGAAGGGGAACGCCGGGTAATCATCGAACTGCCGGGCGTCAAGGATCCGGATGCGGCCATTAAGACCATCGGCAAGACGGCCATGCTGGAATTCAAGGACGAAGAAGGCAATACCGTGCTCACCGGCACGGATTTGAAGGATGCCCAGGCGGCTACCAATCAGCAGAGCGGCCAAAATGTCGTCAACCTGGAATTTTCCGATGAAGGCGCGCAGAAATTTGCTGACCTCACGACGAAAAACGTGGGTCGCACGATTGCCATCTTGCTCGATGGCGAAGTGCTGACGGCACCGAATGTCCGCGAGCCTATCTTAGGCGGTCGTGCCGAAATCACGGGCCAGAAGACGCTCGAAGAAGCGCAGAACCTCGCCGTCGTGCTCCGCAGTGGTGCGCTGCCGGTAAAGGTCAACATCATCGAAACCCGTACGGTAGGCCCGACGCTTGGTCAGGATTCCAAGGATAAATCCGTCTTTGCCTTTGCTGTAGGTATTGGCGCGGTACTCATTTTCATGTTGCTGTTCTACCGCCTGTCCGGCTTTATCGCTGACGTGGCTTTGATGGCTTATACGGTTGTGTTGCTGGCGCTCCTGTATCTCCTGGATGCAACGCTGACCCTTCCCGGTGTGGCCGGTATCATCCTGTCCATCGGCATGGCGGTTGACGCCAACGTGCTGATTTTCGAGCACTTCAAGGAAGAATACCAAATTCAGGGCAAGACCCTGCGTTTGTCCATGGAT
>CADAAS010000074.1:0-10900 GCA_902785885.1 Pseudoselenomonas ruminantium
TTTTTTGATTATGGCGTTATAATAAATGAATAATCTTTACAAGCAGAGGTATGAAGCGTGAAATTTGGCGAGTTTATGGCCAGCTTGCAAAAAAGTGAGTTAAAGCATGTTTATTTGTTGGCTGGGGAGGAACATTATTATATAGAAAAAGCGCGGGAAAAACTTTTCGCGCAGTTGTTTGCCAGCCAGCAGGAACAGGCTGGTGCCCTGCAAAAGTTGACGGGTGCGTTGGATGCGGATGACCTGGTGGGGCTTATCGAGACGGCGCCATTTTTTGCCAGCAAGAATGTGCTGCTTTTGCAGGATACCAGCCTGTTTAAGGAGAACAAAGAAGAAGGGGAAAACAAAAAGTCCGGCAAAGACAAGAAGATGGAACGGTTGCTGGCGGTGCTTGCGGATATGCCGGAATTCAGCTATGTGATTTTTGTCCAGAATGGCAAGGCAGACAAGCGGCGCAAGTTGTATAAGGCCATTGAAAAATGTGGAGCGGTGCTTGAGGCAGAGGCTGTCCGGGCTTGGAATATCAATGATTGGCTGCAGGGGAAACTGCAATCCATGAACAAGGATATGGACAGGGAGGCTATGGCCTATTTCAGTGGTGTGGTCAGTACCATGCAGACCATTTCCTTGGAATTTTTGGACAAGGAATTTGACAAACTGGCGCTGTTCACCAAAGAACGGCAAATCACGAAAGACTTGCTGGCCAAGGTTTTTGCGGGATTGCCGGAGGTATCGGTATTTGCCATGCTCGATGCCATCAGCGAGCGGAAGGCGAAAAAAGCCTTGCAGCTTTTAAGGCGGCAGTTAAATGATGGTACTTATTTTACGGTGATACTGGCTCTTTTAACGCGCCATGTGCGGCAGCTTTGGCAGGCACAGGTGTTGCAGCAGCAGGGGATCAGGGGCAAGGCGCTGGCTAAGCCCTTGGAACTGAATCCCTTTATTGCTGAAAAATTGGGGCGGGCTGCCATGCAGTTTCCCGAGTCGGTTTTGAAACGCAATATGCTTGAACTAATCGATGCAGATTATTTTTTGAAAACAGGACAGGCCGGGGAGGAAGTACTAGAACATGTTGTGATTGACCTATGCCGTGGGAGGGCATAGGAAAAGAGGAGATAGGTATGGCTGGAAAGCAGGAAAATCAGCTGAAACACAAGGTTATGCTGACCGGTGCAAGGCCATTTTGGGATAATCAGCTGAAACGCGTATTTGTTAAGGAAAACTGGGAATTTTTTAACGCAACAGGGAGTCTGGAGCAAATACGGGAAACTCTGCGGATATATAACATTCCTGTGCTGATTTATGTATGGCCTGCAGAACGGCTGGCTGTGGAACGTATTGATGCACTGCAGCGTCTGGCCGATATTTTGGCATTGGCTTATGAATTTGAAGTGGAGAATGTCTATTTTATTTCTACGGCTGCAGCGGTTAAGGGCGATGAGGAACAGCGGGCTGCCGATGGTATGGCCATGGTGGCGGAAACTGCCGTTAAGGCATGGGCCGAATGGGCGGTTATTCCTGTAGCCATTATCCGTCTGCCGGAAGTTTATGGGCCGGACAGCTCGCCTAGGGATGGTTTGGTGGCGCGTACTCTTTATGCCAGTATCAAAAAGGAAATTTTGCCGCGCATGGATGATGAAACAACTCCGCGTGATTTCCTGTATTCAGCAGATGCGGTGTATGGCATTTATCGTGCCGTAGCTCGTGGCTATCAGGGGGGAGAATTAAACTTAGGCACAGGACAGGGGTTGAATGCTGGCCGTTTTGCTGATTGGATCAAAGAGGTTACGGAACTTCCCGGGATAGATGAGGGCGGCGAGTTCAAAGCTTTTCCTTATGTGCAGCCGGTCTTGGAGAGTAAAACAGCTCAGCAGGAATTGGGCTGGCAGCTAAAGTACAGCCGCAATAAGGCTTTAGTACAAACCTGGAAGTATATTCAGGCCAAGATGGAAACCGATCGATTGGAGGCGCAGAAACGTCTTCGCAGCATTCGTTGGCGAAAATGGTACAAGGACATTATTCCCTATGCTGAAAATGCTATAGGGGCAATGCTGATGGTCGGAATTGCTTATTGGCAACATGGAAATACGATAAATCCCCAAATACAGCTGGATATCAATTTTGTTTATATTGGTGCAATGGGCTTGCTTTATGGCAAGCGGCAGGCCTTTATTGCCATGACGATATCGATGGTTATTTTTATCGCAGCTGCTTTGGCACGGGGGGGAGAGCTTATTTCGCTTATCTATGTTCCGGAGAATATTTTGCATCTTACTGCTTATTTGTTTACGGCGGCACTGACCGGTTATTTTGCGGATGCCCGGCGTTTTGAACGGGAAGCTATGGAGTGGCAGAAGCGGCAGGCCAGTGAACGACAGAATTTTTTGCGGAAAATATATGAAGAAAATTTGGCAGTAAAGGACAAGCTCTATCGTCAGATTGTCAATTCGGATGATAGTATTGGTCGTCTGTATCGTATTATCAAGCGTTTGGATAGCGTGGAACCGGAAAATATTTTTACGCAGGCAACTGCAGTAACGGCACAGATCCTCAATGTAGATAATATTGCAATCTATGTGGTCGGGGCAGATGGTTATTATTTGCGGCAGAAAGTTCGTATGGGGAAAGTGATGAATATGCAGCCACGTTCCCTGCGGGTGACCGATTATCCTTATTTACAAAACATTCTGCAGAATCATGCCGTGTTTGTTAATCGGGAACTGGTGAAGGATATACCGGATTTGGCCGCGCCCATTGTTTATCAGGACAAGGCTATTGCGGTAATCACGATTTTTGGCTTGCGCTTTGAGCAATGGAGCCTGTATCAGCAGAATCTGCTGTCGATTACAACACGTTTGATTTCAGCTGCCATGGCAAGAGCTTATCGTTATGAGCAGGGGGTGCAGGAAAAGCGCTTTGTATCGGGAACACGTATTTTACAGGTAGAGGAATTCCGAAAGATTATCAAAGAATTGGAAAACAGACGTCAATTGCAGGGGGATTTACCGGTAGTTGTACTCAAGGTGGATATGTCCACTTTTGATTATGCAGGACTCGATGCCCGGCTGAGCCAGGTTATTCGCAACGAAGATTTTGTGGGCATAGGAAATAGCGGGGTTTATATCCTGCTGCCGGATGCGAATCCGGAGGTTGTGGCCAGAGTTCAGGAACGATTGCAGGGAGCTGGTGTGAAAACGGTTGTTTGTGAGGCGGTGGACTGATGGATTTTTCTGCATTTTTACTGCTGCATGTTATGCTGACTATGGGGTATTTTCTCGTAAATCGGCGGCGCAAGCCCCGTCTGCATGTGGTGACAGAAAACATTATTGTCTTTGCAATCCCCTTTTTTGGTATATTGCTGATGATGGGATATCGTTTGGGGTGTTACTTGCTGGATTTAGGCGCTGGTCGTCAGCCGGAGATTGAAAAGGAAACAGTGGCCTTTTTTCGGGGAACGCAGTTGGCCGAAGATATTATTCCATTGAATGATGCCTTTTTGGTGGATGATGTGCAGAAAAAGCGGCATTATTTCACCGATGCAATCAAGCAGGCTATAGTGGATAATGAGAATATCCTGCAAATGGCCATGCACGACCGGGACAAGGAAATTGCCTATTATGCGGTAGCCTTGCTTACCGCCCGCATGGAAAAATTGGAAAATGAACTGTTTGCCCGGGAAACGGTGATTGTCAGTGGGGAGGGCGAGGAAAATATCCCCTTGTTGGAAGAATATAGTCAAATGCTGAAAAACTATCTGGAGCAAAAAAAATTTATTGACCATGTGACCTATCGAAAAAAGCAAGGGGATTATATTGGGGTGCTGGATTATTTGAAAAAAATGTGCCCGGACAAGTTGGAATACTATACTGAGGAAATTGAGCAGCTGCTGTTGACGGAAAATTTTGCTGAGGCAGAGATTGTCTGTGCGGAATTAAAGGAGCATTTTCCGCAGTGTGAAGAAAGCTGTATGATGTACATAAAGCTTTATCAAGCTTGGCGCAAGCCTCAAAAATTACAACAGAAAATTCGGGAATTAAAAGCCTGTCCGATTGAGTTGTCCCAAGCGGCCTTAATGGCTATCCGCTACTGGGATAAGGAGATAAACAGGGGGGCGGGAGTGCATGGATAAACGTGGAATTGCAGGTATAGTCGCCCTGGTTATTCTATTGGGGTGTTTTTTTCAGTTCATCCGTATGGATGGATTTTTAAAATTGGATAGTGTAAAAAATCTGGTCAATGTGCCGGAATTTATGGAAAAAAAGGGGGCTATGGACCAATCCAAGGACAGTTTTCTTATTCTATACGACCCAAGGGATGTGGCTAGTGTTTTTGCCGAACATCGTCTGTCCAAACTGATTGCCCAACAGAAAAAAAGTTCATATTCAGCTAAAATCAATGATGAAGCAGTAGAAATAAACGGTAATTATCGTGGGGTATTGGTGGCAACTGGAGATTTGAGCCGGGTTGCCGCTTTGGATAAAGTTCGTACATATGTAGAAAATGGTGGCACAGCAGCACTTTTGTTTGCTCTGGAGACGACTGATGTTCCTGGTCAGGACTTCTTACAGGCAGCAGGGATAGCCGGCTTGGGGGAAAATGCCAATGTCAGAGGAATAGACCTGCGGACGGACTTTCTTTTTGGGGGCAAGGGCTTTCGGTTCGGGGAAGATTCGGCTTACAACACGAATGGCAGTAAGGTTCAACTGGTTTCGGATGCGTTGGTGCACATAGCGGGGGGGGATGGTATGCCGCTGCTATGGGAGCATCAGGCTGGCAAGGGAAAATTTTTAGTGTACAATGGTGTGGTGCGGGATGACAAGACGAATATCGGTATCCTTACGGCCGTTCTGGCGCATTGCGGAACAGAAACCCTTTATCCCATTTTAGGTACGAAGGTTTTCTATATTGATGATTTTCCTTCACCTGTGCCGGAGGGAATTAATCCTCGCATTTATGATGAACTGCACATGACTACGGAGGATTTTTATCGTTATCGGTGGTGGCCCTATATGCAGCAGACAGCTAAGGATTTTGACCTAAAGTATACGGGGCTGATTATTGAAAGTTATGGTGATGTGGTCAAGGCACCTTTTCCTGCCCCGGCTGGACGGCGTGCAAGAGATAATTTTATTGTTTACGGTCGCGAATTGCTCAATATGGGCGGCGAGTTAGGATTGCATGGTTATAATCATCAGCCCCTGGCTCCTGCTGGATACAATGAGGATGAACTGGATTATATTCCCTGGGGCTCTAAACAGGATATGATGGAATCACTGCAGGAACTGCGGCGCTATATTGAGGCTGCGTATCCGGATTATGCAATGCGCACTTATGTGCCGCCTTCGGATATTCTGAGTCCTGAAGGCCGGGAGGCTGTATTGGAGGTCTTTCCTGAGGTGAAGATTTTTTCTTCTCTTTACGATGGTCCTGCGGAGGCGATGGCCTATATTCAAAATTACGAACGCAAGGATGATGGTATATATGAATTGCCCCGCACATCAGCTGGCTATCATCCCAAAAGGCAGACTATGTATGAACAAATCAGTATGTTGAATTACATCGGAAATTTTTCTCATTTTGTTCATCCGGATGAGTTGTTTTATGAGGAAAGTCTGGCCTATAGTTGGAGTGATATGGAACAAGGGCTCAAGGATTTCCTGATGGAAATCAACAATCGTTTTCCGTTTCTGCGAGCGGTGACCAATGTGGAACTGATGAATTATTTTGCCGATTATTTGGATATGGATTATCGTGTGAAACGCGAGTCGGATAAGATGACCATTACCACGGAGAACAATCGTCAGCCCTTGCGTTTTATCCTGCGGCAAAGCCGGGATATTGCTGAAGTCAGTGGCGGTACCTACAAAAAGGTCGGTGATGATGCATATCTTATAGAGACGGAGAATAGCAATACCATCATAACGTGGAAGGAGCCGGAAAAGTGAGAATATGTTTGTTAGCAGAAGGCTCTTACCCGTACGTGGTCGGCGGGGTGTCTTCCTGGTGTCAGATGCTCATACAGGGACTGCCACAGCATGAGTTTGTTATCTATTCTATTGGTGCTGAAGCCAAGGACAGAGGGGCCTTTAAGTATAAATTCCCACCCAATGTGAAGGGCGTACAGGAAGAATTTTTGGACGAGATACTGAATCAGTATTCCAGCAATATGCAGGAAAATGTTTTGACGTCGGATGAGCGGGAGGCCATCTATGAACTCGTCATTGGTGGGCGGCCCTTGGATATCAAAAAAATGGCATCGATTTTTCGCGAACGCCGCCGTTTTGCCAGTTCGTTGGATATTTTTATGTCCAGTGACTTCTTTGATGTGATTCAGCGGGTCTATATGGAAAAATACAGTTACTTGCCCTTTACCGATTTTTTCTGGACGATACGTTCCATGTTGTTGCCGTTGTTATATCTATTGCAGCAGGATTTGCCTGAAGCGGATTTGTATCACAGTGTGGCGACCGGTTATTGTGGTGTAATTGGCGCTATGGCGGCAGAAATCTATCATAAACCATTTATCATCACGGAGCATGGCATTTACTCCCGGGAAAGGGAAGTGGAGATTATCAAAAGTGACTGGGCAAAAGGGGATTTTAAGTCGGTTTGGATTCAGTACTTTTATAATTTGGCTAAGTTGTCCTATGCCACTGCGGACAGGGTTTATACGCTTTTTGGGCATAATGCAGAAATTGAGCAGGATTTGGGATGTGCCCCGCAAAAAATTGGTATAGTGCCCAATGGCGTTCATATGGAGCGTTTTGCCGAAATTGGTGAATTGCAGGAGCATGATGGGCCATTGACCATCGGTGCGGTGGTGCGGGTGGTGCCCATTAAAGATATTGTGACCATGCTGCGTGCATTTTTTCTGTTCAAGGAGGAATTCCCCGATGCGCGATTGGTCGTTATGGGGGGCTATGGCGAGGATAAGGAATATTTTGAGCTGTGTCAACAGACGGTGTCTATGCTGGGCCTTACCAATGTAGAGTTTACTGGCTCCGTGAATGTGGTGGAATATCTGCCGCACATGGACATAATGTTGCTTTCTAGTATCAGTGAAGGTCAGCCTTTGGCTGTATTGGAAGGATTTGCTGCGCATCGGCCTTTTGTGACAACTAATGTAGGTTGTTGCTGGGAACTTATTTATGGTGACAGCAGTGATGATTTGGGCGAAGCGGGAGCTGTGGTAGCGCCGATGGATTTTGAGGCTATGGCTCGGGAGATGATACGATTGGGGAAGGATTTTGAACTGCGGCGGAAGATGGGCAACGTTGGTTATGAACGGGCAAAGCGTGGTTATACCTATGAACATTTTATTGCCGGTTATCGGGATATTTATCAAATGTATGTATAGGAGGCAGACGGCGTGGCAGGAGTAGGTTTTGAGTTAAAGAAGTTATTTACAGCCCGCACAGCGGCAGGCCATATAAAAGCATATTCTTATTCGGCCATGATTACTGCCGGCCCCTTTGCCTTAATGACCAGTATGGTGCTGGCAGTGCAAAGCCTGTTTGTTTACTATGGTATTGCGGAGGAAGCTTCGCGGATTTTTGTGGCTTCGGTGGTTTATGCCTTTGTGTTTTCGCAGATTTTTTCTGCGGGTTTCATTATGGTGTTGACTCGTTACCTGGCCGACTCCTTGTCCTTGGGCCGATTTTCCGATGCCACGGCCTCCTTCTTTGGCATGGGGGCTATCCTTACGACTTTAGGGGCAGTGGCAGCAGGGATCTTCTTTTGGGATAAACCGTTGCCGCTGTTGACGAAATGGCTGGGCTATCTCTTTTTTGCCGAACTGTTGCTGGCTTGGACGGAAAGTGTTTATCTTTCGGCAGTAAAGCGGTATTCGCGGTTGCTGGTCAGCTATTTGGCGGGCGTTTTGCTGAGTATAGTCCTGTCCTGGGCATTTTTGGAGCATTCGATATTGCAGCCGGAACAGTCCGGCCTTTTAGCCATGGATATCGGCATGGGGCTTATTAATCTGCTCTTTTTGCTGTGTATTACCGAGTACTTTGGAATGCCAAAACGGGGGCAGAATTTTGCCTTTCTGCCTTATTTTGAACGGCACTGGCGATTGTTTTTTACAGCCACCTTCTATATGCTTGGCTTATTTATACCGAATCTTATCATCTGGCAGGGGGGATGGGGAGTGTCGGTGGGCGGAACGTATCTCTATTCGCCCATCTATGATGTGGTGACCTTTTATGCCTTTTTGTCCATTCTGCCGTTAATGACCATGTTTGTGGTAAAGGTAGAAACGAACTTCTATGAACGTTATGCCCATTATTTTGCCTTCATTACCCAAAAGGGGAACTTCCGGGAGATTGACGATGCCCGCAAGGATTTACTGCATACGCTGTGGTTTGAACTGCGGCATATTGTTGAGTTTCAGTTGGTGTTTACCTTGGTGGCGTTGGCAGTGGGCAATTACCTGCTGAGCTGGTCGGGAATTGACTACAATCAGGTGAATATGTACAATGTACTGCTGTTTGGCGCTTTTTTTACGGGGCTTTTGCAGTTGGTGTATATTCTGCTCATTTACTTTGACTATCAGAAAAGTGTGCTCAGCTTGTCATTGGTATTTTTCTTGTCCAATTTCTGCTTTGGCTTATGGGGGCTGTATTTCGGCGGGGCTTATAGCTATGGCTTCACCTTTTTTCTGGCGTCAGCATTGTCGTTTATCTGGGCATTTATCAAGTTGAATCATTTTGCCAAGCGGATAAATTATCTGGTCTTTTGTTCGCAGCCGGTGTTTTATCGGCCAACAAATGGTTATTTGACGAAATTTACCTTGTGGCTTTACGGGGATGACTATGTGAATTTAGAATTGGCAGGAGGTGAGAAGAAATGAGAATGAGCCGTAAAGGGCGGCATCGGCTGGAAGAAGCAGAACGGTTCGAGGAAGAAGGGCGAAAACGTTGGGAGCCGTTGGCTTTTCGCATGAGCCGCAAACGCCGTAAACGGCTGGCAGCGGAACAGGAAGGCGCTGCGCCCCGGCTAAAGCGGTTTGTCCTGCAGAATATGCGCATGACCCGCAGCCGCAAGCGGAAAATGCGTGAGGATGCGACCATAAGGCAGTCGGCACAGGTGGCGTCCATTAGCGCTTTGGCGTTATTGCCGCCAGTGGCCAGTGAAGCTGCCGGGATAAGCAACGCCATAAATGATATCCCTGCGGCGCTGGATACGTTGCGCAATGAGCGCAACCGTATACGGGATTTTCATGCAGCTAAGCGCAATGTGCAGGAGGCGGCAGCGGCGCTAAAGCAAGCTGAGCAGGATTTACAACGGGCACGCCAGGACAGGGAAAATGCGGAAAAAGGCTTGGCAGAGGCACAGCAGAATTTGGAAAATGCTCAGCTGAACTTGCAAAGGATTGCTCAGGAATTAGCCAATGCGCAAGTGGAAAGTGCCCAACGGACAAGGGAGGCTATTGCCGCGCAGCAAGCGGTGGCCGATTTTGCGCCGCAGGTCTGGGCACAGGCATCCGCCGTGCAGGCCACCCAGGCGCGCCGGCAAAGTGTACAGGCAAGTTATGAACAGCTCGGACAAGAGTTAGGCTATCTTCGTGATGAGCAGGATGATTTGGAAGCGCGTATTCGTCAGGCGTGGGAGAGCGTAGGCTATGCCCAGAATCGTTTGCATGATGTCATCGCGATGGTCAATCGTGCGCAGGCGATTGTCCCCGAACAAAAGGCCAAGGAAGAACAATGGCAGGCATATGACAATCAGTTAGCTGAACTGGATGCGGCTGTGGATAGTGCGGAGTCGCTGCTCGATGAACTAAATAGTCAGCTCGATGTTTTGCAGGATGCCCGCGAAGCAGCTGAAGATGCAGAGCGCGATGCTAGAGAATTGGTCAAGGATTTGCAGGAACAGCAGGCAGATGGTGAGCGCGACTTAAAAGACAGCGAACAATACGTTGCTGAGGCGGAAAAGTGGAATGAAGAAGCTATTCGTGGAGTGGAAACAGCGGAGGCAAATCTTACGACCACGCGGTCTTGGAAGACAAAAGCTGATTATGATTTAGAGCATTTTGGCGAGGGCAAGGGAATTAGCACCGGTTTTGAATATTACAACTGGCATGGAGCAGGTTGGACAAATGGGCATCAGCTGTATCAGCCAATAGAATTTTATGCCACAGAGAAAAAATGGGATTTTTCCCTCTCTACGGGCTGGCTGAATTCAGATACGGGATTGCCGGATGGTCATGTCAGTGGTTGGACGGATACAACATTGGGGATAACCTATAAAAATAACCATAAAATCAACGATGTGCATTATTCCCTAAATATCAACGTGCCCACTGGCAAGGAAAATGCCCATCAAAATGCCATGATGGCCGATAATCTGGCAAGGTTCAATTCCTTTAGCGAAGGCTGGCAGTTTACGCCGGGAATCGAGGCAATACATCGGTTTACGGAAAGGGACAGTATTACAGGACGAGTGCAGTACCAAATTAGAGGTGGTTATCAATATAGGCGGGGTGTTGAAGGACTTTATCGTGTTGATTGGAGCAGCATATTGAATGAATATCCGAGTTTAAATGAAATAATCCCAGCTGCAGAACGTTCCACGGTTATAAGAAAAGTTGAAGGTACAGAATATATAAGCCCAAGCAATAAATTTAGTCAAGAGGTAGAATATCTACACATTGGTGATAAAAATCAGTTGAGGGTTCGTTTTCAACATATAAATGCAAGCTATGCAAAATATAAAAGTGAATTAAATTACTATATCAGTGATGATGGAATATATTATGGTAAAGATAATTTGTATGATAGCGGGCGGAACTATGATGGCGAAGAATGGACTTTGCAGGTGTTCGGTAGTCGGGATATAGACAGAAAGAACTCTTTGCAGTATTATGTTATTGGAAACTATCAAGCGGCGGATACCGGTG
>CADAAS010000074.1:10905-11378 GCA_902785885.1 Pseudoselenomonas ruminantium
TACACATCGCTATTATGGCGGCTTGGGGTGGACACATCAGTTTGACAAAAAGCAAAGCGGCTATGTACTCTTGAACTATGGTGAAACGCATGGGCCAAGCTATAACTGGCGTACGGGGAAATATGATTCCGGCCGCGTGATGAAAGCGATTATTTTAGGCTATGATTACCGTCTGAATGATACTTCAGAACTCCGGGCAAAACTCGAACGCTATAATATTAGTGGCAGTTCTACGGATTCCTATCATGGCTGGAAGATGAGTCTGATGTGGAATAAATCTTTTTAATGGTTAGAGGAGTGGATGGAGTTTGTCAGAAATTTTGGCTCAACCGGCTGTTCTTCTCGCGCTGATGGGGGTATTGGTCATGATATTCGGGCTGATGCGTATTCGCCGTGAGAAGATGGATACGTCTGTGTTGATTAATTCGGCCCTGTTGTTGGCTTTGGCGGTAGTGTTGGAGCAGTTGCGTATT
>CADAAS010000075.1 GCA_902785885.1 Pseudoselenomonas ruminantium
ATGGCCATTAATCTGACCACCTTTTATGCCATTAACAATCCCTTCTATGTTAATTTTATTATTTACTAAGTTGGCTAGTGTTGAGGAGTTGCCAAACAACAGATTGGCAATATCCCCACTACTCAAGTTAAACTTGTCAAAACGGTTATATGCAAATGTCCCATTATCCGCTTGCGGAGAAATGCTGTAAACATTCCCCGAATGTGCAATTTTCCCCGCATCGTCGGAATTCTTGGGAACAATCTCTGTCGCCTCACCAAGGCCATAAGGGTAGGCCATAAGGCCTACCGCCAAAGCCAATGATTTCAGCATCTTATTCTGCTGCCGTTTCTGGGCAAAGGTTCTCTTCCTTCCCCGCCGCGGCGTCCAGTCCATTCCTAATGTAGTGGAAAGGTCCCCATCCTGTCCCACTTTGAATTCGTTATGTTTGTACGACATAGTACGCACCCACTTTCTTTCATTCGTCCTTGCAATAATGCCGGCAAAAACTTTCCCCAACCGTCATAAATCTATTGAACTCTGTAGATACCGTGAACAAATCCTTTTGTCCGGCCTTCTACTTACATTATCGATTGCCCCCCTGTCGTACTTTAGTTAAAAAGTGGCTGACAAGGAAAAATCTACTCTTGTACTGTCTATACGTCTTTCGTAAAAATCCTTCTTTAAGGGGAATCCTACGGACAATGTGCTATATAAATGTTTGTACCTTGCCTCAATCCCCAAACCTGTACTCATCAACGTCTTATGCTCCATACCGACTTCTCCCCCTATTGTTCCCCAGTCGAAAAAGGGGAAAACGGAAATGTGTCTGTTCTTGTCCAAAGGAATATGATACTCCAAATTAGCAGTCAGCCCCCTGATACCGCCAATAAAGCCTTCTTCATACCCGCGAACACTATTCACACCACCGATAAAGAAACGATCGGATGAGGCCAGATAATTTTCCTCGCACCACTGACCTTCCAGTCGTGTCTGCCAGAACTGTCCGCCATTATAGCGTTTCTGTCCAAATGTACTAAGCCGGTAAATTCCTGCTGAGCTTGATTTGCCCCCCAGAGCACTGCGCTCAGCAAAGACAAAGGAATGTTTGTGATAGAATACGCTGGAATTCCCGTAGTGCGTAAAGGATACATACGGAATCACCCGGCGAACCTTGTCATCTACCCAAGGCTCCACCGCACCAACGCCATGCCCAACATCTGTCTTAGCCGTCTGATAGACATATTGCAGCCCTGCCTCATGACGTGAAAGCTTTGTGATTTGAAAGGGCACCCGTAAGGTCAGCGAATAGGACTCTGCCTTTCCCTGAACGCCCAATGGTTTCAATTCCCCACTGGTTACTTTCGTCCGATTGCCCGAATAGTTCAAATCCAGCCGCATGCCCTGGCGTGAAAGCGGAAAACTATAGCCAAACGCCCAAGCCTTGGTGCCCTGGCTGCGAATATAGCTTCCCCGCAAAGCGTCACGATAGCCCGACAGACTCCTCACCGTATAGAACACACCTTCCCGCCAACGGCCACTGGTTTCATATCCGTCATTATCTGCATAAAGCGTCACCATCTGATTCTGCGGCTCAAAAGCAATAATTTCGTAATCCGTTGTCCCTTCCTTGCTGCCCGGCTTAATCACTACCCGCAGCTGCAGGTCATTTGTGCCATGGAACCAACGCAAATTCCTGTTCAGCTTGTCAATATTGGCAATCTCGCCCGTTTTCAACCCCAATCGGCCCGTAATATATCCTTCCTTGGTGTAATTGTTGCCGCTTACAGAAAGCCTTTCTGTCCGGCCTTCAATCAGCCGGATTGCCGCCACACCATCATGAATCCGCCGATTCAGTACTGCACCACAGGTCATATAGCCTTTCTGTCGGTAGAGTTCCGTGATTTTATCCGTCATTTCCACCAGGTCTTTGGCGGTAATCGGCCGTCCGATATAGCCATCTGTAATTCCCTGAATTTCCTCCTGCGTGAGAATTTCCGAAGGATTCCACTCCACACGTTTCAGTTCAAAGCGAAGTTCTGTGTCTGCCTCTTCCGTTGATGAAGATTTTCCCTGCTCCACCGCATTCTTTCTGGCAGCCTCATCCTCCGCAATCTGTTCTCTCACCTGCTCCCGCTCCATATCCCTGCGGTCACGTTCCATCTGCATACCGGCGATATCCGCAGGCTCAGGTGCTGCTGCCGCACTTCCCTGCCCGGATGCCATCATCCCCATGAGCAAACATAAGCAAAGTGAAAAAGAATCATACCGTTTCATCTTAGTTCTCCCATCTATAACCATAATTTTTTATCAGCCATTTACCCTATAAAAAGTAAAAATAGACACTTATCCTTATACTTATTATAGTATAATTTTTCAATTTTTTCTATAAAATATTTTTTGCGATTTTTCTTTTTCAAATGCAAAAACCTGTTAACCGCAATTGTTTTTTACGGTCAACAGGTCTTTCATTTGTCTTCTTGATATGCAGTTAAATCCGCTTTGCCGCCTGGTCAGCCAACTGCTGTTCCAGTTCCGCAATTTTCGGTTTCAGCTTATCCCCATCATAGGTAATTAACAGGGAACCGGTCAGTATATTTATGCAGGCATCCGTTACGCCTGCAAATGACTTAATGTATTCCTCCAATGGCTGCTGCCACTGCGGATTAGCCGCCAACAGGCTGCTGCGCAGGCGCACCCGGCCGGGCACATAGGCATCTACCTGAAAACTGTCCACCAGTTCCCAGAATGGCTCAGCAGATTTTTCCTCAGCCTTGGACTTGCAGCCAAACAGCCTGCAGGCATCGGCTTTCATCTTCTTATGATGCTGCCAGCCATGGAAAAAGGTCAACGCCGCCCAGGCAATGCCAAAACCGGCGTGCAGATTTTTCCCTGCCTTCAATGTGGCAATAGTGCCTAGCGAAGCCACCGTCAAGGGCAGACCCAAAGGTAAATTCTTCAAATCACACTGCATGATAATCCCTCTTTTCCAGCGTTACGCTGCCCGGCGGTTGCGGGCAAAGAAGCCCTGCTTGCCGCTGTTTAAGATACGACAGCTATTAAGTACAACAGCCAAAGTTGCAGTATTGTGAATCACGGCCGCCCAAAGTGGGCTGATTTTGCCCAAAGCGCCCAAGAGCATGGCCGAGGAATTGACCAGGATGGTGGCCATGAAGTTCTGATGCACCAAATCCATGGTGCGACGTCCCAGCTGCAGGGTTTCAATCAGTCGTTCCGGGTCTTCGGAGTGAATGGTCACAGCCGAGGATTCGGCAGCGATATCCGTCTGCCGACCACCTAAGGACACGCCCACATCGGAGAAGGCCAGCGCCGGTGCATCATTGATGCCGTCACCGACCATCATGACCGTACCACGCTGTTTGAGCTTGTTGACATAATGGCTCTTGTCCTCCGGCAGGATTTCGGCATGATAGGCATCAATATCCATGCTGCGTGCTACTTCCGCTGCCACAGCCTTGCTGTCGCCCGTGAGCATGACGATTTCATCCACACCATGACGGCGCATCTGATTGAGTGTCTTTTTCATCTTCGGACGGATGGGGTCTTCGATGCCGATAACGCCGATAAGTTCCTTATCGCGGGCTACATAGAGCAGGTTTTTGAAGGCCAGGCCATCAGCCAGTCCTTCCATATCCTCGATGCCATTTTCCCGCAGGAATTTCAGGCTGCCAACACGAATCAGGCCGCCCTTATACCCTTCAAAGTCAGGCACCTTGGCCTGCATGCCACGGGCGACAATGGTCTTGGATGAGGTATGCTGGGGAGACGTCCACTCCTGCGCCTCCACGTATTTCTGAATGGCTACTGCCAACGGATGAACAGAATGCTGCTCAGCAGACGATGCCAGGAGAATCATTTCCTTTTCCTCTACGCCCTTGGCGGTTTTGACAAAGGCAATCTGCGGAATGCCCACGGTGAGCGTGCCGGTCTTATCGAGCACCACCGTATCGGTTTCGGCCAAAGCTTCGATATAGTTGCCGCCCTTGACGAGAATACCGCGCTTGGCCGCCGCACCAATGGCCGCCGACATGGCCGTAGCCGTGGACAGCTTGAGCCCGCAGGAGAAGTCGATAAACAGGAGATTCAACACGCGCTGCCAATCACGGGTAGCGCCATAGACGATACCTGCACCGATAAAGGAAACCGGCACGAGGAAATTGGCCATCTTGTCGGCAAAGTTCTGCACCGGAGCCTTGCGATTCTGGGCTTCCTCCACCAGATGGACGATATGGGCCAGCGACGTATCCTTGCCGACCTTTTCCACCTTGATGACCAGTTCACCGGCCTCAACCACACTGCCGGCATAGACAGGCGAATCCGTATGCTTCATGGCGGGGTTGGATTCACCGGTGATGGAGGCCTGATTTACTGCGGCATCACCGCTGAGTACCCGGCCATCCACGACGATTTTTTCGCCGGTATGGGCGGCGATGGTATCGCCGACCTTGACCTGTTCCACGGGAACTTTACGCTCGACCTCGCCTTCAACCAGCCATACATAACGCTGGTCAAGAGATAAAAGCCCTGAGATATGCGTGCGGGCCTTTTCAGCCGCATAGCTTGTTAGCATTTCTGCACCGTTGGACAGCGCCAACAGCGTCAGGCTGGATTCTGGCTTCCCCGCCAACACCGAGGCGATAACGGCCGTGGCCGTCAGGGTATCGGCATTGGGCTGATGGTCTTTGACCACGCCGCTCACGCCGTTTTGAATGAATTTCCGGGCAATGCCCAGCACCAGCAGGCTGCGCAAAATCTTGCTGCCGACAAAGAGCTGCGGCGAAGTGCGCTTTAAGACTTCCATCGCGGCAAAGCCTGCCAGGGAAATCACGGCATCCCGGCGGTATTCGGCAAGCCGTTCTGCAGGCGTAACCGCCGCTTCCTGCAGGCGTTTTACGGTTTCAATCAGCATTTTTTGGATTTCCTGCAGCTGATAAGCCGTTATCTGCCGTTTATACCAGATATGCACCTTGCGTTCATCCACCGTCACCGCGATGATATTGCGGTTGCGGCGGATTTTGGCGGCAAGCTTGGCCCGTTCTTCACGGTTCAGTGCCGCCTGCAGGTGAAAATAACAATTTCCGTACATCATACGGTGCGCCATCCTCTCATTAAGGTCACGGCCCACCAGAGCATCTGCGAGCCGGATGGATACTGCTTGGTAAGCATCATCTTTCTAAGACCGCGAAGCAGGAACAATAGCGAAGCCAAAGAGCTCATATCGAACCAGCCGCAAGTATGGTCTTTAATCCACTGGCTGAAGGCCCGCGCCGTATTGCGAATGCTGCGCGTAATGCTGCCCGCATGGGCTTCACTGCTGGCCATAGCCGCCATCTTGTCAAAGCCGCGGCTGATTTTAGCGGCCACACCGCCGAAGAACTTGCGTTCCAGCCACTGCGCCAGTTGTTCCACATCGGCCTCATAGGCTTCATCGAACACCAGCAGAATGCTGCCACTGACGGGATTTGCCTGTACGCTTTTCACATAATTGAGCTTAACGAGCTGTTCTTCCAAAAGCTTTGCCAGTTCCGGCGAAAGCTTGCTCACCCGATAACGGCGGCGTCCGGGCAGGCTCGACACCAGCTTAAAGGACTGCGCCGGGCAGACTGCTGCGGCTACTGTGCGCTGTACCTTGCGTAAAGGCATGGCAGCTGCGCCCATCTTGGGTGCACCGCCACCTGCTACCATCTGGCGAATGCTCTTGCCGATAGCCGCCCCCATCATAAATCCAGATACATAAGACATTCGTTATTTCCTCCTTGCATGCGTCATAATATACTCTTCCACCTTGCGCAATTCTGCGTTGCGGCGGAGTCTTTCCGGCTCATAAAGGATTAATATGGAACCCGATGTGGTGTTGGTCTGCACGCTGTCAATCTCACCAAAAGCCATCAGCTGGCTTTCGACTTCCGCAGCCAGGCCGGCATTGCCAATGAGATTATTGCTATACAAACGCACCCGTCCGGGCAGATAGGACGAGATATCCACAGAACGGATAAATAAATCCAACTTATTGGTGGGGATTTGGATGTTTCCCAGCAAACTCAAAACGATTTCCTCCCTGCTGACAAGAAAAGACTGCCGCTAAAGTCAAGAGCGGCAGTCTCCTTTCTCGTCAAAAACGATTTATAACTTATTTAGCCTTTTTCGCTTCCTGAGCTGCGATTAAATCTTCGAGCTCTTCCTTCTGGCGCTGCAGTTCAGCAACCGGAAGTTCAGCAGCGGGAGCAGCCTGCTGCATAGCAGCCAGCTGAGCTTCACGCTCCTGCATGAAACGATAGCCAAAGATACCAGCAACGGCACCTACAGCCAGGCCAATCCAAAAATCAGTTTTCTGGAACATCGAATCCATCCTCCTTAACATAAAACAACATATAAACAGGGGTATCCCCGCCTATTTCTTTATTGGGCATCCTGTTTCCCCATTCTGCCATTGGAGAACAAAATCGATAATGTAGAAATATTATCAATTTCATTCCTAATCTTAGCAAAATCAAGGACTTTTGTCAATGAAAATACCCTTTACCAATTAATATTATAGGCAATCAATTGTTAAATTGTCAATATATTTGGCAAAATCAAGAATAATTATTACTCACAGCTTGTATCATAAGGTCCCAATACCACCATGGCGACAGGTGCATATTTTGCGGACGAAACGACTGCTCCGCTGGCTGGCAGAATACAAAAGCTAAACAGCAGATGAAAACGGCGCCGCGGTAACCGGCGCGTCCCCACTAAACAGAACTCGTTATCATGCCAGACATTTAGTGCAGTCCGCAAAATATGTACCTGCCGCCAATCAGCAGTATCTTGAATAACTTATTTATTCTCTACCTTATAGGCCACCGCATACATAGTCGGCAGCACCAATAATGTCAGCACAGTAGCCACCAGCAGCCCGCTGGAAATCGCCACCGCCATCGGTCCCCAGAAGGAACTTGCCATCAGGGGAATCATGCCCAGGATGGCCGCCGCCGCCGTCAGCATGATGGGACGGAAGCGTAAAATCGCCGAATCCACCACGGCATCATAGGGGCTTTCGCCCTCGGCAATATGCTTCTTTATCTGGTCGATGAGGATGACGGAGTTGCGGATAATCATGCCAAAGAGTGCCAATATCCCCAGTTCCGCCACAAAGCCCATCGCCGAATCGGTAATCAGCATGCCCCAGACCACGCCGATAAGTCCTAACGGCGCCGTGAGCAGGGTCAACAACATCTGCTTGCCGCTGTCGAGCTGGAACATCAGCAGGGTCATGATGACAAAAAGCATCGCCGGAATCGGAATCAAGAGATACCCCAGCGAATTATTGCTGTTCTCCAGCGCCCCTGCCGGCTCGATATTACAGCCCAAGGGCAAATCTTCCCGCAACTGCTTCGTTGCCTCATACGCCTTCTGCGTTGCATCATTGGCCGTACCACTGTGGATATCGGCCTGCACCGTAATGGTCGGCATCAGATTGCGCCGCTTGATCAGGCCATCTTCAGCACCATAGGATATTTTGGCAATCTGCTCCAAGGGCACATAACCGGCACTCCCCAGGTAAATAGGCAGGCTGCCGAGCTTGCCTAAATCTTCCCTGTCCGCCACCGCCAGACGCAGGGTAATATCAAGTGTCCGGTCGCCGCTATAGAACTGCGCCGCCGTTGCGCCGGTAACCTCCGTATAAATCATCTGCTTTACCGCCTGTGCACTAAGCCCCATGGCTCGCAGCTTGTCCTGGTCAAGTTCCAGCTTGACGACCTTGCTCTTTTCATTCCAGTCCAGATTCACATTGTAGTTGTTGCTGTCAGCCGCCACAATGTCGGCCACCCTGTGCGCCAGCTCCTTGGCCTGCTCGGTGCTGTAGCCCGTCACGCGGAGCATCACGGGGTAATCGGCCGGCGGGCCGGTCTGGATGTACTGAATTTTTGCCCGCACATCGGAAAATTCCTCGTTAAAAGCGGTCTGGAGTTCCGCGGCCAGTTTTTCGCGTGCCTTAACATCCTTGGCCACCATCACAAAATGGGTGACATTATCCGTCTCTGCCTTCGGGTCAACCGTCAGCACAAAACGCGGTGTATAACGGCCTACATAATAGGCATAGTTTTCAAGCAAGTCCTGACGCTCCTGCAGGAATGCCGACATCCTATCGGCAATCTCCTGGGAAGCTGCCTTGGACGAGCCTTCCGGCAGTTTCAGTTCCATCAGCACTTCGGGCCTGGTGGACGTGGGGAAAAATTCCTGACGGATATGCGGCATCATCAGAAGCGACACCACAAAGAGCGCGACTGTCCCCACGAGCACCACCTGCCGATGGCTCAGGAACCATTGCAGCACCTTGCGGAACTTCGCATAAAAGCGGCTCTGGTACGGATTGATTTCCCCTTGCGCATCGGTTTTTGGCTTCACCTTAATCATATAGGTGCCCAAAAGCGGAGCCACCATAACCGATACCACCCATGACAATACCAAAGCAATGCCGATAACCGGGAACAGGGCATTGCAGAATTCGCTGGCCATGCCCTGGGAAAAAGCCACAGGGATAAAGCCTGCACAAGTGATAAGCGTGCCTGTCAGCATGGGCTTGGCTGTCGCCTTAAAGGCAAAGCATGCCGCATCAAAGCGGTTTAACCCCGCCTCCAGCTTCACGCTCATCATTTCCACGGCAATGATGGCGTCATCAACGAGCAGGCCCAAAGCAATAATCAGTGCGCCCAAGGATACCTTATGCAAATCAATGCCCAACATATACATGGAAATGAACACACCGCAGAGCACCAACGGGATACAGCAGGCCACGACCATGCCCGTGCGCACGCCCAGGGACAGGAAACTTACCGCGAGCACAATGACAATCGCTTCCATCAACGTCTTGATAAACTCGTTAATGGAGGATTTGACCACTTCCGACTGATTGGCCACCTGTCGGATTTCTACACCTGCCGGAACTTCATCCTGTACAGCTGCAACCTGTTTTTTCAGGTTTTCGCCAAGGTCAAGAATATTGCCCCCATCTTCCATGGACACGGCAATTCCCACGGCCGGTTCGCCATCAAAGAACATCTTATTATCAGCCGGATCGCTGAACTTGCGGCTGACTTTGGCAATATCGCCCAAACGGAAGTTGCGCCCATTCACGCTGATGGGCATTTCCTCCACGGCTTTTACATCAGCAAACTGACCGGACAGGCGCAGGTAGACATTGGAAGAATCCGTATCCACCATCGCCGCTGCCGTCATTTCATTCTGCGTCTTTAAGGCATTGGAAATCACCTGCGGGCTGATACCCAGCTCGGAGAGCTTCATGGTATCGAGTTCCACATAGATTTTTTCCTTCTGTTCCCCAATGAGTTCCACCTTTTGCACACTGGGCACATTGAGGAGCAGGCGTCGGGTCTTTTCCGCATACTGCCGCAACTCCTCGTAGTTATAGCCATCGCCAGTCACGGCGTAAATCGTGCCGTAAACATCATCAAAGCGGTCATTGTAGTAGGGGCCATATACGCCCTCCGGCAGATTGCGCTTGATATCCTCGCAGAAATTGCGTACATCACGCCAGGTCGGACGAATATCGGCCTTGGCGATTTCATCATCCAGTTCCACATAGATTACAACCTGTCCCGGACGATTTTCGCTTTTGATGGCTTTCAGGTGCGGCGTATCCTGCAGGCGCTTTTCCAGCTTGTCCGTGACCTGCTCCTGCATCTCCTCCGCCGTAGCGCCCGGCCAGGCCGCCGTCACGACCATCTGCCGGATGGTGAACTGCGGGTCTTCCATGCGCCCCAACTGGAAGTAGGACAGGATACCGCCAATGGCGGTTATGATGATAAAATACCAGACCAGCGTCCGATTCTTGAGACTGACTTCTGTAAGATTCCGCATCAGTCCGCCTCCGTCCGTACCGTCTGCCCCTCATGGAGCTTATGAACGCCGGCCGTAACCACCAGGTCACCCACATTAAGGCCGGTTACCTGCACCTGGTCATCGCCAAGATTTTCCACGGCAACAGCTTTGGCCGTCAGCGTATTATCCTCGCCTACGACCCATACCTGCGGCGTATCGCCATCCTGGAAAATGGCCGACAACGGCAGCACAACTCCGCCCGCTTCATTGCCATCTCCCTTTATGGCGACACTGGCGGTCATGCCCAGCTGCATCCCCGCCGGCGGTTCCGGCAGGGAAACGCGCACTTTATAGGTACGGGTTGTACTGTCTGCCATCGGCGAAATCTCCCGGATGGTACCATCTGCCTGCCCCTTTAACGCCCAGAAATTCACCGATACAGGCATGCCCAAAGTGAGTTCGCTGACCTTATTTTCCGGCACAGCAATTTCCACTTCCATTTCGCCATTCTGCACAAGAGTCAGCACCGTTTGCCCGGCAGCCACTACCTGGCCTTCTTCCGCTGTGATTGACGAAACCACACCATTAGCCCCTGCCACAAGATTGGTGTAGCCCAGGGCATTATGCCCCTGCTTTTGCTGGGCATAAGCGCTGCGGTAAGCCGCGAAGGCCGCATCGTAATTGGTCTGATACTGGTCAAGGGTTGCACGGGATACAGCATTTTCCTCAAACAACTGGGTATAGCGCTCGAGATTCTTTTCGGCCAGTTCCAACTGCGCCCGGGCCGAAGCCACCTGCGCATCGCCCTGATTGGACTGCTGCAAAACATCGCGGGCATCAATGACCATCAAGACATCCCCCGCACGCACACGGCTGCCCGCCTGCACATTGCGGGAGATTATCTGTCCGCCTACCTGAAAGGCCATATTGGTTTCATAACGCCCCTTGACGATACCGGAATAGTTGCCGCTTTGCTCACTGCTCCCAATGCCGGCCTGCTGTGTTTTCACCAGCACCGGT
>CADAAS010000076.1 GCA_902785885.1 Pseudoselenomonas ruminantium
TGCTGCACTGATGGCTTGTGCATAGGAAAGGCCGCTGGCAATATGGGCATGGAGTTTTTCTTGGAATGTTTTATCGTCCAACTGCAGGGCAATGTTTTGCAATATGGACAGGTCAGCGCATTCTGCACCAAAGACCAGCTGGTTGACAACGCCCAGCCGGTTTAATAAGGTCACCCCGCCGCGGGCAAAGTCCTGAGCACTGCGGCAGGCAAAGGCAAAGGGCAGTTCGAGTACGATATCACAGCCGCTTTTTACCGCAGTTTCCGCGCGCTGCCATTTGTCAAAGATAGCCGCCTCTCCGCGTTGGGTAAAACTGCCGCTCATTACGGCGATAATCAGGGAATCGCCCTGTTCTTTTATTTTTTTGATTTGGTAAAGATGCCCGTTGTGAAAGGGATTGTATTCGGCGATAATGCCAGTAATTTTCATTTATATCTCCGTAAATAAAGGGGGTATAGCGTTTTATTTATAGTGGTGTACTAATTTAGTTTATTGATGTGGTTCATCGTCACGTAGGTATTTATCGTTGGGTAATAACGCCACAGTAAATGTATTAGTGATGGTTTCTACCTTTTTTTTTCTTTTTCTTTTTCTTAGTTATCTTTTTGGCTTGTATCATGGCTGCATGCAATGTAGCTTGCAGGGCTTCCATATCTTCCATATCTTCCTGTTCTGTCCCTTTAGCCTCATAAACTGCAGAGGCCATAGAGTTCATCATATCCTCTAGGTCACTCACTATTTCGCGTTCTTCCTTGGACGATAAGTCGATGTTTTTCGTCAAATGTTGAGTACCGTGTGGGTCATTGGAAAGGCACATAATATAATCGCTTGTAACATTAAAAAGAGCCGATAGTTCTTTTAATTTGCGCGTAGGCCTATTTTCGCCAGATTCATATTTTAGATATGTAGTTCGGCCAACGCCTAGTAACTTGGCAATATCAGCTTGTGACTGCCCTCGTTGCTCTCTGAGCATCTTTAACCGCTGTCCGGTAGTCATAATAAATCACCTCATATCATTATTATAGGTTATTATAGATAACCTATAAAGGCGTAATATTTTATCACTTAAATCTATTATGTGTTATGAAAAATAACAATAGGTTGAAAGAAAAAATGGGGGCTTCACAAAGAAGCTGGCAGATGGATAGTTTGTAATGTTATTTATTTTTACATGGTATCTTGAAGTATTTTGGGGGCTATGCTATACTTTTAGTGAGCGAACGGAATGACACCGAACCTTGCAGTTCGGTATACAAAAGGAACCCCACGAGAGAGAAGGGCAATTCTCAATCGTGGGGTTCTTGCATGATTATCGACTCATGCCAGGTCGAGCCTACGTTACCCGAAGATTAACGTGATAAGCGCGTCTAGGCATTTAATCAGGTAATGAGCGGTTACACTGACCATGACGGCTGCCACGAAGTCACGGAATGACAACTCACCTTGCACCTCCTTCCCGTCGCGGGACTTCCAAACGGAGGTTTGGGCAACGTGTCCATTATATCATAAACATATACAGCATAAAAGCCCTCGGACTTGAAGTTCAGGGGCTTTTAGTATTGCTTCCGCATTGACATATTCAGTAATATTGGTTCCAGTTTAACTTGGTTTGCATTTGTAGAAAAGTGTTGAGCTGAAGCCACAAATATGTTATGGTAGTAAAATATAAACATAGTATAATTGTAGGTATTAAGAGGTGTAGCGATTTTGGATAAAAAGATAGTAGCCGTGGCCATGAGCGGCGGCGTGGACAGTTCGTTGACGGCGGCTTTGCTGGCCGAGCAGGGTTATACGGTAATCGGCATTACCATGCTGCTGACGGAGGAAGGCCGCAGTGAAACGGTCAATGTGGCGGCAGGCGAGGAGCCGGATTGCGTACGGGATGCCAAGAAGGTTGCCGCAGCTTTGGGAATTGAACATCATACGGTGGATTTCCGCCAGGAATTTCAGGCAAATGTTATTGACTATTTCCTGAGCGAATACGCCAAGGGGCGTACGCCGAATCCCTGCGTGATGTGCAATCCGTCCATGAAATTCGGCCTGCTGCTGGATAAGGCCAGAGAATTAGGTGCAGATTTTCTGGCTACGGGTCATTATGCCCGCATTGGTCAGCTGGAAAACGGCCGTTATGTGGTGAAAAAAGGTCTGGACGAGCATAAAGACCAGTCTTATGCCCTGCACCGTTTGCCGCAAAGCTCCTTGCAGCATATCCTGCTGCCGTTGGGCGATATGACCAAGGAGCGTGTGCGGGAACTGGCGGAGAAGATGGATTTGCCGGTGGCGCATAAAGCTGAAAGTCAGGAAATCTGCTTTGTGCCCCATGATGATTACAAGGCTTTTTTGCAAAAGCATCGGCCCAAGTGCCTGCGCAAGGGCAATATCGTCAACGACGAAGGAAAAGTATTGGGTCGGCATAACGGCGTGCCGCTTTATACCATCGGCCAGCGCAAGGGGCTGGGCATTGCGGCACCGGAACCGCTCTATGTGCATAAGCTCGATATGCAGCGCAATGAAGTGGTCGTGGGCGGCAACACTTCGGTCTTTGCCAAAGGGCTTTTGGCGAGTGATGCCAACTGGATTGCCATTGATAAATTGGAGGACGGTATGGAGTTTGGTGCCAAAATCCGCTATGGCAAGCGTGAGGCGCAGGCCAGGCTCTCCCAACAGGCAGATGGCTTGCTCAAAGTGGAATTTGCCGAACCGCAGCGGGCGGTTACGCCGGGGCAGTTTGTCGTATTCTATGATGGTGATGTGCTCGTGGGCGGCGCCATGATTGAACAGGCTATTAATGACTGATTTTTCCTGTTTAGCAGGATTTTTTCCTTTGATGGCGAATAGTAAAATGTATATAATATCAATATTAAAGGAAGGATTTTATGACCCTGGATTCCAGTAACGAAGTTGTAGCAATTTTATACGATATTGAAAATGCGCCGTTTGAAATGCTGAATTACACCTTGGGCAAAGCGCGGCGCTATCAGCCCTGCCGTACCATTGTGGTATCCGACTGGGAGGCGCGTCCGGAGCAGAAGCGCTGGGAAAAACTCATGCGCCGTCCCGGCTTTACCTTCCGGCAGATTAGCCGTACTTATCTCGGGAAGAATTCTCTTGATTCAGCCATTTACGATTCGGCCAAGCTCCTTTATGATGAAGGCGTGCGGCGGTTTTTTATCATCACTACGGATTCGGATTTCGTGCGTATTGCGGAGTATCTGAATTCGGATACTCCGTCCTATATCATCGGCGTAGGCACTAAGCAGGCCAGCGAAACCCTGCGCAACGCCTATGATGAGTTTATGGTTTACCCGCCGGAGGAAAAGGAGAAAAAAACTGCCCGCAAGACAAAGGTCGTTAAGGATGAGGGAAAACAGGAGAAGAAGACGGCTAAAGCGGCAAAGGAAACAACGGCAACGAAAACGGCTAAGACGGTAAAAAAACCAAAAGAGACGAAGGCGGCCAAAGCGACGAAGACGGAAAAAGCCGTAAAGGCGGCTAAAACCGCTAAAGTGACCAAGGCAGAGGATAAGGCTGCTTTGTCGGAGGGCAACTTGACCGTCAAGCTGCCTCGTACTTTGCGTGAGTCTTTGCAGGAACGGCAGGCGGCGGAAGGTGTGTCGATGGACGAATTGGTGACGTATTTACTGATGCGGGGCATGGCCCGCTGGGTGGAGGACTGAGCAGATGAAACGGCAGGAACAGGTACTTTTTTATCAATTCCAGGATGACGAAAAATTGGCGTTGGCCTGCAAGACCCTCCATAAAATGGGCATAGTGACCAAAATCCTGCAGCCGGAGGACTGGCGGGAAAAGGTCGGCTATTTATTGGGCGCTAAAGGCTTTCAGCCCGCCAAGGCTAAAGATGAGGATAACTTTGTCTTTCCCCATGAGGTCATGGTGCTCCAGAATATCCGCAACAAGCGTTTGGATGAAGTGCTGCTGGCGCTCAAAGAGGCAGGTGTGCCTCATATCCGCTTTAAGGCGGTGGTGACGCCGTTCAATACACTGTGGACACTCAGAAGATTGTGTGAAACGATGCAGAAGGAACATGGAGCTATATTAGATGAAACAAGATGATTTTGATAAGACGCAGTTAATGCGTCCTGTCGACGGGCAGAGGTCAGATGACGAGCGAAAGTTCGATACCCAGCCTTTGCCACGGATTGAAGATAATGCAGAGCGGATGGACAGCGGCTATCGCGGCGTGCGGGAACTGCCGCCGGAGGATATACCGTCCCGTGTGGAAAAGCCAAAGGCTAAGCCGTTTTTTACCGCAGGCAGGAAGCGAGGCATACTCCTGGCAATTTGCTTTGTGGCAGCGCTTTTGGGCGGTTTTATGCTGGCCGGTTACGGTCAGGACCAGTCTGAAGCCAAGCAGAATCAGCAGCAGATGGAGCGTCAGCAGATGCAGGCACGGGAGCAGAAACTGGCTGACCAGGAGGCAGACCTCAAGGCGCGCCGTCAGGAACTGGAGCGGCAGAAGCAGGCCTTGCAGGAGCGTGAGCGTGAGCTGGAGGATATGTCCAGCCGGGCCAAGGGTCGCAACGAGGAAATTAGCAAGGAGGCACCCGGTTCTGCTTTGGGCAAGCTGGTGGATAAAGTCACCGGCAAGGAGGCCAAGCGTCAGGAGAAGTTGCAGGAAAATGAGAAGGTTTCTGCGCAGGCAGACAGCGATGTGGCGAAGCTGAAGCAGTCCATTGCCGAGGCCCAGAGCATGCTCGATGATGTGGATGCCAAGCTGGACACGGTGGCAGAAATGCAGCAGGAGGCCGGCAGGATTAAAGCCAAGGCTGAGAGCGCCTATGCAGAAAACAAGGACGTTATCGACAAAGCGGTTTATTATGCTCGGACGGGAGCAGATTTCCTGTCCAAGTGGCTGTCTGAATAAAACAGGATGAAGGGAGTAAAAACGTTGAAGAAGTATGCATTATTAGTCATGGCCATTTTATTGATGGGATTGGTGGCAGGCTGTGGCCAGCAGGAGGCAAAGAAGGATTTACAGCCATTGAATATTGGCCTGATGCCGGATACGGATTCCCTGCCTTTTATCATCGCGCAGGAAAAGGGGTATTTTAAGGAAGAAGGCCTGGAGGTCAACATTCAGCAGTACAAGAGTGCTATGGATAGGGATTCGGCGCTGCAGAGCGGCAATCTGGACGGGGCAATCTCGGATATGCTGGCCGTGGCCTTTGCCAAGGACGGCGGCTTTAATGTGAAGGTAACGTCCTTCACCGATGGCAGTTACAAGCTGATTGCAAGCAAGCAGTCCGGGGCGAAATCCGTAGCTGACCTTAAAGGTCAGGATGTAGCGGTTTCCCGCAATACCATCATTGAGTATGTGACAGATCAGATTCTGGCGAAGGAAAATCTGCCGGAAGACAGCATAAACAAGGTGATTATCCCGCAGATTCCCACCCGTCTGGAAATGCTGCAGAATGGCAAGCTCGCCGCGGCTACACTTCCTGAACCGATGGCAAGCATTGCCGTACACAATGGCTGCCAGTTCGTAACGGGTTCTGACGAACTGGGCATCAATCCGGGCGTCATCATGTTTACGGCCAAGACCACGAACGACAGACGGGCAGAAATTTCCGCTATGTATCGTGCCTATAACAAGGCTGTGGATTACCTCAATAACACGCCGCGGGAAGAATATATTGACCTGATTGTGGAAAAGGGCGGTTTCCCGCCGGCTGCCAAGGAAGCCTTGAAGCTGCCGGAATATCATCATGCCACCCTGCCCAAGGAAAGTGATGTGGTGGACTGCGTGAAGTGGCTGCAGGGCAAGGGCCTTATTCAGAAGAATTACACCTACGCCGATTTTGTGGTCGATGTGTTGAGCAAGTGATATGATTGAAGTAAAGAATTTAGCCGTTAGCTATTCTGGACTGAAACAAAAGAATACGGCATTGCAAAATGTCAGCCTGACCGTTCCGCAAGGAACGGTTTGTGCTGTTATAGGCCCTTCCGGCTGTGGCAAGTCCACGCTGCTAAAGGTGGTGGCAGGGCTGATTACCGATTTTACGGGGCAGGTGCGCATTAGCGGCAGCGAAGTCAGCCCCAAGAAACTGCGGATTGGCTTTATGCCGCAGAACTATGGCCTGCTGCCCTGGCAGACTGTGGCGGACAATATTCGGCTGGCCTGTCGGATTAAGGATGGCTGGACGGAGTCAAAGTCGGTCCGAATGGAGGCCTTGTGCCAAAAGCTGGGCATTGAGGATTTGCTCAATCGCTATCCGCAGGAACTCAGCGGCGGACAGCAGCAGCGTGTGAGCCTTGCCCGCGTGTTTTTGCTCGAGCCAGATATTTTGCTGATGGATGAGCCTTTTTCGGCATTAGATGCCATTACCCGCGAGGAAATGCAGGATGTATTCCGTGACCTTTGGGAGGAGGCTGGCATAACCACAATCCTTGTGACCCATTATGTGGAAGAAGCCTTGTATTTAGGCCAGCAGATTGTACTGATGGCGGGCGGCACAAATGGCGGCACGGTGGCCGAGGTCATGGAGAATAAATGGCAGGGCAGCCGTTCGTGGAAGACGACAACAGAATTTTTCGCCAAGAGTCAGGAACTGAAGGAGAAAATCAAGGCTATGGGGGCGCGGCAGTCATGAGGAACAAAAGCAAAGTAGTTTTGCGTGCTTATCTTTTCGGCGTGCTCTTTTTGCTGCTCCTGTGGCAGTTGACGGCGACCTTAGTGCAGCTGCCCATCATACCGGAGCCGTTGTTGGTCTTTGAACGATTGGGCGAAATTTTTGCGGACAAAATCGCTGTGCACGCCGCGTATAGCCTGTGGCGGATTTTTGCCGGCATTCTGCTGGCGGTATTGGTGGGGTACCCTTTAGGGATTATCATGGGTTATTTTTCCAAGGCAGACCGGTATTTGGCACCGCTGGTTTATCTGACTTATCCGATACCGAAGATTGCCCTGTTGCCCATTTTGATGCTTTTGGCAGGGATTGGGGAGCTGTCGAAAATCATCATGATTTTCCTCATTGTGGTATTTCAGATTGTCGTGGCGCTTAGGGATGGTATCCGTGCCATTCCGGCTGAAACGTATTATCCGCTGTATTCCTTGGGAGCAAGGTTCCGGCAGGTGTTCCGCTATATCCTCGTGCCGGCGACTTTGCCGAACTTTATTACAGCTATCCGCGTGGCTATGGCCACGGCCGTTTCGGTGCTGTTTTTTACGGAAACCTTTGGCACGCAGTACGGCATGGGCTATTTCATCATGGATGCCTGGCTGCGGGTGAATTATCTGGAGATGTATACAGGCATTGTGATTCTGAGCCTGATGGGGTTATTTCTCTTTGGCTTGCTGGATATCCTTGAAGCGCGCCTTTGCCGTTGGCAGATGAAGTGAGGTCGGAATGAGAAAATTAGGAATCTTTCTGTGGGCCTGCGTATTGGCTTTTGGACTTTGCCTGGGCGGCAAAATGGCTTGGGATTTTCTAAATGGGACAGTCGGAGCCACAGGACCGGCGACGGTTGCTGTTCATAGCCATGGTCAGCCTGCACCGGAAACGATGCGGGATATCGAGCAGGCGGCGGCAGCCTTCCCGCAGCTGTTGGAAGACCGGTATCAGGTGAACCTGCAGCATAATGTCGATATCTGGGTTGGTGCAGACACGGGAAAATATGAGGAATTGCTGGTTGAAAAGCTGGGGGTGGAAGAGGATAAGGTTAAGCCCAAAGCCCAATACACCAGCGGTGAGTCCATGGGCAGGAAAAATATCATTGCGCTGGACGGCGACAAGCAGAAAATGACGGATAAAAGCGAGCGGTACAGCACTACGGGACATGAACTGTTTCATCAGCTGCAGTATGAATTGAGTGATGGTCGCAGCGGTTATGAAAACTCCCTCTTTTGGCTGGAGGAAGGTACGGCCGATTATGCCGGAGCCTTGCTGGCAGAGAAGATGGGCGGCCGGTCGGTAGAAAAATGGTATATGGACGATTTGTTTACCCTGCAAAATGCCAAGGAAACAGCCAAAGTTGAAAGACTGCAGCGCACTACGGAAGAAGAACGCGTGCAGCTCCTGAGTGGCAAGGCAAAGTATTATACGCTCTCGGATGTGATGGTTTACTATCTGCTGCATCATTATGGCGGCGGCAGCCCGGAGCAGAAAATCATTGCCTACTACAAGGGGCTGGCCAAGGGCGAGGCAGAGCAGGTCTTTGCCCAGGTTTTTGGTGTGGAACTAAGCGTCTTTTTGCAGGAGTTTTCCGTCTGGTGGCAGGGTGAGCTTAACGCACCGGCGCAGCTGGCTGTGGTGGTGCGGCCGCAGGTGAATGAGTCCGTGGTCCGGCAGTATCGGCAGCATATCGCCCAATCCCGTAAGTGGCTGCAAAATCATTGGGGGCATGATCTGAAGGGTCGCTATAAGCTGGTCTTTGTCAGCGGTGCCGAGGATTATGCTGCGGCTATGCAGGAATATTGCGGTGTCGATGCTGCTGAAGCCCAAAGGACTGCTGCCGACAGTGTTTGGGCGGAAAACAACAGTACGTTGTTTGTCAATGCCGCGAAAATCGACGATAACCGGCAGTCGATTTTTGTGAGTTCGGCCATGGTCAGCCGCCTCTTTATCCTGCAGCAACTGGGCAGTGAAGATGTGGGCATGACCTGGCTGCTGCGGGGCATGAGTTATGTGTCCGGCGTGGCGCGTCTGGTGGATATCGGTGAAGGCAAACTGCCGGATTATCAGCGTGCCTGGCGGCAGGAACTGCGGAAAAATGCGCCGCTGCTCACGGTGGATAAAATCATGAGCAATGCGGATATGCAAAAGGCCATGGAACAGTATGGCAATGAGCCGGTCAGTCATCTCTGTGAATATGCTGCAGCAGAACTGGTGCGCCGTTATGGCTGGCCGGCACTTTATAACTGGCAGATGGCCGCCCGCAGAAGCGGCGATGGCAAGCAGGCGTTTTTGCAGGTGTTTGGCATCACGGCAGCGGATTTTGGTGCGCAGGTGCATATGATGATTTATTGACCATGATTTATTGGCTGCAGGCAGGAGTGAAATTACTCTTGAATAGTGGCAGTGACTTGTGTTATACTAGTTACGTTATTTTGAAATTGAAACGCTTTGAAAAAGCATTCAGACATTATTGGAGGGCGTAAGTTAATGATTAATAGTACTGATTTTCGCACGGGTTTAACCATCGAAATCGACGGCAATGTTTGGCAGATTGTGGATTTCCAGCATGTAAAGCCGGGTAAAGGCGCTGCTTTCGTGCGCACGAAAATCAAGAACGTTGAAACCGGTGCAGTAGTTGAACGTACGTTCAACCCGAACGAAAAGATGCCGGCAGCACACCTCGAGACGCGCACTATGCAGTATCTCTATGAAGCTGATGGCATGTACACGTTCATGGACACGGAAACTTATGAACAGAGCGAACTCAACACGGAAACGCTCGGCGATGCACTGAACTACCTGAAAGAAAACATGGAAGTTAACCTCCAGACGTTCAAGGGCCGCATCATCGGCATCAGCCTGCCGAACTCCGTTAACCTCGCTGTTACGGAATGCGAACCCAGCGTTAAGGGTAACACGGCTACGGGCGCAACGAAGATGGCCAAGCTGGAAACGGGCTATGAAGTCCGCGTACCGCTGTTCATCAACGAAGGCGATGTGCTGCGCATCGATACCCGTACGGGTAACTACATCGAACGCGCATAATTAAGTTCACGATGTACGGTGACTGCCGCATCATTTATATGGTGCGGCAGTTTTTATCTTTGCGGATATTTTTGGGAGAAACGGTATAAACTTGCATAAATTTGCAGGAATATGCCTGTTTATTCGCGAAAATATGTTATAACGAATAATAATATGTATGCCATATTATTGCCGTTGAAATGCGAATCGGTTGTTTTGCCTATGGCAAAACATGACCAAAGGCGTTATAATAGTATAAGATTAGTGTGCGTCATATGATGTGGAGGGATTTGTAATGGATCAGGCAAAAGAAATGGTAAAGAAAGACAATTCTCTGGGTTCAATTCGCATTGCTGATGAAGTGGTCAGCATTATTGCAGGCCTTGCGGCAACGGAAGTGGAAGGCATTGCCGGCATGAGCGGCGGCATCGCCGGCGGTATTGCCGAGATGCTGGGCCGCAAGAACTTTGCCAAAGGCGTAAAGGTTGAAGTCGGCGAAAAAGAAGCTGCCGTTGACCTCTATATCATTGTGAAATATGGCGTGCGTATTCCGGATGTTGCCCTGGCAGCACAGGAAAATGTCAAGCAGGCCATTGAGAACATGACGGGACTTTCCGTAGTGGAAGTCAATATCCATGTACAGGGCGTAGGCTTCCCGGACGAAGAAGACAAGACGGAGGAGGTACGCGTCCGCTAAAATGTAGATAGCGGAAAGAGGCGTATTCTATGAGTATAATCAATCGGTTTTTGTTATTGCTGTTGTCCCTGACGGGAATCGCCTTGTCCGGAGCTGTGCTGGCGGCGGCTGTGCAGGTCCTGCCGGAAAATGTCTGGCTAAAGCAGCTGCATTTTGCCCTGGCACAGAAGGAAACGCTGGCTATCTGCGTGGTAGCCCTGCTCATTTGTCTTAAACTGCTGTTAGCGGTGTTTTCCCGTAAACAAAGTGAGCCGTCTACCAGCAAGGGCGAGTATGTGATTGATGCTGGCCCTAAAGGAGAAGTGCGAGTGGCGCTGGAAGCCATGCGCAGCCTGGCAGACCGGATGGCGCGGGAAGTTCATGGTGTGCGGGATGCCAATGTGCGCATCAAGGCGAAGAATCCCAAAGAAGGTGCGGCCAGACTGTCGCTTGACGTGGATTTGACGGTGGGTCGCGAGGCTGATGTTTCCGAAGATGTACCGGTGAATATCGTGGTTTCGGAGGTTTCCGATGTCCAGCCGGAGAAGAAACATCGTGTGGTCTAAGGCGGTGAAGGCATAGTGAAGGAAGAATTTGGACAAGTACTGACTCAGCTATGGCAGAATCATCGCGGCAAGGCCAGCGGCTTCGTGATTGGCATGCTGTTCGGGACGGCGGTTCTGTGCTTTGGCTTTTGGCATACGTTCTTTGTCATCTGCTGTGGGCTTATCGGTTTATTTGTCGGCTTGCAGCTCGATAACGGTGAGGATGCCTGGGCAAATATCCGCGAAAAGGCATGGACATTATTTGAGCGTTTTCAACGCTAAGGAACTGGCAATAAATAAATTTTAAGATAAGGCAAGCCAAATTTGAAATTTATTTATGAACGGCTCCAAAGAATAAAAAAGATTTTAAGGAAGGTTTGTAATGAGTCGTAGACAAGCAAGAGAAGCAGCCCTGCAGGCGCTTTTTCAGTTAGATTTGAATCCGGGGGAGGAAGGTCAGCAGGAGCAGTATGAAACTCTCGCGATTGATACGGTGCTGGGCGAAGCGGAGAAGATGAGTGTCCGGGACCGGGAATTTGTAAGTACCTTGGTACATGGCACTCGCGCGCATATAGCGGAGATTGACAGCCTGATTGCCGCCAGCTCCAAGGACTGGAGACTTGAGCGTATGGCAACAGTGGACCGCAATATTACACGGCTGGCAACTTTTGAGATTCGTTTCGCAGAAGAAACGCTTACGCCGAATATTGCGATTAATGAAGCTGTGGAACTGGCGAAAAAGTATGGTACTGATGATTCCAGCCGTTATGTCAACGGCATTCTGGGAGCAATGATGAAAGCCCAGTAAGGTGCAAAGACTGCCAGACCCATGTCGGGGCTGGCAGTTTCGTGTGTATGGGGGAAAACGATGGCTGTCCATTCGGTAAGTGATGTCAACCGCTATTTGAAGGACCTGCTGGCAGGGGAACCTTTGCTGCAGGGTGTTTCGGTACGCGGAGAAATTTCCAACTTCAAACAATATCCCTCTGGGCATTGCTATTTTACCCTGAAGGATACAAATTCGGCGCTCAAATGCGTGATGTTCCGCAGCCGGGCGCAGTATTTACGCTTTTTGCCGCAAAATGGCATGCAGGTGGTGGCCGGTGGCAGCATTGCGGTCTATGAGCGTGATGGTGTCTATCAGCTCTATGTGGACAGCCTGATACCGGAAGGCACTGGCGATTTGGCGCTGGCTTTTGAACAGCTCAAGGAGAAACTGGCGGCTGAAGGGCTTTTTGACCCCGCAAGGAAACAGCCCCTGCCAGCTTTTCCAAAGAAGATTGGCGTGGTGACGAGCTCTGCCGGGGCCGTCCTGCGCGATATTTATCGGGTTTCCAAACGGCGCTGGCCGGGAATACAGCTGGTACTCTATCCGGTGCAGGTACAGGGTGAGGGGGCCGCTGAGCAGATTGCCCGCGGCATAGATTTCTTTGCCGAGGAATATGCCGTAGATGTAATCATTGCTGGACGCGGCGGCGGTTCGATGGAAGACTTATGGGCGTTCAATGAGGAGCCCGTGGTGCGGGCCATTGCGGCCTGTCCTGTGCCGCTCATTTCGGCGGTCGGGCATGAAACGGACTTTACGTTAGCGGATTTTGCGGCGGATGTGCGGGCGGCAACGCCCTCGCAGGCGGCAGAACTGGCTGTGCCTGACCAGTCAGAAGTTATGCGGCAGGTGGGAAATCTGACCGGTCAACTGACCCGTCAAGTGCAACGCGAGCTTGCCCTGCGCCGTCAGCGGTTGGAAGGACTCTTAAACAGCCGCGTAATGCGGGAACCGCAGAGCATGCTTGCTGAGCGTCGCCAACGGCTGGATTTCCTGCTGGCGGGTTTGCAGCGTACGGCTAAGGCGGAATTACAGGGGAAACAACATAAACTGGGGCTTATCTTAAACCGTTTGGCGGCCATTAACCCAGCTGCGGTTTTGAGCCGTGGTTATGGGATTGTCACCAAGCAGGATAAGCTCGTGAGCAGTATTCAGGCTGTGGAGATTGACGATGAATTGCAGCTGACCCTTACGGACGGCCATGTTCGCGCAAAGGTGTTGGCAAAGATAGGGAAGGGTGACCGATAATGCCGCGCAAGAAAGAACTCTCCTTTGAGGATGCGTTGGACAAGCTGGAAAGCATTGTTAAGCAGATGGAAAGTGGCGACAGCAGCCTCAAGGAGTTAATGGATAATTACACCGAGGGCATGAAGCTGGGCGAGGCTTGCCTTAAAGAGCTCAGTAAAGCCGAAGCGGCCATGGATTTGGTGGTTCATGTGGACGACAAGGGAAAAATTGCGGAAAGCAAATTGGTAATAGAGGGAGAATGACCATGGAGTTAAAGAAAATCTGGCAGGAACGCAGTGCACTGGTTGAAGCACAGTTGGTAAAAGAACTGAATGAAGCAAATCCGTTGGACAAGACGCTTTGTGAATCCATGAAGTACAGCCTGATGGCGGGCGGCAAACGCCTGCGTCCGGTTCTGCTGATGGCTGCCGCTGATGCCGTAGGAGCAAAGGGAACGGATTACCTTACCACGGGCTGTGCCATGGAAATGATTCATACCTATTCACTGATTCACGATGATTTGCCGGCTATGGATGATGACGATTACCGCCGGGGCAAGCTGACCAATCATAAAGTCTATGGTGCCGGTATGGCAACGCTTGCTGGTGATGCGCTGCTGACCCTGGCCTTTGAGGTCATGCTGCGTCAGCAGGGAGTCAGTGCGGAAAAACTCGTGCAGGTGGTGCGGGAAATCAGTACCGCTGCTGGTCCGGACGGCATGGTGGGCGGTCAGGCGCTTGATATGGAATCGGAAGACAAGCAGATTTCCATGGAAACCATGAAGAATATCCATTTGGGCAAGACCGGCGCTCTGTTCCGTGCAGCTATCCGCAGCGGTGCCATCTTGGGCGGTGCCAGCGAGGAAGCATTGCAGGCGCTTACGGTTTACGCGGATAATTTTGGCCTGGCCTTCCAGATTACGGATGATATTCTCGATGTTATTGGGGATGCAGAAGTAATTGGCAAGCCTGTTGGCAGTGATGAAAAGAACCATAAGTCCACCTATGTGACGCTGACTTCGCTGGAAGAAGCGCAGAGACTCGCACAGGAAGCAGTGGATCGTGTCGCCGTTATCGACCATATATTTACGGCAGTAGTCGATGAAGAGGTTTATATCC